>CAMBLP010000099.1 GCA_945868195.1 Bordetella parapertussis
ATGGTGAGGTTGCCAACCCGAATGCGAACGCGATCGCCAAGCTTGGCGACCATAGGCGAAATGCCGGGGTACACGCGACTGTTAAAGGCCCAAATATTAAAGTCCAACATGGTCATAATCTTGGGCGTCTTGCTGCCTGGCTCGACATCGAACGCATTGAGCAGCAAACAATAATCACGGTCGACTTCACTGATGTTGGGGTGCTTGCCCTTGGGGTGGGTCACCCAAAAGCCCATCATCCCCATTGCCATCTGCGTCATCTCGTCGGCATGGGGGTGGTACATAAAAGTCCCGGGCCGCTTGGCGATGAATTCATAGACAAAGGTTTTGCCGACAGGGATAGGCGGTTGGTTGAGTCCGCTCACCCCATCCATGCCGTTCGGGAGTCTCTGACCATGCCAGTGAATGGTGGTTTTTTCAGGAAGTCGATTAGTCACAAAAATTCGGACGCGATCGCCTTCGACGACTTCAATTGTGGGGCCAGGACTTTGACCGTTATAGCCCCACATATTGACCTTGAAGCCAGGTGACATCTCACGGACAACGGGTTCAGCGACGAGATGAAATTCTTTCACGCCTTCATTGTTACGATAAGGCAATGTCCAGCCATTGAGCGTGACGACGGGGCGATAGCGTGCCTCAGGACCCTCTGTTTCAGGACCGCGCCATGGTGGTGCTGTGCCGGCGCTCGGTTGATAAATCGGCTCGGGAACATTGGCCAGTGCATGCTTGCTAACCGCAGTTGCGGTGACCGTGCCGGCCAGACCGAGGAGTGCGCTGTGTATGAAGTCTCTGCGTTCCATAGTATTTCAGTGGCCTTTGCCAGTAGAGCTGTTAGTGTCAGGACCGCCGACATTGCCACCAGGACCCGCATAGGGCGCGCCTGCAAGCAATGCCCGCATGTCCGTCAAGGCGATCCAAAAGGATTGTTTGGCTTGCGCGACGGCAAGTTCGGATTGCATCTTGGTCTGCGCTTTGGCGATCAAGTCCCAGGTACTGATAAACATTCCGTTGTAGCGCATGAGCGCTTCTTCTTCGGCGCCGCTATACAAGTTTTGCAGCTTATTCAAAATATCTGAGGCTTGCGTATGGGCTGCGCGCAAATGTTCGCGTGCTTGTTGTAAATCGCTTTTAGTCTTGATGCTCAAGCGCAGCGCTTCGGCCCGTGCTTTGATGGCTTTGTCGAGATCGTGGTTCCAAAGGATTTTTGTGCGGTCCAGTGTAGGAACCGCACTGGTCCAGCTTGAACTGGCGCTCAACATCACATCAAGCTGTTTTCGCCATTGTTCGAGCATGGCGGGACCGGCGATACGTTCGTAATACTGCACCTCTTTTTCCAGAAGGCTGAACTGTGGATGGCGAGCCAGCATGTCGGCGAGTTGTTGCTCAAGTGGCGTCAGGAGTTCGGATAAGCCGGCAAGGCTGGCGGGTTTGGGGAGGGCGTTTGGTAGGCGCCAGTGCTCGGAGCCGATCTGTGCAAAGAGTTTTTGACGGCTGTTAAAAGCGGCTTGATCGGCCTGAAGAAGTTGATTGCGCGCAGACTGGTAGCCAATCTCGACATCGATGAGTCTGTTACGGCCCCAGTTACCGACCTTTTCCATTCGCTTGGCGAGTTCAAGCGACACACTAGCGGCTTCAGCGATGCGTTGTTGGATGTTGAGCTGTTCTTTGGCGGAGACGGCTTCGAGCCAGAGTTTATGTGTGGCTTGCTGTAGTGCGAGGAGTTGTGCGTCTCGGGTGAATCGTTCGATACTACTGATCGCCTGACCTGTCAGAAGATCGGCGTGCAGCGTGAGCGAAGCTTTACGAGCGAGCTCTTCGGTGAGTTCAGGCGCAGCGAGATCTTCCTTGAACGCTCCTATCGTCAGGTTTGAGTCGCGTTGTGTAAGCGCACTGCGACTCCGCTCGGCTTTGAGCAGATCAATATGACCGCGTTGGAAACGCCCTACGTCTGTGTTCGCGTTACGCCATTGTCTGAGATCGTTCTGTTGCGCGGCCTGAGCGCGCGCCAGAGCGGGCAAACTGAGTGCGGTCACGGCGAGCAAGACTGTGAGCCCATGCTTGAGTCCGGGGTGGACGAGTTGGAAATGCATCGTTGCCTGTGTTACGTTCAAAAGTTGGGATGTCCGGAAGGAAATCTCCCCATCCAATGCATCTACTGTAATGCGTGACTGGGCAAGCGGACGTGACGCTAACATTACAAAATTGTTATGTTGAGCCCAATGTCTTGCGCAAGCTGAGTGCTAAGGTATAGTTTCTTGGGGTTTCAGCGCTAAGCCTATCCGTCACAATACTGATTTTGGGAGTTCTTCCTGTTGAAAATTTTGATTGTCGAGGATGAACCTAAAACGGGCGATTATTTGCGCCAAGGCTTACGCGAGGCCGGTTTTACCGTCGATCTCGTTCAGGATGGTCTTGATGGTCTGCATCTCGGAATCGAAGGTGATCAGGATTTGATCATTCTGGACGTGATGCTACCTCGCATGGATGGCTGGGGTGTTTTACAGGCACTGACTCAGGCTGGGATCACCACACCGGTGATTTTTTTAACGGCCAAGGATCAGGTCGAAGAGCGTGTCCGAGGACTTGAGCTCGGAGCGGCTGATTATCTGGTGAAACCCTTTTCATTTGCCGAGTTGTTAGCTAGAGTACGAAACGTTTTGCGGCGAGGACCTGCAGCAATAGAGAGTGCGGTTTTGCAGGTGGCTGACCTCGAGGTCGATCTGCTTAGACGACGCGTTTCACGCGCTGGTAAGCGGATTGACCTCACGCCCAAGGAGTTCGGTTTATTGGAGTTACTGGTGCGCCGCCAAGGTGAGGTCCTTCCACGCTCGTTGATCGCCTCCCTAGTATGGGACATGAATTTCGACAGCGATACGAATGTCATCGAAGTTGCGATGCGCAGGTTACGCGCCAAGGTCGACGAAGGTTTCGAGGTTCGACTGATTCAAACGGTGCGCGGTATGGGCTATGTTCTCGAAGCAAACAGGTCGACTTAATGCTAATACGTTTGACGCTTGTTTCCCGTTTGACGATTTTGTATGCCTTGATCTCGGCTCTAGTGCTGTGCGGTCTCGGGGTGATGGTCGCGCGCGCAAGCTATTTGCATTTCGTTGACTTGGATCTGGCATATTTGCAGGGCAAAGCAAGTTTGGTTCAACGCGGTTTAGCGCAGACCTCCGAACCAAGTGCCGTGCGCGCGTTACTGGCGCAACAGATGGACAGTCAAGAGGGGCTTTATATTGCGCTGAGTGACGGCATATCGTCAGGGCCCATAGTCAACGGCGTGGACTTTTCTGCGTTGAGCGCCGCCAAAGTCCCGCCCAACATTTCCTATGACTGGCAATCAGGTTCCATGACCTTGCGCGGCATCAAAGTGCCGTTGCAACAAGGCGGATCTTTATTGTTAGGTTTAGATACGCATCATCACACGCACTTTATGACACAGCTTCATTACACCCTGGCGATTTATTTGTTTGCCGCCACGCTGCTCAGCGGTCTGTTGGGTTGGTGGGCTGCGCGACGAGGACTGGCTCCCTTGCGTGTGATGCGCGAACGCGCCCGCAATATCGATGCGCGTCAGTTAAATGTCCGGATGCCCACTGCGGACAGTTCAGCCGAACTCGTCGAACTCGCGCAGGGATTGAACCTCATGCTCGAGCGATTAGAGCAGGATTTTGAGCGTATCTCGGAGTTTTCAAGCGATTTGGCGCACGAGCTTCGCACGCCGATTACAAACTTATTGACGCAAACACAGGTCACACTCACGCGAGATCGCGATGCCGAGTCATATCGGGATATTCTCGCATCGAATGCCGAGGAATTTCAGCGCTTAGCGCGCATGGTGTCCGACATGTTGTATCTGGCCAAGACAGAGCATGGTCTTGAGTTGCCTAACCGCGAACCTCTCTCTCTAGCCAAAGAGGTGCAGGCTCTGTTTGACTTTTATGAGGCTGTTGCCGAAGAGGCCGGTATCGGCTTGACACATCAAGGCGATGCGACGATTGTCGGTGATCGTTTGATGGTACGTCGTGCCATCGGAAATTTACTCTCAAATGCCTTGCGACACGCCCTCAAGCCCTCAGTGGTTGAGGTTGTCGTTACGCGCTTACCAGAGGCGGTGGAGTTGACTGTAAAAAACGCAGGACACCCGATCGATGAAGCCGTCATTCCGCGTTTGTTCGATCGTTTTTATCGCACGCAAAAATCTCGTCCGCATCCCGAGCAGAGTGGCACTGGATTAGGCCTTTCGATCACCAGGTCTTTAATGCTGGCACATGGTGGCACTATTACGGTTGTATCCAATGAAAAAAATACCAGCTTCACGCTGGTATTTCCAAAGGCCCTATAAAGTCATGACCTATTCGGTCGCGATTGACCTACGCGTCACTTTTTGCGTCGCGCCACCATCAGCACGTAATTGCCATCTTTGTAGTAACCCACACGAAAATTTAAAGGCTGGATGTCTGTACGTTCGGCATAGGCGCGAACGAGGTCAGCTTGATAGCTCAGGAACGCATGATGTGGGATCGTAAATTTACCAAACATAGTCGTGTCGAACTGCTGGCTTAGCGGGGTATAGCTGATACCGGTCTCGTCCTGCACAATTAAGGGGGCACGCTCCAAAACAGCGCGTGCGATGATGTTGAAATTGGCGTTTTGAGGAAGGTGTGAAGCCGCTTTAAACAAGGTGGGGTTGACCGACATCTGTTGAACAAACTTGATGTTTTGTGGAGCCGCTTGTAAACCCTCATTGGAGAGATCCATCCTGAGATAGTCTAAAACGATGGGTTTGCCGTTTTTGGTTGCGTTAAATCGCACGGAGTTCCAAACGGGCGTGTCTGGCGAGAGTTCTTCGACCTCGCTCTGTGCGTTGACTCTGATTGGGGTCACGCGCTCAATGTCAAAGCCCTGGAGTTTGAGAAAAATAGAGATGAAGGTGCTTGCGCCGATCTTTCCCTGGCTCGCGTAGAAGTATCGGTCAAGGTAGGAAGTCACAAAAAAGCCATGTGTTCCGTAGAGCTGCCAAGCGGAAATTAGCTGTTCGAGACTTTGGTCAGTAATCAGGGGTGAGTAGCCGCTCAAATCCATGGGACGACCAGCGTGTTGCATTGCCACCATCACATAACGTTTAGCCTCAGGAAACAACTGATAAACGGTTGTGAAGTCTGGGCCCGAAAAAGGGTAGAAAATAGTGTCAGCGCGATCGTTGATGTGCTGTTTGGTCCAGTTTTCCATCGGCACGCCGATTTTTTGGGTGTACTCGGCCCAGTTGTTCTGCACCTCTTGGGTGTAGATTTTCCACTTTAGATTGTCGCGAATCGCGTTTGGCAAGCCTGAAGCAGGCTCTTTGCCGGTAAGCAGCGTCGCTAAATCCTGAAGTTGCGCTGCAGATAGAGCGGGAGTCGCTGCAGGTGCGGCGACTGAACCAGAAGGAGATTGGGCGTTGAGGGACAGTGTCACAGCAAGCATCGAGAAGAGCGCGGTGAGCTGTCGGGCGAAGGAGGTCTTTGTCATTATTATGAATGTGAACGATTAGGGCTGGAATATCTCTAAACGGGTAATTTTAGATTAAATGTATATTGAATAGCGTGTTTGACAACACGACCCATACAGAATTGGGATTCAACATGGAGAATTTCCTTATGTTTGAACGATTTATCAGGGGTCGTTCGCTAGAGACGGCTAAAAAGACCGCGTTGCATTTGCTCTCGGAAAAGGGGGAGGCCAATGCTCAAAACGTGGCTGCCAAGTTATTGGAAACGTTTCATTCCCTGGATCGTGTTGAACAACTCAGTTTTTTTGAATTTTTGTCGGTGAGCTTCAACCCTAACCCTGGCGCTGTGCTTGCAGCCGCACAGCGCTACGCGGATCGTCCCGATCACGCGAGTTTGAATCATCTTTTTCTGACGGTCGAGCCGCCGCGCCAAGAGTTACTCCGGCGCATGAATCGCACAGCGGGTGGGACGCATGCGATCGTGCAAATGCGGGAGCGTCTGTTGGGTTATCTGAAAGCCCATCCAGAACTCAAGTCAGTCGATTCAGATATTCAGCACGTCTTTAGTTCCTGGTTTAATCCCGGATTCTTGGAGCTTCATGAAATCACCTGGTCTTCGCCAGCGATTCTGTTAGAAAAGATTATCAAACATGAGTCAGTCCATGCGATTGATGGTTGGGACGATCTGCGTCGTCGCTTGCAACCGGATCGAAAATGTTTTGCTTTTTTTCATCCTCAGCTACCGGGCGAACCACTGATTTTTGTCGAGGTTGCACTCGTCCCGACCATTGCCCGGGAGGTAGGACCTTTGCTCGATAAAAAGGCGCTCGCCATTGATGCAAAGAAGTTCAAGACGGCCATTTTTTATTCAATTAGCAATTGCCAGCCGGGTTTAAAAGGCGTGTCATTAGGTAACTTCTTGATTAAACGCGTAGCTGAAAAAATTCAACAAGAGATCCCCTCCATTAAAACGTTTAGCACTTTGTCACCTATTCCAGGATTTACAAAATGGTTGGATTCAGGTGTCAAGATTGAGCAGTTTAATCTGACTCCTGTTAAGCGTACCAAGGTTGAGGATGCGTTTAAGTTGCTGCGCGCGAGAGGACAGTCGTGGTCTAAAGTGCTGGCTGCTGGCTGGTCCAGTGCGACGGTGAGCGAAGCGGAAAAAGCAGCATTGATGCGCTTGTGTTTTATTTATCTTACGCAAGAGACATGCTCGCGCGAAGGTGATGCGGTGGCGAAATTTCACCTCTCCAATGGCGCTCAGCTCTACAACATTAATTGGGCGGCGGACTTGTCTAAAAAGGGCGTGGCCCAATCTAGTAGTCTGATGGTGAATTATCTCTATGAGCTCGATGAGATTGAAAACAATCACGAAGCTTTTGTGAACAAGACCGTCGTATTTGCAAAAAGTTTGGAAAAGTTGGTTTGAAAGTCCCAATCAATGTGAACCCAGATAACCTAATAACCTAGGGTTTATAGGGGGGTATTCGATCTGCCTATCGGTATAAACTACTGGATCACGAAGGCTAATAGTGCTTTCATACTCATTTGAGCAAGGAGTGAACTGTGGTGAATAAACTCATTCGTAATGTCGGTTTGGCGCTTGGTGTATTGGCAGTGGCCGCCTCACCGATTGCTTCGGCACAGCAGTGGCCTGTCAAACCCGTGACTTTTGTTTCGCCCTTTCCTCCAGGAGGTTCTGTTGACCCTCTGGCACGTTTATTTGCGGCGAAGTTATCCGAATCCCTCGGTCAGCAGTTTATCGTCGAGAACCGTACAGGTGCCTCGGGCTCGATCGGGACAGGTTATGTCGCCAAAGCGCCTGCTGATGGTTACACCTTTGTATTCGTGTTTGATACGCATGCGACGAATCCTTACTTGCTGCCAAAGATGACCTTTGACACGGTCAAAGATCTGACGCCAGTGATGTTGGTAGGTACAGCCCCGATGGCGTTTGCCACAGCACCTTCCAAGCCCTATAAAACTTTTGGCGACTACGTGAAGGCGGCTAAAGCCAAGCCTGACAGCGTGAGCTATGGTTCAGTCGGAAGCGGTAGCTTGGGTCACCTGGCGATGACGCTGTTACAGAAAGATGGCAACTTTAAAGTTGTGCACGTCCCCTACAAGGGCGGTGGCCCAATGTCCATTGACATTATGGGTGGCCAGATCGACGGTGGCATCGGTTCAGTCGCTGTCTTGGGCAACCATATCCGTAACGGAAAAATGCGTGCGCTCGCTGTGACCGGTGAAACACGCGCAGCGTCCTTGCCTGATGTGCCGACCATGGTTGAACTGGGTTACAAAGGCTTTTCAGCCGAAGCTTGGTGGGCAATTTATGCACCTGCTGGCACGCCTAAAGCCATTATCGACAAACTTAATGCTGAGATCGTCAAAATCACCAAGCAACCTGATGTCAACAAGCAGTTGACCGTGACGCTTGGAATGAACTTGAAGGCAAGCTCTCCTGAAGCCTTGGGTAAGTTCACGGCTTCCGAGATGGCACGCTGGTCCAAAGTCATCAAGGAAAACAGCATCAAGCCTGATTG
>CAMBLP010000100.1 GCA_945868195.1 Bordetella parapertussis
CACCGACTTGACGGC
This sequence comes from Bordetella parapertussis, assembly GCA_945868195.1. Lineage (GTDB taxonomy): Bacteria > Pseudomonadota > Gammaproteobacteria > Burkholderiales > Burkholderiaceae_B > Zwartia. Next base: position 16 of record CAMBLP010000100.1, read on the forward strand.
TGGCCTGATGCGGTGGGTGGTCTGACGCGTCTCAAAAGCAAATACATCATCGCGCCGCTGTCCAACGGTAACATTTCCTTGCTGACCGACATCGCCAAATACACAGGCTTGCCCTGGGACTTGAATCTCTCCACCGAGGTCTTTCATTGCTACAAACCACAGCCACAGTCTTATCTGGGTGTCTGTGCGGCGCTGCAACTTGAACCCGGCGAGGTGATGATGTGTGCCGCGCACAACGATGACCTGCTAGCGGCCCGCAATGTCGGACTCAGGACTGCGTTTTGGCCACGTCCAACCGAACACGGTCCAGAGCAGAAAACCAATCTAGTCGCGGCGCATGACTTTGATATCGTAGCCAAGGACATACGGGATCTCGCCACCCAGATGGGTGTATAGGTTTAGCGCCAGATCTGCTGCTCAAGCGTGATCTGGCCTTTTTCCGAGGAAACAAAGAGCTCGCTATCCTGGATATTGACGTGAATCGTCATTGTGCGTTCAGCCCAGGTCGCCAGCTCTTTCGTTTGTTCTGCGGGCAAACAAACCACGTTGAGATTTCGCGTGCGGGCGAGCTTATTTTGTACAGAGTCCCACCAGATTTTGCTGGTGTGTCCGCCGTAGCAATAAATCACCACTTCCGTGGCGCGTCCGCAAGCCTTTAAAATGCGACGTTCGTCTGGCTGACCCACCTCGATCCAAAGATCGATGGAGCCTGTCAGGTCTTTTCGCCAGAGGTCCGGCTCGTCCGCATCGCTGATCCCTTTGGTAAAGACCAGATCCTCATGGGCATTCAAGGCGAATGCCAACAGGCGCACCATCATCCTTTCGTCGGTTTCAGAAGGGTGACGGGCCAACGTGAGGGCATGGCTCTCGTAATAATGACGGTCCGAATCCGCCACATTGAGCTCAGCTTTGTAGATTGTCGCGCGCAGGGCCATAAGTGGTCTTAAAGTGCAATCTGACGCAAAGGCGTCGTAATAGAAATAACGGGAAATTCTGGATTATCCTTCATTACCAACTCTTAAGTGAATTTTCATGACAAACCCACAGATCGACGTGATTGCTCAAACTCTGCTGACAGCTCGCCGCACCCAGACTCCGGCCGATGCCAGCCCCTTTGTAGGTCAATTGCAAAGCGTCTCTGAGGCCCTGGCCGTCCAAGACATCATCCTCACCGCGTTAGCACCACAACAGGCGCCGATATCCCGGCATTGGAAGTCTGGCGGCCCATCTCGAACCGCTGAAATTTTAAATACAGTCCTGCTTGACACTGGGATATTGAAAAGTCCCGCCCAAGCGAGCGCCCACCCGTTCAACCTTCGCCTGATCGAAATCGAGATCGGGTTCAAAACAAAGCATGCTGTCACGCCTGCGCAAGCACGCGTCATGACACAAGAGCAAGGTCACGCCTTGATCGAAGCGTTTACGGTCACCATTGAGGTGGTCGACTCCCGCTGGAAACAGGGCAACGATACCGAGGCTTTACTCAAACTCGCGGATATGCAGTCGCACGGTGTCTTGGTCATCGGACAATGGCAACCCTATGGCGAACAAGAAGCACGCCGTGACTGGTCCAAACAGCGCTGCACGGTCAAAATTGGCGAGCAAACACCTCTGGAATTTGTAGGCACACACTCAATGCAAGATCCGCGCTGGGTCATCCCCGCATGGGTTCAGCACGCGACGTCTAGCGGTCAAACCCTACCCGCCGGTGCCGTGGTAACGACGGGCAGTTGGTCAGGTGTACCTGCCGCGCAAGCGGGTGAGCTCGTTGTCGCCCAATTTGACGGCATTGGTTCCGTCTCCGTTCAACTCTGATCAGGTCCGCACACGATGCAACCCCTTCATGGCGTCAAGATTCTCGATTTCAGCACCCTCCTGCCCGGTCCCATGTGTACCTTGCTTCTGGCCGATGCAGGCGCCGATGTCATCAAGATCGAACGTCCCGAAGGCGATGATATGCGCGCCTACCCGCCTAAGCTCGGCGAGGATAGCGTCAACTTTTCCTTGCTTAATCGTGGCAAAAAATCCATCATCGCCAACCTCAAGGATCCAATCACGCGCGAAAAAATAGAAGCCCTGATCCGCGAAGCGGACGTCATTGTCGAGCAATTCCGTCCGGGTGTGATGGATCGCCTTGGCCTTGGCTTTGAACAGGTCCACGCCTTGAATCCCAAGCTTGTCTATTGTTCGATCACCGGTTTTGGTCAAACGGGCCCATATGCTCAAATCGCAGCCCATGATATGAACTATCAAGCCAAAACCGGCATGGTGGGACTCGGTGCCGGCGCGGATGGCGCCCCGCAAGTCCCGCCGGTATTGGTCGCGGACCTCGCCGCGGGTGCCTACCCTGCTGTCATGAATATTTTGCTGGGCTTACGTCAGCGTGACCTCACCGGTCTAGGTTGTCATTTGGATGTCTCGATGGCCGACAACTTATTTCCGCTCATGTATTGGGGGCTTGGGCACGGCTGGGCCGCGAATCAATGGCCCAAGGCGGGTGACGAGCTTTTAACGGGCGGCAGTCCGCGCTACCAAATCTATCAGACCTCCGATCTGAAATACTTGTCTGCCGCCCCCTTGGAGGACAAGTTCTGGAAAAGGTTTCTAGAGCTGATTGGGGCACCCGAACTTATCGATCTCGATCAACCCGCTCTTGTCAAAGCCAGTATCGCCCGAATCATTGCAGCACATCCCGCCGCGCACTGGGTGAAGCTGTTTGAGGGTCAGGATGTCTGTGTCGCAGAAATCGTGACGCTCGAACAGGCGACACAAGACCCACACTTCCAAGAGCGTGGGGTCTTTAAACGACAGCTTAAAACCAGCAATGGTAAGGTACTATCCGCGCTACCGACACCGCTATGCTCGCCCTTTCTGAGTCCTGATACGATGGCGACCAGTCCTAGACTCGGACAGCACACCGACGACCATTTATGATTCACATTACCGAACTTCGCCTTCCGCTCGAACACACCGAAGACGCCTTGCGTGCCGCGGTGATCGAACGGCTCGGCATCACGACCGACCAATTATTATCGTTTGATATTTTTAAACGTAGCTACGACGCACGTAAAAAAAATGCCCTCACCTTTATTTATACGATCGATGCCAAGGTCACTGCGCCAGAGTTACTGTTAAAAAAATTCCGCGGTGATCCGCATATCAAGCCAACACCAGACACCGATTACAAATTCGTCGCACGTACAGAGCGAGACGCACAACAAACTCGGCCCAGGCCCGTCGTGATCGGTTTTGGTCCATGCGGGATCTTTGCCGCCCTGTTATTAGCGCAGATGGGATTGAAACCCATTGTGTTAGAACGCGGCAAAGCCGTACGTGAACGCACGCAGGACACGTGGAAACTCTGGCGAAAAAATATTTTAAACCCCGAGTCAAACGTGCAATTCGGCGAAGGTGGTGCAGGCACATTCTCGGACGGCAAGCTTTACAGTCAGATCAAAGATCCAAAGTTTTATGGTCGTAAAGTCATCCGCGAGTTTGTCAAAGCAGGCGCTCCCGAAGAAATCCTCTACGTCGCCAAGCCGCATATCGGCACCTTTCGCCTGGTCGGCGTAGTTGAAAAAATGCGCGAAGAAATCATCGCGCTAGGTGGCGAAATCCGCTTTTCCCAAAAGGTGGTGGGGTTCGAGATTTCACATCAGCAGATTCGGGCGGTTCAGCTCGAAAGCGGCGAAACGCTTGCCGCTGACCATGTGATCGTCGCCCTCGGACACAGTGCCCGCGATACCTTTACTATCATGCACGACGCCGGTGTCTTTATGGAAGCCAAACCGTTCTCAGTGGGTTTTCGCATTGAACATCCTCAATCATTGATTGATCGAGCCAGACTCGGCCCCAATGCAGGCAACAAGCTAATCGGTGCTGCAGACTACAAACTCGTGCATCATGCCAACAATGGTCGCGCCGTCTACAGCTTTTGTATGTGCCCCGGCGGCACCGTTGTCGCAGCGACCTCCGAATCTAATCGTGTCGTCACCAATGGCATGAGTCAATACTCGCGCAATGAGCGCAATGCCAATGCGGGTATTGTGGTGGGTATCACACCCGCGGACTATCCCGGCGGGCCTCTCGCAGGTCTCGACTTTCAACGGCAAATCGAATCCCATGCCTATGTCTTGGGTGGTAGCAACTACGAAGCTCCAGGTCAACTTGTTGGTGATTTTTTGGTGGGGCGCGCCTCCACCGAACTCGGTAGCGTGATCCCATCTTACAAGCCTGGTGTTCATCTGACCGACTTAGCGACGAGCCTGCCTGACTATGCGATCGAAGCGATTCGCGAAGCCATTCCCGCGTTCGATAAACAAATCAAAGGCTTTTCGATGCACGATGCGCTATTGACTGGCGTCGAAACTCGAACCTCGTCCCCACTCCGTATGACGCGAGGCGCAGACTTTCAGAGTCTCAACGTCAAAGGCCTCTATCCTGCGGGCGAAGGTGCAGGCTATGCCGGCGGCATTCTATCCGCAGGTGTCGATGGCATTCGTGTCGCAGAAGCACTGGCAATAAGCTACGTGTCCGCCTAGATGCACGCCACATCATGAAACGTGTGACACGGCGCGCGAACTTTGATCCTACGCTTGGTTACGAATATCCTACTCACTTACGTGAGAGTATCGAGGACTTGCCGATAACACCCGGTGTTTATATTTTTCATGGTGCCACGGGCGATCTGCCTTTGTATATCGGAAAAAGCATCAACATCCGCGCACGCGTTATGTCGCATCTGCGAACTGCCGATGAAGCCCGCATGTTGAAACAGACAGAAAAAATTACCTATGTTCGTACGACGGGTGAAATCGGTGCGCTCCTGCTCGAAGCTAGATTGATCAAAGAACAACAGCCTCTATTTAATCAAAAGTTACGGCGCACGCGTCAGATGTGCTCACTTAGAGTTCAAGGCGATCAGCCTGAGGTGGTTTACTCCAACAAAATCGATTTTTCAAATACGTCTGATTTATACGGTTTATATGCGAGTCGGCATTCCGCGATTGAGGCACTAAAGAATATCGCGGATGAGAAACAACTTTGCTTGAGTGTGCTCGGACTAGAAAAACTCTCTGGCGATCGACCCTGTTTTCGCGCGATGCTCAATCGCTGCGCCGGCGCCTGTCATGGTCAAGAAACCCTCGCTGCGCATCGTGCGCGACTGTTGGAGAGCTTGTCTCAGAGTCGCGTGATCTGTTGGCCCTACCCAGGCGCGATAGGACTAATCGAACGTTTGGACGACGACATACAAATTCATGTCGTCAAAAACTGGTTTTATCTGGGCAGTGTCCCGACGATAGAGCAAGCGCGGACTTTACATATGACCGCGCCTGGCTTTGATAGCGATGGCTACAAAATTTTATGCAAACCCATTATGAATGGCTCTGCGCAAATCGTTGAGCTCTAAGGTCTGCAACCTGCAAGACAGAGATTTGCTACAGCTCAGGCGTCAATGCCACGTTATTGAGCTTATTGAGCGTCTCAGGCCACTGACGCTTTTGAGCGGATTGCAGCAACACCCTGCCCCAAGACATCCAGCCATCCCAGCCAATACGTTTATCCCAAGAGTTACCCCAACAAGCTGCAGTTTGCACGCCCGCTTCGGCATACTGACGACCCAAATCAAAGTTGCGCTCAGTCATATGGAGTTGTGACAACACCATATAAGGCTCGGCGACCCAAGGATTGAGTTTAATCGCCTGCTCGAGTACCGCCGCTGTAGCAGTCGATGACATGAGTGGTTGGCTTTGTTGCATCACCGACCAATACAAGGCCGCAGCCGCCGCTTCGTCACCAGGTGCCATCACTTGTCTGCCATGATCAAACACGGGAGGCTGTGGTAACTGATTCTTCAATCCGGGCTGTTGGAGATAATTGCCTAAACGTGAAATCTGTCCCCAGCGATACGTCGTCGGTCGCATCGGACCCGGCCACAAGGCGGCCGCCCAGTGTTGTTGAGCAGGTTGTGGTTTGTAGTCCGGATAGCCCATGTAGATGTCATCTTGCCAGCTATACCATTGCTCGCAAATATCGGCCATGCTCACGACAATGAAAGCCGCGACATCGCGGGCGGGCAACACAAAAGGCGCGCCGTGTAGCGTGATGGTCAGACTACCATCGCTCTTAAGGTTGCCTTTGAATAGCTCACCCAAAAACTCGGTGCGCGACATCACACAAAATAAATAGATCAAACGCTCAGCATCTTCACCGACGGCTTCTTGCAAGCGACCCCGTTCGCTCTTGGGATCAAACTTCATCAGATCCACATGCGCGTTGCCATAGACGCTGTGCAAGAGACCAAGTTGACGCACATATTTAGGCTGTTGCCACAAGGTCAACGTTCGCGTCACGCCAATCAAGTGATGCCGAAAGGTGCCGGCCTTGTGCCAATCCTGTCCGACACCTCGGCCTAGCACCAAGGGCATCACAGGACCAAGATCCGGATCATGCTGCAACCACTCCTCGTCCAGCAAACTGATCGCTCTGGCAAGTTGAGATGGATCGAGTGTCGGCAGCGGCGTGGTCATACGTGATGTCCTAGAGTATTTTAAATAACTGGGCGAGACAGCACACGTCCAGGTCGCGCACCAGTGGCCTTGCCCTGATCCCACACCACCGCGCCATTCACGATCACTGAATTGATACCGCGCGCCATGGCAATCGGATTGTCATACGTCGCGACTTCGTCGATAGTTTCTTCGTTAAATAACGTTAAGTCTGCGAAGGCGCCTTCTTTCAAGACACCGCGATCCGTCAAGCCAAAGTTCACGGCCGTCAGACCCGTCATCTTGTGCACGGCTGTTTCAAGCGTGAACAGGCCCAGGCCGCGACGGTAGTGACCGAGAACACGAGGAAACGTTGACCACAAGCGCGGATGCGGTGAAGTATCGTGGGGCAAGCCATCCGAACCAATCATGGTGGGACCGAACTTCATGATTTTCTGGACATCGCCCTCGTCCATGCGGAAATAAATCGCGCCGGCAGGTAAGAGTCGCTCGACAGCTTCGGCTTGCGTCACACCCATTTTTTCGGCGATCTTGTCGAGATCCTGTCCTGCATATTCAGGTAAAGTTTTCGACCACGTGACGATGACGCGCGCCGAGTTCTCGGCACGACTCATCGACAAAACGGTCGAACCTGCCGCGTAGGGATAACAGTCCAGACAAATCGGCTGCTTGGCCATGCTCTTGCGAATAAACTCAAGCGTTTCATCCGAGCGCCCATAATTGTTAGCACCAATGACTTTGTGGTGGGAAATCACCACCGGGACGCCGACTTCGCGACCGATACGAAAGGTCTCTTCGAGAGAATCCATGACACCATCGGCTTCGTCACGCATGTGCGTGCAATACAAGCCGTTATATTTTTTCAAAGGACGACATATCTCGATGACTTCCTCGGTCGGTGCCGCGACCGCGGGCTCGTAGAACAAACCTGTCGAAACACCGATCGCGCCCGCCTGCATGGCCTCGACCACAAGCTCTCGCATCTGATCTATTTGAGCGGGCGTCGCGGGCTTTTCCAAATCATCCATCGTGGCGACACGCAAGGTTGTATGGCCCACGAGCATCGCGCGATTTGTCGTAGAAGGTTCGGCGCGCAACGCATCCAGATATTCAGTGAAGCTACGAAATTTAAACCAATGCCCTTCATCATCGAGCAAGTTAAGGGGCGGCGTCACAGGATCTGGGATCGGACGTGGCATTGGCGCTAACGAAACGCCACAATTGCCACCGATAATCGTGGTCACGCCTTGGCTGACCTTTGGCGTCATCTCGGGACTCGACAGCATCATGCGATCATCGTGGGTATGCGCATCGATAAAACCTGGTGCAGCAACTTGCCCCTTTAAATCGATTTCCTGCTTACCCGTGCAACCCGCGAGATCACCAATTTTGGCGATGCGGTCACCATTAATGCCGATATCGCCCTTAAAGCGGTCTGCACCAGTGCCGTCGATCACGA
>CAMBLP010000101.1 GCA_945868195.1 Bordetella parapertussis
CATAAAAAACCTCGTAGTGATGTGCGTCCCCGCACATCCTGAACGTTCAAAAGAAAGGGTGTTCAACACCTTTTCCACTCAAACTGGCCGGTATCGGGCTGGCGTCAGGCGGGCTTCATTGTTGAAGGACCGGACGTTGACCGTTGCGGGGGCAGCACAGGCACGAGGATCTGTTTGGATCACTCTCCCTGTTTCCCGTTTAACTTTCCCAATGCGCAATCTTGCTTGTGGCAAGACCGTTTTCGCACCGAAAGCACCAATTCTGAAATCACTGTATCACAGCCTCCCTTTTGTTAAACTAGTAGGCTATCTCACTGCATAACAATCATGACCTATCCAAGCTTGCCTTACCCTATCGAGCGTTACACCCGCGGCGCGGCCTTTGCTCGCGGCTTGGCCGAGCGCATCATGATTCTCGACGGTGCGATGGGCACGATGATTCAGACCTATAAAGTGTCGGAGTCGGATTTTCGGGGCAGTCGTTTTGCAGACCATGGCAAAGATGTCAAAGGTAACAACGAACTGTTGTCGCTCGTGCGTCCCGACATTATTCAGTCGATCCACGAGCAGTACTTCGAGGCCGGTGCCGATTTGGTGGAGACCAACACATTTGGTGCCACCTCAATTGCTCAGGGTGATTACGACTTACCCGAGCTCGCCTACGAGCTGAATCTGGAGTCTGCACGTTTAGCGCGTGCGGCCTGCGACAAGTTCAGCACGCCTGAGCGTCCGCGTTTTGTTGCGGGTGCGTTGGGACCGCAACCCAAGACGGCCTCCATATCTCCGGATGTGAACGACCCGGGCGCGCGCAACGTGACGTTTGACGAGTTGCGCGTGGCTTATGTCGAGCAGCTCAACGGCTTGCTCGATGGCGGTGTCGATCTGATTTTGATCGAAACGATTTTTGATACGCTCAACGCCAAGGCGGCAATTTTTGCGGTCGAAGAGGTGTTTGAAGCGCGCGGCGAACGCCTGCCCGTGATGGTGTCCGGTACGGTGACCGATGCTTCGGGCCGTATTTTGTCTGGTCAGACGGTTGAGGGCTTTTGGAACTCCGTGCGTCATGCGCGTCCTATTACGATCGGTCTGAATTGCGCGCTCGGCGCGGCGCTGATGCGCCCCTATATCGCTGAGTTAGCCAAGATTTGTGATACCTATGTTTGTGTGTATCCGAATGCGGGCTTGCCCAATCCAATGAGCGAGACTGGATTTGACGAGACGCCTGCGGATACGTCAGCCTTGCTAGAGGAGTTTGCGCGTTCGGGTCTAGTCAACGTTGCGGGTGGCTGTTGCGGCACAACACCTGAGCACATCAAAGCCATTGCGGACAAGGTCAGCAGTCTACCGATTCGGATCGTGTCCGAGATCCCCGTCAAGACACGCTTGTCTGGACTAGAGGCGCTCAACATTGATGGTGAGACCTTGTTTGTCAACGTGGGTGAACGCACCAACGTGACCGGTAGCAAAATGTTTGCGCGTCTGATTCGAGAAGAAAAGTACGACGAAGCGGTTGCCGTGGCACGCCAGCAAGTCGAGAGTGGCGCGCAGATTATCGACATCAACATGGACGAAGCCATGTTGGATTCGGCCGCATGCATGCACCGCTTTTTAAATTTGATCGCCTCTGAGCCCGATATCGCGCGTGTGCCGATCATGATTGATAGTTCAAAGTGGTCTGTGATCGAAACGGGACTCAAATGCGTACAGGGCAAGTCGATCGTCAACTCGATTTCCCTCAAAGAAGGCGAGGAGCCTTTCCTCAAGCAAGCGCAGTTGTGCCGTCGTTACGGTGCCGCCGCCGTGGTGATGGCTTTTGATGAAAAAGGTCAGGCCGATACGCTAGAGCGCCGTCAGGAAATTTGTACGCGCGCCTACAACTTGTTGATCAACGAAGTCGGCTTTCCGCCCGAAGACATTATTTTCGATCCAAACGTTTTTGCCATTGCAACCGGTATCGAAGAGCACAATCATTACGCGGTCGACTTTATTGAGTCGACAAAATGGATCCGCGCCTCACTGCCGCACGCGCGCATCTCGGGCGGGGTGTCGAACGTGAGTTTCTCGTTCCGTGGCAATGAAGCCATGCGCGAAGCGATTCACACAGCGTTCTTGTACTACGCCATCCGAGAAGGCTTGACGATGGGTATCGTCAATGCAGGACAGTTAGGCGTGTACGCAGAACTCTCGCCTACGCTGCGTGATCTGGTCGAGGATGTGGTGTTGGATCGCCAACAGCCTGTTGGTCTGACTGAAGCGGATGACACGCGCACGCCGACCGAACGGTTGGTGTCGTTTGCAGATTCCGTCAAAGGCAGTGGTGCCAAGCGCGAAGAAGACCTCACTTGGCGTGAGCAGACTGTCGAAAAACGACTCGCGCACGCCATGGTGCATGGTATGACTCAGTTCATCATTGAGGACACCGAAGAAATTCGTCAGCAGATCTCTGATCGCGGCGGCCGCCCGATTGAGGTGATCGAAGGTCCTCTGATGGACGGCATGAATATTGTTGGAGACCTGTTCGGTGAGGGCAAGATGTTCTTGCCGCAGGTGGTCAAGTCCGCGCGCGTGATGAAACAGGCCGTGGGTCATTTGGTGCCCTTTATTGAAGAGGAAAAAAAGCATATTGCCGCGGCAGGTGGAGATGTGCGCGCCAAGGGCAAGATCCTGATCGCGACCGTCAAGGGCGACGTGCATGATATTGGTAAAAACATCGTCACCGTGGTGCTTCAATGTAATAACTTTGAAGTGATCAATATGGGTGTGATGGTCCCGGCAGCCGAGATCCTCAATCGCGCTAAGGCTGAACAGGTTGATATCATCGGGTTGTCGGGTCTGATCACGCCTAGTCTCGAAGAGATGGCCTATGTTGCCAGTGAAATGCAGCGTGACGAGTACTTCCGTAGCCGCAAGATGCCACTGATGATTGGTGGTGCAACCACAAGTCGCGTGCACACGGCTGTCAAGATCGCACCCCATTATGAGGGCCCGGTGATTTATGTGCCGGATGCTAGCCGTTCCGTTGGCGTGGCACAGAATTTGGTGTCAGAGACTGCCAATAATTACCTGCAAGAACTTGCCGTCGAGTACGAGGACGTCCGCCGTCGTCATGCCAATCGTCAGATCGCACCGTTGATGTCGATGGTGGATGCGCGCGCGGCTAAGCCTAAGTTTGACTGGTCGACGTATCAGCCACCGCGTCCCAAGTTCATCGGCCGACGTACCTTTAAAAATTTCGATCTATCCGAGCTGGCTCGTTTTATTGACTGGACTCCGTTTTTTCAGACCTGGAGTTTGTTTGGACAATATCCTGCGATCCTCGATGACAAGATCGTAGGTGAGCAGGCGCGCAAGGTGCACGCCGACGGCTTGGCGATGATGAAACGTATGATCGATGGTCGTTGGTTAACGGCCAATGGCGTGGTCTCTTTTTATCCCGCCAACACAGTCAATGATGATGATATTGAAATCTATCAGGACGAGACGCGCGAAAAGGTGTTGTTCACCTGGCGCGGTTTGCGCCAGCAGGGCATCAAGCGCGAGGGTGTTGAAAACAAATGTCTGGCGGACTTTATCGCACCGAAATCTTCGGGTGTGATGGACTACATCGGTCTCTTTGCCGTGACGGCAGGAATTGGGGTCGATAAAAAAGAAAAAGAATTCGAAAAAGCCAATGATGACTACTCCTCCATCATGTTCAAGTCATTGGCGGACCGGATGGCCGAGGCCTTTGCCGAGGCTTTGCACGCACGTGTCCGGACGGATTTGTGGGGCTATGTGCCTGAAGAGTCTCTGACCAATGAGCAGATGATCAAGGAAGCCTATGTCGGTATTCGACCCGCACCAGGCTATCCCGCGTGTCCTGAGCATGTGGTCAAGCGTGAGATGTTTGAGGTGCTCGATGGTGCGGATATCGGGATGATGCTGACGGAGAGTTATGCCATGCATCCTGCGGCGAGCGTCTCGGGGTTTTACTTTAGTCACCCTCAGTCACAGTACTTTAGCGTGGGACCGATTGGTGAAGACCAGGTCGAGGACTACGTCAAGCGCTCGGGCAGGACGGCTGCGGACGTCAAGCGCACCTTGGCGCCCAGTTTGGGTTGATATTGGGCTGATAGCGTTGCTCTTGCGGGAGACAACGCTTGCCGTTGCTCAACGTTCACCGGTTAGCGTGTGAATCCTTCGATCGTCAGTGTGGCGAGGACGCCCACGACGAGCAGAGCGGTCGTGAGGTTTATGCCGAGCACACCTGGGCGCGACTCGACGACACGATAGAGTAGCGCGCCGCCCGCGATCGAGACAGCGACGGCAAGCATGATGCCCAAGGCGTTGACGATGAGGCCCGTTGGGAAAAATACGCTCCAGACCGCATTGACGCCGATGCACAAACCATAGTGAATTAAAAAAATCGAATAGGAGCGTTCGCCTAGCCAGTGCAGACTCGCCGAGCGCGGCCATTGTTCAAGCCATCCGCGGGCACTGGCGATGCTGAGGATCAGCGCGCTCAGCGTAGCGGTCGCAACCGATTTGCGAAACTCGATGCCGAGCGCAATCAGACCGAGTAGCGCGATCAGTGCCAGAAACCAGCCTTTGGCTGGCGTACGTGCGGCCCAGTAGGCCAGCATACCGAGTCCATAGTAGCCAAAGAAATAGGGCGCAGCGATTTCGTATTGAGAATGTAAATTGAGCTGCCACAGTGACCACGCAGTGAGTGCAACGACCACAACGGGTAGCAGGCTGTGCCAGCGCGACGGCATGTTGTGAATCAAGGCAATCAAAACGGTGGTGATCGCAAAGAGTTGAAAGTCCACCGCAACGTACCAAACGCCGGCTGACAGGGCCTCGAGGCCAATCAGATCGTAGAGCAATAAGAGATGAGCGAGAAGCTGTCCGATCGTGGGTGCGGCTGAGAGAGAGTCGTGCTCAAACCATGGGCGCACAAGCGCAGTGATCAGTGCGGCGAGTGTGACAGCGAAAAGAAAAGGCGTGATTAAGCGTTTGTAGCGCTTCCAAACGAGCGGCCCTGGATGGATGAGTGTGGTGACGCCATGCGGCGCAAATTGCGAAGCGACAAAATAGCCTGCTACGACGAAAAACACCTGCACAGCAAGGCGCCCATAGACGACCAGTGTGTCGATGAGTTGAGGATAAACGGCGCCGATGACTTCGGACATCGGACCGTAGACCGCGAGATGATGCACCACAATGACAAGGCAGGCGATACCCTTGACCGCATCGATGAAGGGTAGCCTGCGCGTCATATGTCGTTCGCCCGATTAGGTCTTGTGATAAATCTCAGAACCTTTCTTGACAAACTCGACCGCTTTTTCTTGCATGCCGACCTTGAGGGCCGCATCGTTTTCCACACCCAGTTTCTTGGCATAGTCACGCACATCTTGCGTGATTTTCATGCTGCAGAAATGCGGACCGCACATCGAACAGAAGTGCGCGACTTTCATCGAGTCCTTGGGTAGGGTTTCATCGTGGAAGTCTTTGGCGGTGTCAGGATCCAGACCCAGATTGAATTGATCTTCCCAGCGGAACTCGAAGCGTGCCTTGGACAGGGCGTTGTCACGAATCGCGGCACCCGGGTGACCTTTGGCCAAGTCGGCCGCATGCGCAGCGATTTTGTAGGTGATGATGCCGTCTTTGACGTCTTTTTTGTTGGGCAGACCCAAGTGTTCTTTTGGTGTGACGTAGCAGAGCATGGCTGTACCGTACCAGCCGATCAGCGCCGCACCAATGCCTGAGGTGATGTGGTCGTAGCCCGGTGCGATGTCTGTTGTCAGCGGTCCGAGCGTATAAAAAGGCGCTTCGTCACAATGCTTAAGCTGCATCTCCATATTTTCTTTGATGAGCTGCATCGGTACATGTCCGGGACCTTCGATCATGACTTGAACGTCGTGCTTCCACGCCACCTTGGTGAGCTCGCCAAGCGTCTTGAGTTCGGCGAATTGCGCTTCGTCGTTGGCATCAAAGCCTGAGCCTGGACGCAGACCATCGCCTAGCGAGAAGCTGACGTCATAGGCTTTCATGATTTCGCAGATTTCTTCGAAACGCTCGTACAGGAAACTTTCTTTGTGGTGTGCCAAGCACCACTTGGCCATGATCGAACCACCGCGCGAGACGATGCCCGTCATACGATCGGCGGTCATAGGGATAAAGGGCAGACGCACACCCGCATGGATCGTGAAGTAGTCCACGCCTTGTTCGGCTTGCTCGATCAGGGTGTCACGGAAAATTTCCCAGGTCAGGTCTTCGGCTTTGCCGTCGACTTTTTCCAGGGCTTGATAGATCGGCACGGTGCCGATGGGCACGGGAGAGTTGCGCACAATCCACTCGCGTGTTTCATGAATATGTTTGCCGGTGGACAGATCCATCACCGTGTCGCCACCCCAACGGATCGACCACGTCATTTTTTCAACTTCTTCGGCGATGCCGGAGCTGACGGCGGAGTTGCCGATGTTGGCGTTGATTTTCACCAGAAAGTTGCGGCCGATCGCCATCGGTTCGACTTCGGGGTGGTTGATGTTGGCAGGGATGATGGCGCGACCACGTGCGATTTCGTCACGCACAAATTCTGGTGTGATCAGATGGGGGATCGAGGCGCCAAAAGACTCGCCTGCATGTTGGCGCAACATCCGCTTGACCATTTTTTCGCCTTCGGGACCCGTGGCGCGCAGACTTTCGATGTATTGCTCGCGGCGGAGATTTTCGCGAATCGCGACAAATTCCATTTCAGGGGTGATGATGCCGCGGCGTGCGTAGTGCATTTGCGAGACGTTGGCACCCGCCTTGGCGCGGCGTGGATGGCGGCGCAGGTCAAAGCGCATGGCGGTGAGCTTGGGGTCGGCCAAACGCTCTTGTCCATAAGTGCTGCTGGGGCCGCTGAGCAACTCAGTATCACCGCGCTCTTCGATCCAGGCGCGGCGCAATTCGGGCAAACCGCGGCGAATATCGATTTTGATGGCGGGGTCTGAGTAGGGGCCGCTCGTGTCATAAACAGTCAGTGGAGGATTCTTTTCTCCACCAAAAGAGGTGGAGGTGTCTTCTTGCTCGATTTCGCGGAAAGGTACGCGGATGTCGGGGCGTGAGCCGACCTCGTAGATCTTGCGTGATTTGGGTAGGGGGGCGACCGCGGCAGCATCAACTTCGGCGGTCGCGGCTAGAAACTTAGGATTGGCGTTCATGAAATAGCTCCAAAAATCGATTGGAGCCGAATCGGGATGGATCCCGGCGAAATCCGGGATGGGCTCCCAGCATCGGCATTATCCGTACTGGTACGAAGGGACTCTCTCAACCTGGCGCAAGCCAAGTACCCCCGCATTCAAGTACAAAGTATAGGACAGGATGGCGTGGTTTGGCGGCGATGCCCTCATCAATCTCAAAGAATGATGAGGTTATCCCTATGGACGAGCTCTGCTTCGGTCATTCCGCCCAAGATATCGACGATCTTGCTGGAGGGTTGACCCATGATGCGTCGCGCATCGGATGAAGAGTAGTTGATCAGTCCGCGCGCACACTCTTTGCCTGCGAGATCGAGGCAGGCCACTACATCACCACGCTCAAAGTCGCCTTCGATGCTGCGAACACCCACAGGCAGCAAACTCTTGCCTTCGACTAAGAGCGCTTGCAGCGCACCCGCATCGAGAAAGAGCTTGCCGGGTAAGCGAAGATGGTCGGCCATCCATTGTTTACGCGCCGATAGGACAGGCAGTTCGGCGCGGAGCTCTGTGCCAATGCACTCGCCCGCCGCCAGGCGAACCATGACGTTATCTTCGCGGCCTGAGGCGATGACGGTATG
>CAMBLP010000102.1 GCA_945868195.1 Bordetella parapertussis
CCATACAATTGGTGCGCTTGATACTCGCAGTCAATTTGCGCAGCGCTTGACTCATCAGTCTCGCTTGAAGACCGGGTAGAGAATCACCCATCTCACCTTCGATCTCAGCTTTAGGCACCAGAGCAGCCACAGAGTCGATCACAATCAGATCAACAGAACCCGAGCGCACCAGCGCATCCGTGATTTCGAGGGCTTGTTCCCCAGTGTCAGGCTGAGAAATCAACAAATCCGTGAGGTTGACGCCTAGTTTGGAGGCGTATTGCACATCGAGGGCATGCTCTGCATCAATAAAAGCGCAAGTACCGCCCACTTTTTGCATTTCGGCGATCACTTGCAGGGTCAGGGTCGTCTTTCCAGAGGACTCGGGACCGTAGATCTCAACCACACGCCCCCGAGGCAAGCCGCCAACGCCAAGCGCAATATCTAAGCCTAAAGAACCCGTGGAGACCACCTGAATGTCGTGCTCGACCTCGTTATCGCCGTAACGCATGATCGAGCCCTTGCCAAATTGCTTCTCGATTTGGGAGAGTGCAGCAGCGAGTGCCTTGCCTTTTTCAGCGGCGCCGGCCTTGAGGGTTTTATCATCCATGGAAATTCCTTGAGTTGTGAGCTAAAGCTGAAAAACTAATGCTGAAATTATTACATTCAATTATACTGTACAAATAAACAGTATGACAACTTTTTCCTGCTCTCCTCATCATTTTATTTTTCATATGACTAGGGTTTATACGCATTTATGCAACATCCCATAGCGAGGACGCAAGGGGCTATGCAAGAATAGGCTTAATTCTCCCCTTGTTGTTTATCAGAAAGACCCACCGGCCCCTGTACCCATGCGAATCCTGATTGCCGAAGATGACAGCATTTTGGCCGACGGCCTCACCCGCTCTCTTCGCTTAAACGGCTATGCCGTGGACGCCGTCAGCGACGGACTTGCCGCCGACTCTGCGCTCAGATCGCAGGAGTTTGACCTCCTTATCTTAGATTTGGGTCTGCCACGGATGTCCGGCTTGGAGGTATTGAGCAACTTACGCAGTAAAAACTCTCATCTGCCTGTCCTCATTCTCACTGCAGCCGATAGTGTGGATCAACGAGTCAAAGGGCTTGATTTGGGCGCGGATGATTACATGGCCAAACCGTTCTCCCTCTCTGAGCTTGAAGCGCGTGTTCGGGCGCTCGTGCGCCGAGGGGCTGGAGGAGGCTCTACGATTCTTAAGCATGGCAAACTGGAATTTGATCAGACAGGTCGAGTCGCCATGGTGGATCAGCATGCGCTCGAGCTCTCGGCCAGAGAAGTGAGTCTGCTCGAAATTTTGCTCACGCGCAGCGGGCGTATGGTGAGCAAAACACAAATCGTTGATCACTTATGCGAATGGGGTGAAGAGGTCAGCTCCAACGCCATCGAGGTCTACGTGCATCGCCTGCGTAAAAAACTCGAACCTAGCGGCGTCAAAATCGCAACCGTTCGGGGACTTGGCTACTGTCTTGAGCGAGAAACGAGTGCGCCATGAGTCACCTTTGGGGCCATCTGTATTCCGTCAAATGTTTATGTGGCGCTAGGCAGTGGCATTGAAACACGCCCGCGTCAATCTCGAAGCGCTCGCTGTCCTCCAAACTGGCGCGGGAAAATCGACGGGCGAATCCTCAAGGCGCTCACTGCTCGGGGAGATTTTGGATTGGATGCTTGCGCCACTTTTCTTGCTGTGGCCAATGAGTATTGCCATTACCTATGTCGTGGCTCAAAATTTGGCCAACACCCCTTATGACCTTAACTTGGCCAACGCGCTACAAGTCTTGGGTCAGCAAGTAGAAGTGACAGACGACATCGTCGCGCTTCGCATGTCGCCATCCGCACGGCTCGCATTGCGCATCAGAGAAAATGACGGCGTTTTTTGGAAAGCGATTGGTCCAAACGGTGGTTTGTTAGGAGGCGATGGAGAGCTCCCTACCCCAGAACGCACGCCAAGCGATCTGCCTAACACGATTTATTACGATAACCATGCGCTTCGCGACTTTGAAATCCGTATCGCGTATACCTGGAGGGATCTCAGCACGAGAGACATCGGTCCTGTGCTGTTGGTCGCGGCAGAGTCCGTGGATCGTCGCACACAACTGGCCAATGACATCATCAAGGGCGTCATCATTCCACAGTTTATTGTCTTGCCGATAGCAGTGCTGCTTGTTTGGTTTGGGTTATCGCGAGGCGTGGCACCCATCAATGCTTTGCAAAGAAGGTTACGCGCCCGACGACCCGACGACTTGTCTCCCATTGATGAGCGTCAGGCGCCCTCAGAAATCGGTCCGCTGATCACCGCAATGAATGATCTACTCAGCCGACTGGAAGCAACCTTATTGGCGCAGAAACGCTTTGTCGCAGATGCGGCACATCAGCTCAAAACGCCCTTGGCAGGTTTGCGAACTCAGGCGGAACTCGCCATGCGCGAAGAACCTACCGCAAACACGCAAGCAAGCCTAGAACAAATTATTGCGGGCACAACGCGCGCAACGCGACTCGTCAATCAGCTTCTTTTAATGGCGAATGCTGAAAACCCGAACACAACAGAAATGCCGCCGACTGACTTAACGCATTTGGCTAGAGAACAAATACAAAAGTGGGTGCATGTCGCGCTTGACCAAGGTATCGACCTAGGTTTTGAAGGACCTGAACACCCCCTCTATATCAAAGGTCAGAATCTGCTTTTAAGTGAAGCCCTGAACAATCTGATCGATAACGCCATTCGCTATACGCCGGCACCGGGTCACATTACCGTGAGCTTGTACGAACAACGCGACGAAATTGTGCTTGCCGTCGAAGATTCGGGACCAGGTATTGCCGTCGATGAACGCGAACGCGTGTTTGACAGGTTTTATCGTGTCTTGGGTTCGGGTGTTGATGGAAGTGGACTCGGTCTGGCGATCGTGCGAGAGATCGCACAACGCCATCAGGCTCGTGTCATCGTGACCGAATCCCACCGTCTCAGCACTGACACGTGCGCCACGGGCGCACGAGTTGAAATTCACTTTTCCGCTATGCTGCAGCGCACATAAACAATAATCATTTGCTCGGGTTTACCCTTTGTTACGACGCTAAAAAAGCGTGATTTTTGTCGATCCGCAACAGTTGCCTTGACTAGGGAAATTTTGTCAGAAAGCTGTCAGAAATCGGTCTTACAGTGCGACCATCTCAGCGCACGCATAACAAATTCGCTTTAAAGCGCATACATAATTAGTAGGGAGGCTCGGGTTGCTGCCATTTCTCAACATTCTGCAATTGCTCTTGTACATCGGGCTACTCGCCCTTGTAGGTCAAGGCATTTTGTTTTTGATTGCTGGCGCAAAACGTGAAACAAATTTGTTTTACCAACTTTTTCAAGTTGTGAATAAGCCTTGGCTTAAGTTGGCGGCATTGATCTCCCCCAAACAAATCGCCACGCGTCACCATGCATTCGTGGCATTTTGTTTAGTGGCTGCGCTCTATCTGGCGGTCACCGTCGCAAAGATCGAGCATTGCGTTTCGGTAGGGATGGTAGGCTGCAAATGAAAATTGATCTGAACTGGCAAAAATACAAATGGTGTGCGATCACACTGATCGTTTTTGGGCAACGTAAACGTGCCATCAGTTTGTTCGAGGATATGCTTCGCGACTACCCCGAGGACCGCTACGCTTTAGGTAGCATTGCCCACCTCAAGGCAGAGCTTGGTGACAAGAGCGGTGCGGTTGAAGGCTACCGGCGCTTGGTAAAATATTCCGATGCACCCGCTTATGCCTGGTTCAACCTCGGCTTTCTTTTGCAAGAGCTTGAACAACCTGTCGAAGCTGAGCGCGCCTTTAGGCATTCCCTAGACCTCGATCCAAAGTTAGATCAAGCATGGTATGGCCTCGGTTTGGCCCTCATTCAACAAGGTCGCCTAGAAGAAGCTGTTGTGGCCCTCGAGCGCAACACCAAGCTTCAACCTATGAGTCCATACGCATGGTACCAACTCGCCCGTGTGCATGTTGACCGTCAAAAACCAGACGAAGCGACCAAAATTATTCAGCATTTGAAAGGCTTTGAACCGAAATTCGCGCGTCAACTCGAGCGAGAAACAGGACTCACTGGCTAAATCGTTTTTTTCATGTTTTTGTTTTTTTTGTTTTATGTTTTTTGTTTTTTCTTTTAGCTTTTTTTCTTTGTGTGTTTCAAAAATCGATCCAGGGAAACCTGGCCTGATAACGATTAGGAGACGTAACCGTGCAACTAACCGAAAAACATCGGGTGTACTGGCAAAAAAACCTACGCATCACTTCAATTTTGTTGCTGATCTGGTTTGTTGTCACTTTTGTGGTGGGCTTCTACGCCCGTGAGCTCAACTTTACCTTTTTTGGCTGGCCCTTCAGTTTTTGGATGGGGGCACAAGGCTCTCTGGTGGTGTATTGCCTAATCATTGGGTTCTATGCCAGATACATGAACAAGCTTGACGAAGAAGCTGGCGTCAACGAAGACGAGGAGGAATAACATGGCCGGAATGACACCAAACGAAGGCGGTATGTTCGCTTCCAACACCACCAACGCACAATTTAAAAAATCTCTTAACAAGGTTTACACCTGGTATACAGGTGGATTTTTCATCTTTGTTATTGCGCTTGCCATTGCCGAACAAATGGGTTTGTCACGTGCTTGGATCGGCTATATCTTTCTAGGTGCAACAGTTGCCCTATATGCCGGAATCGGCATTATGAGCCGTACCAATGATGCCGCCGAGTACTACGTCGCGGGTCGACGCGTACCTGCGCTTTACAACGGTATGGCAACTGGCGCGGACTGGATGTCTGCCGCATCCTTTATCGGTATGGCGGGCACCTTGTACCTCACAGGCTACAGTGGTCTGGCCTTTATTATGGGTTGGACAGGTGGCTACTGCTTGGTCGCTTTGTTTTTAGCGCCTTACCTGCGCAAGTTTGGTCAGTTTACGATTCCAGACTTTCTGGGCGAACGCTATGACGGCAATTTGCCACGCCTGCTTGGTATCATCGCTGCCATTCTTTGTTCTTTCACCTATGTTGTCGCTCAGATTTACGGCGTAGGTCTGATCACGACACGTTTGGCGGGTGTGCCCTTTGAAATCGGTATTTTCTTGGGTCTTGGCGGCATTTTGGTGTGTTCTTTCCTTGGTGGGATGCGCGCGGTAACTTGGACTCAAGTCGCTCAGTACATCATTCTGATCGTGGCTTACATGATCCCCGTGGTCTATCTGTCGATCAAACAAACGGGTGTTCCTATTCCACAGGCGATCTATGGCTATCAACTTGAAAAAGTGACTGCCAAAGAAGCTCAGCTGCTAAAAGATCCAAAAGAACTTGAAGTCATTGCGATCTTTAAAAAGCGCGCTGACGAAGCCGCTGCAAAGCTCAAGGATGTTCCTGCCTCGATGGTTGCCGCAAAAGCAGATGCAGAAAAACGTGTTGCTGACTTAAAAGCAGCGAATGCGCCCAAAGCTGAACAAGATGCCGCACAAAAAGCACTCGCAGCGGTTCCCAAAACTGAAGCTGAAGCAAAGAAGCTTTGGACGCAAGAGCGTGCTGCAAATAGCGCACGGGCTGTTCCATTGGCGGGTATGCCTCGTCATGCTCAGCAATTTGCCGGTGATCCAAACGGTACTGACGCTCAAAAGATTGCTTACGATACCTCACGTCGTAACTTCCTAGCGCTGATTTTCTGCTTGATGGTCGGTACTGCCGCCTTACCGCATATTTTGATGCGTTACTACACAACGCCTTCTGTCAGACAAGCACGTGAATCGGTCACCTGGTCTCTGTTCTTTATCTTCTTGTTGTATTTCACGGCGCCTGCTCTCGCAGTGTTAGTGAAATACGAGGTGTTCCATGTCCTTGTCGGAACACCGTTCGATAAACTACCAGGATGGATTGCACAATGGACGGCCGTTGATCCTGCACTGCTTTCCGTCGTTGATATCAACAAAGACGGCATCTTGCAATTGGGTGAAATGCGCATCGGCGGCGACATTATTGTGTTGGCCACACCAGAAATCGGTGGTTTACCGTACGTGATTTCTGGCATGGTTGCAGCAGGTGGTTTAGCAGCAGCGCTCTCCACAGCAGACGGCTTGCTGTTGACGATTGCCAACGCTTTGTCCCACGACCTTTACTACAAGATGATTAATCCTAACGCGCCGACAGCACGTCGCGTGATGATCTCTAAAATCTTGTTGCTCGTTGTCGCCCTTGCGGCTGCCTATGTTGCTGCACAGAAACCGGCTGACATCTTGTTCTTAGTGTCTGCGGCGTTCTCTTTCGCTGCGGCTGCGTTCTTCCCTGCCCTGACCTTGGGGATTTTCTGGAAACGCGCAAACAAGTGGGGTGCCGTAGTGGGCATGATCGGCGGTCTCGGTGTCACCTTCTATTACATGGTGACGACTCAACCTTGGCTGCGCGGTGTGTTTGGCATCACCTCCCCGATCGAGCTCTGGTATGGCATTTTGCCAATCTCGGCTGGTATCTTTGGCGTGCCGCTCGGCTTTGCACTGATCATCATTGTGAGCTTGCTGACCCCAGCGCCTCGCAAAGAAATCCAAGACTTGGTGGATCATGTGCGCTACCCCACACTGCGTGGCGATGCAGCACGTTAATTAAAAACAGTTCCCCGCCGTCTGAGACTGCTGCGCTCAAACGGCTTTTAAGCCCCTTCGGGGGCTTTTTTTTATTTCAACGTTAATGAATATGAAAGTAGGCTAGACTGCCGTTGGGAGCGAAAGTTTGCGCCGGATCATGCGCAGAACAGAACCGAGCAGGGGAATTTTTTCATAGACCTGCTGAGCTGCATCCCAATAGTCGCGATGCAAAATAATCAGGCCCTGATCGTTTAACTCAAACTGTGTGCAAC
This sequence comes from Bordetella parapertussis, assembly GCA_945868195.1. GTDB lineage: Bacteria > Pseudomonadota > Gammaproteobacteria > Burkholderiales > Burkholderiaceae_B > Zwartia. Next base: position 6,882 of record CAMBLP010000102.1, read on the forward strand.
CAGATATTTGCTGCGCTTGACCACGACACACGAAAAGAAAGTCCCATGTCATAAACGCTTGGCGCTCATCGACCACCTTCGACGAGATCACGAAACGTGGATGCTCTAGCGTATCGAACATGTGCTGATATACCGCCCGCACTGAAGCTAAGCCCACGAGGTGATTAAAGGGGTCAATAAACACAGCATCTGGGGCATAAATCTCACCCACACGCTCCAGCGTTTCTGGGCTAAGCGTTTGAAACCAATGTGCAATGTCTGAGAAGCGCGCGCTCATGCCTGACACCTTTAAAGCTTGGTAATTTTGTGCAAAAGAGGAAACCGCAAGCAATCCGGGAGAAAACTGATCCAGCGTAAGGCACCTGCAAAACCACGCGGGAAACGAATTTCGAAATCGCCTTTCTCGAAACCCGCCACAATCGCCTTGGCAGCCTCGGCAGGCTTCATCAAACCAGGCATTTCAAAATCATTGCCCGCAGTCATCGGTGTTTCAACAAAGCCAGGGTTGATCAGGTAAACGGAAATCCCTTTAGGCTCAAGCTCAAAGTAAAGCGTCTGCGCCATATTATTGAGCGCGGCTTTGGTAGCACCGTATATCACGGCTTTTGGCAAACCGGTATACGCAGAAATACTCGCAATCACAGCCATTCCACCCTCACCTCTTTTTAAGAAATAAGGGACTAAAAGAGACACGCCTCGGTAAACACCCACCACATTCAAATCAAAACTCTTTTGTACGTGGTCTAAATCCAACTCCCAACTGTGTGTCGGATCGTAGCGCGCGGCGCCAAAGACCACCAAATCGATATGTCCCATCGCAGCAAGGGT
>CAMBLP010000103.1 GCA_945868195.1 Bordetella parapertussis
TCATAGTTGAGAAGAAGTTGAAAGTAGCCGTTATCCCATTGTGTGGGATGCGTGGTCCACGCGCCTTCGATGCCGCTGCTGACGGTGTCACGGCCCACACTTCGAGTCGTATGATTCATCCAACCAAGACCTTGCTCTTGGACGTCAGCACCCTCAGGGGCTGGACCAAGATTCGCAGCGCTTCCGTTGCCGTGACATTTACCCACAGTGTGACCACCTGCAGTCAATGCGACGGTTTCTTCGTCGTTCATCGCCATGCGCGCAAACGTCAAACGCACATCTTGTGCAGTGCGAAGAGGATCAGGCTGACCATTGACGCCTTCGGGATTCACATAGATGAGACCCATTTGCACCGCAGCAAGCGGATTTTCTAGCGTGGCACGATTGTCACCGTCGTAACGACTGGAGCCGAGCCAATCTTTTTCAGCACCCCAGTAAATATCAATTTCTGGTGCCCAAATATCCTCGCGACCAAAAGCGAAACCATAGGTTTTCAGCCCCATCGACTCATAGGCAACATTACCAGCCAACACAATCAAGTCAGCCCAGCTGAGTTTGTTGCCATATTTCTTTTTAATGGGCCACAGCAAGCGACGCGCTTTGTCCAAGTTGACGTTGTCTGGCCAGGAATTCAAAGGTGCAAAGCGTTGATTACCCGTACCCGCACCACCGCGACCGTCTGCAATGCGATAACTGCCGGCTGCATGCCAGGCCATACGAATCATCAAGCCACCGTAGTGACCCCAGTCGGCTGGCCACCAGTCCTGACTGTCTGTCATGAGCGCAGTTAAGTCTTTTTTAAGTGCCGCGACGTCAAGCTTTTTGACCTCTTCGCGGTAATTGAAACCTTTGAGCGGATTGGTCTTGGTATCGTGCTGGTGCAAAATTTCTAGCTTGAGTGCGTTAGGCCACCAAGCCATGGGGGACTTGCTTTCAGTGGTGTTGGCGCCGTGCATCACGGGACATTGACCTTGGTTCGACATGATTGACTCCTTAATCTGCTGAATGTTTAGATTAAAGCTATTTAAAATAAAATCATAATTGTTTTTATTGATACAGATCATAGTTAGAACAAAAACACGTGCCCATCGACAACGTCATCACGCTTCGTTCGCAGAATACACAGAGTCTTTCATCGCATGAATGGCTTGGCGTATAAATAACTGCATCACTCGATGCGCGTCATCAGCGGGTTTGAGTGGGTGCACGATGCTTTCAACGTCGACACCGTTCCGGCGCAACGCTTGCGCGCGCCTCATGACGCAGGCGCGCATCAGCGGTGGTGTGAACTCTGGGTGAAACTGAACGGAAAAGGCGGTTTCGCCGTACCTCAACATCTGGTGGGGATCATGCTCGGAGTGTCCTAACACGATCGCACCAGGCGGAGGTATCACCACAGTCTGTTCATGAGACAAGTTTGCCTCAAAGCGCTGTGGAAAACTCGCTAACAATGGATCCCGTCGCGCGGCGTCAGTCAGTGTCACCGTTTTCAACCCGATCTCTCTGCCGAGCGGGTGATAGTCAACACGCCCGCCCAGGGCATCGGCCATCAACTGATGACCGTAACACACGCCCAGCATGTATTTACCCTTCGGCAACACATCCAGTATCCACTGACGCGTGGCTTCGCTCCAGTCTTCTCGATCCGTCACCATCGACCACGAGCCGCTGAGGATGGCGATGTCAAAAGAATCCGGGTCAGGTAAGCGCTCGCCGTCCGCGGGACACGTGACGGCAATCTCAACCTGCTCTTGGACCAGCGCTCGCCTGAACCACTCGCCCTGGTCGCCAAACGTCTGAGAAATATCTTCAGGCGCTCGGCCCATTTGAATGACCGCGACCCTGCAACGCAACGGCATATCAGCCTCTCTTGGGTGGTGCTTCACCCATATCCCAGAAAATACCGGTCATGATTTGCAAGCCCTCCTGGATGATGAAGTCAAGGACGTGCTCGTTGGGCGCATGCTGTGAGCAACTCGCATAAGAGTGCGGCACCCAAATGGTCGGCACACCAATAATGTCGGTAAAGACATCATTAGGCAAGGAACCGCCTAGATTAGGGAGCACGGCGGGCTTGCGGCCCATTGTTTGGGTAATCGAACGAACGGCCCATTGCACAGCGGGATGATCTGGATCGATCCGCGTCGCATTCATCACATCGTGACTTGGACCCACAACCTTGACGGCCGAGAAACCCTTTGCATCAAGAAATTTTTGCAGCGCAGGTAAAAAGGTATCGGGATCCTTATCCACCGTGAAGCGAATTTGGCAATGGGCTTTGGCGCGCGGGGGAACGGCGTTGACAGGCCGCTCTGGATTTCCAGACACCATCGCGAGTACTTCGAAAGTGTTCCAGCCAAACACTTTCTCGGCTTGGGTCAAGCCTCGAGCGCCCCACCAATCATTGATTTCTGGACCGTCCGGCCCAGGATCGACCACAACATCCGCGAGCGCGCGCTTAACCGACGCGGGCATCGCGTCAGGCATCAGCTCCGAAGCATTGACGTGACCCTTTTCATCGATGATGGCGGCAATCGCGTGACAGAGCACGACCGCAGGGTTGGCCAATAAACCACCCCAGTTACCGGAATGATGTCCACCCTCCCTGAACTCAACCATTAGGTCAAAATTCAGCGCGCCGCGCGTCCCCATAAAAATCGTTGGCATCGTAGGTGCTAACCGCGGACCATCGGAGCCGATCAACACATCCGCTTTGAGAAGCTCACGATGTTGTCTCGCAAACTCATGTAAGCCGGGAGAGCCAATTTCCTCTCCAGTATCGATCATAATGGTCGAGTTAAATCCAAGCTTTCCCCGGGTCTCAAGTACGGCCCGAAGGGCGGCGATATTGATGGAGTGCTGCCCCTTATTATCTGCAGTGCCGCGCCCATAATAGCGATCGCCGACTTGCGTCAACTGCCAGGGGTTACGACCCTCTTTCCACTGCCCTTCGAGGCCACGAATGACATCGCCATGGCCATACGTCAAGACGGTCGGCAGACTCGGATCCTCGATACGGCGCGCCACTAAGAAGGGCGCAGCGATACCGGAGGGATTTTCCAGAATTTGTATGCCATATCCCATCGCTTCGAGGGCAGGCGCAATTTCATCGGTCAGGTAGCTGCGTAAAAAGGGATGAGACTCCGGCACCTGGCTTTCTGTCTTGATTGCCACGCGCCTAGCCAGGTCCTGCATGAAGGCACCAGAATCGAAATGTTGGTTGATGGCTTCGATCGCCTGCTGACGTGACATGTGGGTGTCCTTACGTGATGTTGGGAAAAACCTAGGAAAATGACGTCTATGATGACAACTAATATACTCTTCAAAATTACTTAGACGACAGTCTAGGTGCCATAAATTAAAAATCCAAGAGACAAAACGCATGAACTATCAGAAACGCTACGCCCATGTTCAAAAACCCGTTGAAACTTGCGTGGTAGGGAGCGGTGGATTTGGGCGTAGTTTTCTGGCGCAAGGTCTGCGCGTGCCGCTTCTGAACGCTCGTATCGCGGTCGATACCTCGACGGATATCGCGGTAGAAGCGTTGACATCGATCGGCATCGACGCAATGAATATTGCCGTTTGCACCACTGAATCACAAGCCCTGGCTGCCTGGAATCAAGGCAAGTATCTGGCGTGCGCTGACCTACAAATCGTGTTGTCGCTACCTTTTGATTTAGTGGCTGAGGCGACTGGTCATCCGGAAGCGGGCGCAAAACATTGCCGCCTGGCTATCGAGGCTGGAAAGCATGTCGCACTGGCCTCCAAGGAGGTCGACAGTGTGATCGGTCCAGAGCTTGCGAGACAAGCTCAGCTAAAAGGCAAGATTGTCACGCCCGTGGATGGCGATCAACCTGCCTTGCTGATCGGCTTGATCACCTGGGCGCAAACGCTTGGCTTTGAAATCTTGTCCGCCGGCAAATCCAGCGAGTACGATTTTGTCTACGACAGCCAACACGAAACGATTTTTAGCAACGGCTTAGAAATCAACGTCTCGGGCTTCGCCAAGCTCTGGGAGACGAATCATGCGGCGGACCCGCTTGGTGTGATCCATGCTCGCGCCCAAGCTTGTGCTGCGCTCCCGCAACGTGCGGTGCCTGATTTATGCGAACTCCTAGTCGTGGCAAACTCGACAGGCATGCACGCAGACACTCCCGCCTTGCATGCGCCCATTTTGCGCGTTCATGAGGTCCCGACATTTTTTGCCTTGCAAGCCGAAGGCGGCATCTTTAACCAAACAGGCGTGCTGGACGTTTTCCATTGTCTGAGAAAACCTGATGAGCTGAGTTTCGCCGGCGGGGTCTTTGTCGTGATTCGCTGCGAACACCAAGAGTCTTGGGTGTTACTCAAAGGCAAAGGGCATCTCTTGAGCACAGATGGCCAAAGAGCGATGGTTTATATTCCCCGGCACTTGCTTGGCTTGGAAGCCGCCACGAGCGTCCTCGACGCGGTCACGCTGGGTGAATCAAGTGGCGCCCAAAAACCCAAACCTGTTTTGGATTTGATCGCACGCGCGACCAAACCTTTACGCGCGGGTTCAACGCTCACGATGGGCGGCCATCATCATCTGATCGACGGCGCTCAGGCTGAGCTCATGCGCGCCGCTCCACTCTCGGACAACACGCCAGCGCCTTTTTACCTGATCGCGAATCGTCAGTTAATACGCAATATCGCACCAGGACAAACTATTTGCTATGGGGATGTCAACATCGAAGCTGATTCAGTACTGTTAACACTTCGTCGACAACAAGACGCCGCGTTTTTCAGTTGACGCGTTTCCTGTGAGCTTTCCTATGGTGGAGAGCACTTTTTAACGATTTTTTTTACACAAACCAATCGATAGATCAAGCATGTCTTTACACACGTCTGGTCAAGCGATCTAATAGGTAAGTGCACCTTGATCGGTGAACGCCAACCCATGGAGACATCATGAAAATTATTCAATGCCTTGCAGCGATCGCAACCAGTTTCATCGCCAGCGTGGCTATCGCACAGCCCTACCCCAACAAACCCATCAAAATCGTGGTGCCCTATCCTGCGGGTGGTAATGCCGACATCACCGGACGTGTGCTTGCCAAGAAAATGTCCGATATTTTGAATGTGGCCGTTGTGGTTGAAAACCGCGGTGGTGCCAATGGAGGCATCGGTACCGACGCAGTCGTAAAAGCGGCGCCGGATGGCTATACGCTGCTGCTCGCCGCAAGCGGACCGATTGTGATTAATCCCGTGCTGTACGCAAAGGTGCCTTACGATCCCATCAAGGATTTGCGTCCGATCAGCCAAGTACTGACTTTTCAATATGTCTTAGTTGTGCCAACGGCCTCGTCGATTAAAAGTATTCAGGACATTGTGACGCAAGCGCGCAGCCAACCAGGTAAGCTCAGCTATGGATCGACGGGCATTGGCGGCGGCGGACATCTGGCCGGCGAAATGTTCGCCATGTCGAGCAATACGAAGTTCAACCATGCGCCCTATAAGGGCAGTGCGCCCGCTTTGGTCGATCTTTTGGGTGGTCAACTGACGTTTACGTTTGATACCGTTTTGACTGCTTCGCCTCTCATCAAGGACAATCGCCTACGTGCTTTCGCCGTTTCCGGCCCCAAGCGCGCAAGCTCGCTTCCTGATGTCCCGACCATGGCCGAAGCCGGCTTTAAGGATTTTGACGTGACGCAGTTCGTGGGCTTGTTTGCGCCTGCAAAGACCGACAATGCCATTATCCAAAAACTGAATGCCACTGTTGTACAGGCGGTCAAGGATCCTGAAGTCGTTCAGGCACTGCAAACCAAAGGCGGGAACGATTTGGTTGGCAACTCTCCTGAACAATTTGCCGCGATTATTAGCCGTGAGCTAAAAATGTATGACGCGCTGATTCAAAAAGCCAAAATCAAGCAAGAATAAGCAGCAAAGAAGGTTGCAGTCATCCAGAGAACTGTAAGCTTGAAGATTAAAGAGAGCGATTTCGATATTTGGAATCGCTCTTTTTTTCTCTCAGACTCAGCACGAGAGGCGGCAATACCAATAGCCAAGCGATCCGTGTTTGGTAACGGTAGTGCGGCTTGGACAAGGCACCCGTTGCAAAGGCGTTGGCCAACACTCCGGCCCAGATCAAAACAATAAACCCCAGTACGGTCCAGTCGCGCGTGCGTAGTGCTCGGTAAAACAAATATAGACTCAGCAAGAATCCCAGTAATACTGCGTAGACACCCACGGCGCTCACAAAAGAGACCCTCTCAAGCATGGTTCCCTGCACTTGGTGCGAATTTTTATAACGCTCAAGCTCCGCGGCCGGGAAGAATTTTTCAACACTTTTTAAAACCGTGATGTCTAGCCAGTCCGAGTGAATGGTATCGCCAAGCTTGACCATCGAAAGCTGCGTCGCTGTATTTTTAATGGCAGACCACAGCAGTGGCATAGTCTGAGTACGCATCGTCAGGCCAACGATCTCAGAGGCCTCGGGCGCCAAGCCAATCGGACCGCCTGGATGAGTCCACACCGGGCCCTTTGGATCCCACATAAACACATCACTGTCTTTGGCTAAACGATCCGTCCATGCGCACAAGGTCCAGTTTTTCTCTGGGCAAAACTTTTCCAACACACTTTTGACATTTCCGTCCGCGGACATGCGCGCCAACATGAACACCGAACCATAAGGCGATACAGTAACTTTGTTAAAGATGTACATCGTGGTGCCAACAAGCGATATCAAAGCAATCGCTAGAGGTAATACCGCGTATAGAAAACGTCGCCATCTGAACAGCAAAACGACGCATAAACACGCTGCAGCAATCACCAGATGAGAGAGGTGCACAGCGATCGCCAAAGCCCCAAGCACACTCACCCAGACGGTCATGGAATGACTCAGTTGCTTGGAAAACCCCAGGATAAAAATGCTGAGCACCACCATGCCAGAAAAAATGTCTGGCATCAGCAAAGAAACGAACCAAGAAGCACCGGTCAGGAGCGACAACGCTGCGCACAACAGTAGATGGCGAAGAGGCCTAGCAATGCCAAACACCTGCTGGGTCAACCAAACAAGATGGGAGATCAATATCCCTTGAACAAGGACCACACCCCAAAGCGATTGCCAGGCATGGAACGGCAACATCCAGGGGCCATAAATAAATGGCTTGTCCCAGTTGAAGAACCCTGGCGTGGGCTGGTTGATAAAGACGTGGGTATCGCTATAGAGCAGCGGATAGCCATTCCAGAGGGCTGGCCAGACAAATAGGAGGCCCCCAAGAAGAATCGCTAAAAAGCTGAAAGCACACGAAGACTTGAAAAAGTCCACGCGTCTAAACCAAGCGCTTAAGCCAACCGTGGCGATCAGGCTGACGTCCGTACTGAATATCAGTGAGTTCGTGACGCAAGGACATCGTCAACTGACCGGCAGGTGCAGACTCATCACCCGCGATAAAGCCGCGCCCTTTCAGGGCGGCAATTGGCGCCACCACTGCAGCTGTGCCACAGGCAAACGCCTCAACGTAGTCGCCAGACGCCATACCCTGTCGCCACTCGTCAATGGAGATTTTGCGTTCTTCGACCTTGTGGCCACGGTCTTTGGCAAGCTGGATAATACTGGCGCGCGTGACGCCCTCCAAGATGCTGCCCGTCAAATCCGGCGTGACCAACGTACCGTCTTTTTTCACTAAGAACAC
>CAMBLP010000104.1 GCA_945868195.1 Bordetella parapertussis
GCCACAGCGATCGGTTCGACATAGACCACCGTTTTTCCGCCGAAGCCGCCACCAATCTCGGCGGGGTGAACTACTAAGTTGCCGATCTCCATGCCCAGCAACTTGGCTGTATACGCACGCACAACAAAGTGACCCTGGCTCGCCGACCACAATTCGCACTGACCGTCCGCACCGTAGCGTGCCAAGCAAGAATGCGGCTCAATGTAGCCTTGATGCACAGCAGCCGTTTTGAAACTCATCTCAACGATTTCATCGGCCTCAGCGAAGCCCGCCTCTAAATCGCCCACTTTGAACTCTAGACGCTTGGTAATATTCGAAGGCTTAGTCGGTGCAGGCTCGACGCCACGCGTAATCATGTCTTCGAACAGAACCGGCGCATCAGGATGCATGGCCTCATCCACATCAATGACGTGAGGCAAGACTTCATAGTCAATTTCAATCAGGGCAATCGCTTCAGCGGCAATCGCTGCAGTTGTTGCCGCAACAGCCGCAATAGCATGACCTTCGTACAAGGCTTTTTCACGCGCCAGAATATTTCGCGTCATGTGCCAATAATTGACTGCGACGCGCTCGGGACCGATGTAGTCAAAAGGCTGCACTGGCAAATCAGCTGAGGTCAATACAGCCTTGACACCCGGTAAGGCCTCAGCCTTAGTGGTATTGATCGATCGGATACGCGCATGGGCGTGAGGTGAACGTAAAATCTTTGCCCACAACATGCCTGGCAAAGAATAGTCAGCGCCATACTGCGCCATGCCGGTCACTTTTGGCACACCGTCGGGACGGATGGGACTGGTACCAATGGATTTGAACGTTTGTTCGATGTTTTTAGTGTTAGTTAGCATGATCAGGCTCCCCGCATTTCGCGCGCGGCATCCAGCACCGCTTCGATGATTTTGTTATAGCCCGTGCAGCGGCACAGATTGCCAGCGAGCCAGAAGCGCACTTCTTTTTCGGTCGGGTCAGGATTACGCTCTAACAATGAACGCGCAGCAATCAAAATTCCTGGCGTACAGATCCCGCATTGCAAAGCCGCGTGTTCCAGAAATTTTTGTTGTAATACATGTAAATGCTCACCGTTGGCCATCCCTTCGATCGTCTGAATGGACTTGCCTTCGGCTTCTACGCCGAGCACCAAACAAGAACAAACGAGTCGATCATCCAGAGTCACGCTGCAAGAGCCACAGTCGCCTGTGCCGCAGCCCTCTTTGGAGCCGGTCATATTTAAGTTGTTACGCAGCACATCCAACAAGGACTGGTCTGCTGTACACAAAAATTCTATTGGGTCACCGTTAATCACGGTGGTGACGTGTTGCTTTGACATGAGTTAAATCCCCTTCGCTCTGCTAAGTGCGATCTCGGCCGCACGGCGAGCCAAAACGCCTGCTAATTTGGTACGAAACACCTTGGTGCCACGCTTGTCGTCAATGGGTCGGGCAGCAGCGCTTGCGGCCGCAGCCAGTTGAGCGAGCGCTACTTCATCGACTTTAGTGCCGATCAAGGCGGCGGCGGCCTCTGGCACCAACAAGGCACGCTCAGCCACAGCACCTAAGCTCACCCTTGCATGCGTACAGGTACCGTTCGCATCCAGTGTTAAGCACAGCCCAACACCCACAACGGCAATATCCATTTCTGAGCGTGGGGTGAAGCGCAGGTAGGCATCACCCGATAGCGGTGCGCGCTTTGGCAAGAAAAATGAAACGATCAATTCGCCCTTGGCAAGCGTTGTTTTCCCGGGTCCAGCGGGGATATCCTCGACGGGTACCTCGCGGCGGCCGTTCGGTCCCACCACGCGGGCAATCGCACCTGCGGCAATCATTGCGGGGACTGTGTCAGCAGCAGGAGAAGCGGTGCACAAATTACCGGCAACGGTGGCACGTCCGCGAACCTGAATTGAACCAACCAAATTCGCACTGTCAATCACACCCGGCCATGTTTGAGCGAAAGCCTCGTGCTCAAGAAGTTGCATACAGGAGACCGCGGCGCCAAAACGATAACCGCCATCTTCGACGGCAATCGTATTCATCTCGGCAATTCCTTTGATGTCGAGCACCAACTCTGGTTTCACATTGCCATTACGCATGTGAATCATCAGGTCGGTTCCGCCAGATAACACCTTGGCTATACCTTGAGTACCGGCCAACAACACAGCGGCAGCCTCAGCAGTTTTGGGCCGTTCAAAACGCATTTCACTCATCTCGCTTCCCCGGTCATTTGTCTGAACCTTTTTTCAATTATTTGGTGATCCATTCTATTCTATTCAAAGTGGTTTTTGTCAAAGCACCTACTCTTAGAACAGACTTGATTAAGCCTTTTAAGACATTAATTACGCGAACTAAAAAAATACCCCACCTTAAAAATAAGGCGAGGTATCAACAAGAAATAAAGCAATCCGGATATAGATTATTAAGCCGGGTCGATTTTGATGTTATTTTTCTTGATCACATCGACGAACTGAACACGTGAGCTTTCAAGGTAGGCCAAGAAGTCAGCCCCCTCTCTGAACTGGACCTCTAGTGAGATTCGCTTAAACAGTTCGCGCGTTTCTGGGGTGGACATAATCTCACGTATTGCTTTTTCTAAGGTGACCAACACATTTTTTGGCATACCAGCGGGGCCAACCAAGCCGATCCATGCGCCTAAATTAAAGCCAGGCAAATTGGCGGCTGTGGCAATCGCGGGGATGCCAGGTGTCACTGCACTGCCTTTTTCGAGAGAAACACCCAATGCTTTTAGACGACCATCACGTACAAAAGGCATTGTTGCAGCCGCTGTTTCGAGACAATAATCTACACGACCCGCTAAAACATCGGCGAGTGCAGGTGATGAACCCTTGTAGGGAACGTGGACAGCTTTTAGGCCTAAAGCGGCATTGAAGGCTTCGGCAACCAAGTGGGCCGTCGCGCCAGTTCCAGAGGAAGCGAACGTATATTTACCCGGATTTGCCTTGACTAAAGCGATAAATTCTTTGATATCTTTAACAGGAAACTTAGGGTTAACCACTAATACATAAGGTGACAAGCCGGCCATTGCGATCGGTGTGAAATCTTTTTGTACGTTGTAGGGTGTTTTTTGAAGAAGCGGCGAAATAGAAATTGGGCCGCTCGAGCCTGCTAGCAAGGTGTAACCATCGGGCGTTGACTTCGCCACGATGTCAGTACCGATCGTGCCGCCTGCACCCGCTTTGTTATCCGCGACGACGGTTTGACCCAGTAACTTAGTCAAACCCATGGCCATGGCGCGACCCGCCAAATCCGTTGCTTGTCCTGGAGGCCAAGGAATCACCATCCTGATAGGCTTATTAGGATAAGCAGCCTGCGAGATGGCGGCAGGCGACCAACCCAGTGAGCCACCCACTAATGAAACGCCGGCGACACCCAACAGTGAGCGACGTGTGCGGTTATGTTCGTTGTTTTTCATCCCGATCCTTTAAAAAATTAAGATAGATAATTCTGGATAGTAACCTTGGGTATATTCTGAACACAATCAAAATATGACAAATAGTATAGGTTTTAAAAACGCCAATGAATCATCTCGCCAATATGCCAATCTCGTGGTCCAGCAGCTTACATACTTTAGCCAACAGATTCGGCGATTCGCTCGCGGCTGTCGACGGTCAAAAGCAGGCGCTTTCATACACCGCGCTGAGTACCCGCGCCCACGCCTTAGCCAGCGAGTTAATCGCGCGTGGATTCCAGCCTGGCGATCCAATCGCAACGCTCATCCCTAATACTGTGGACGCTGTTTGGGTCTCTTATGGCGTGCGTTTGGCGGGATGCTGCGAGACTCCCTTGAGCTGGGGCTATACCCAAGATGAGATTCAATGGTGCGCGCAGATCGCTCAATTTAAAAACATCGTTTCCCTCAAAAACCGCGAAGAAGACATCGTGGCACTGGGTTTATCTTTGATAGACACCGCTTCGATCGCTAACCGCTCAACGACTTCCGCGCCAAGCCAGCTGCCTGCTGTGCAAAGCGAGACACCCGGCAGAATTCTCTTTACTTCAGGCACAACTGGCAAACCCAAGGGTGTCCTCTACACGCACGGTGCGCGCTGGCAAGGAGAACAATTGCTTAAAGCATCCCTGCCCTTCGTCCCTGAACGCGGTGCGCGCATTTTGCTGATGACGCCTTTTGTGCATGGCTCGTCATTGCTGACCTTTGCCTGGTTGGATCACGGCGGCACGATTGTGCTGCACGACGGTGTCAATATTGAGCGAATTTCGCCATTACTCGAAAGCGATTCACTCGCGGCGATTTTTGCACCTCCGACTGTCTTGGCAAAGATCACCAGCGCCTTGGCGCCTCAACAGTTTCCGTCTGTTCAATGCATTTTTACCGGAACACAACCCCTCACGCCTGCTCTCTATCAAAGAGCACATGCGATGTTTGGTCCAAAAGTACGCATTACGTTTGGAAAATCAGAGTGCGTCAATCCCATCACGATTCTTGATCGCCAGGATACGCATGATTACTTTACGCAAGCCGAAGTGCCTCCAGGCGCCTGCGTAGGTTGGCCCGCGTCGGGCGTCGAAATAAAAATCGAAGCGCCGACTGCCGAGGACCAGACGCATGGCGAAGTCTGGCTCCGCTCGCCGCATATGTCGGCGGGACTGATCGATGCGAATGGATTCAGACCGCACAACCCGGACGGCTGGCACGACACCGGAGACCTCGGTTATATCGATACCGCCGGTCGAGTCGTACTAACTGGGCGTGTCGCCGATGTCATCAAAACCGGCGGCTATCGCGTGAATCCAGATGAGATCGAAGTGGCACTGGCCTCAAACGCATTCTGCGGGCAAATTTGTGTCACCTCCCTCGCCTCAGACTATTGGGGAGAAATCATCATTGCGGTGGCCGAAGGTGCACAAGAGGGCTGGCAAGAAGCATGCGAAAAACTTGTCGGCGGCATGTCCAAACATAAACGCCCCCGCCTGTTTATCGCGGTTGATACGCTACCTCGAAATCCTCAGGGTAAGATCAGCCGCCGCCAAGTCAGTCGACATGTGCTCGAGACGCACACACTCACCGACGGGCAGTATCCGAGCCTGCATCTAAAAACGCACTGAGCAAATCCCGAAGGTGGGTGAGCTTAAAGACCTCGCGCCCACGTGGGCTCGGTCCAGGTCGCTTCTTGATCAATGGGGAAAACCGGCCTTGGTAAACGCTTGAAGTCCACATTTTTTAAGTTGGGTGTTGTTAGCCCCGGGCTATCGACATCGAAAATCTGCGACTCGGGGAAAAACTCATCAAAACCCGCGCGATAATGCCCACGACTTTTCACGATGAGAATTGGCACAGTTGAAATATCAATACCGTGCATTTCCAACATGGCTGGATCACAAAGCTGCCGACGCAGACTGCCCACCACGACGCGCGTCCCAGTACCCACAAGTTCGATGAGCGCAGAGGGACCTAGAGAAAATTTCTTGCCGCGCAAAATACCACGGCGCCCCAATGTCTCACCATCGGTGAGCTTCAGGACGCGCGCACGTGCGGTATAACGTTTTGAAAATTGACTTTCTGTTGCGTTAAAAACGGCCTCAAACTCCATACCCTCTCCTGCAGCATGTGCCTGCTGAGCCAAAGCGGGATCGATAAAAACACCCAGCAACACGCCAGGAATCTTGGCCTCGTTAAAGGCGGCTAATAGCCACGAGGTATTACCACGTCCGCCGCCACCTGGGTTATCCGCCACGTCCGCAAACAATAAAGGAACTTTCGACTGCCGAGCTTTTGAGATAGCTTCTGGGATCTCAAGCATGTCCGGCACGTAACGGCCACGATCAGCCCAAGCGGCACGCGCGATCTGAATGGCACAACGCTGGGCTGCCGCCAAATCACCACGCGAAGTCACGACGATCGTGATCCCGCATTTAGGTAAATCAGAAAACACAAAGCCTGCGGAGACCGAGACGTTCGCAATGGGGCCCTCTGCGGGCGACTGCATCATCGCCGTCCCCATATTGATCAAATCCGCATAGGGACCTCTTGCGGTCAGCAAGGTCACTGAAGGTGGTGTAATCGGCATACGAATAAATACTTTTTCGGTCTTCATGCCATTGAGCATCTCAACCAAAAGATCAGCGGCTTCGGCCGCTCTTTCTCTCTGATCCACGTGAGGATTGGTCCGGTAGCTGACAAGCGCATCCAAGGCCTCGACGGTGCGCTCAGAAACGTTACAGTGCAAATCATGCGTCGCGACAATAGGCACATTCGGTCCCACGATCGAACGGATTAACACCATCATGTCACCCTCCGTATCATCCAAGTGTTCGGCGCTCGAAGCTCCGTGATTGGAAACGTAAACGGCATCGAGAGGCATGGCGTCGCGCAGGCCCTTTTCGAGCTTTTGCATGAACTCTACCCAGACTGATTCGACGACAGGTCCTCCTGGAGGCGCACCGATGACAATCGTGGGTGCAGCGCTCCAAGGGCCTTTTTCATCCATGCGGGCATAGAACCCCGTGACCTCCGCAGGCAGATTGCTTGTTTGACGGGCGAGTTCAGTGATGACCTCACCCTCATGCCAACAAGATTTCTCAAAGTCCTCACGCGTAGAGACAGGCGAAAAACTATTCGCCTCAAGCGCAAAGCCTGCGATGGCGATTTTGGGGTTCTTTTTCATGTTTTAAGAGAGTCGATGGGTTAGGCTTTACGCAAGGTATAGAACAAAGGCATCTGAGGCTGGAAATCGACCCATTCTTTGCGCAAGGCAGACACAGGATACGTCGCGCCAAGCGGGATATAAGGGACATCTTCGAAAACCTGTATTTGCAACTCACGACAGATTCGTTTTTGTTCGTCCAAAGTTTTTGCATTGAACCAATCCAGACGGAGTTGTTCGATGCGATCGCTGGTTGGCCAGCCAAACCACGCTTTCTTTCCCGTACCTCTGATGGCGAGATGGCCAGCGGGGTCAAGATTGTTCGGGCCCGTGGTCGCAGTAAACGCTACGTTCCATCCCCCCGCTGAAGGCGGTTCTTGGCTATTTCGACGCTGCATGAGTGTGCCCCAATTCATGGCCTGCACATCCGTTTTGATGCCGAGCTGTTTGAACAGGTCGGCCGTGACCAAGGCCGCCGTATGGAAGGCTGGATAATCAACCGGATCGAGAATGACGACAGTCTCGCCTTTGTAGCCTGCATCTTTAATCATGGCGCGCGCTTTATTGATATCGCGTTTTCCTAAAAGCTTTTCCATTCCCCCGTCGCTACTCATCGGAGAACCCGGTACAAACACGCCACACTTGTCACTCCAAAACTCCGGGAAATCGGGACCATTCATCGCCATCATGTACTCGGTCTGATTGACAACAGACAAAATAGCTTGCCTCATCAATTTGTTATTAAAAGGCGCATGTAGATGGTTAAAGCGCATCAGAGAGATCGAGGGTAAGGTCCTCTTAATCAAAGTAATGTTTTTGTCTTTCCTTAATACGGGCAAAAAGTCTGCATCAATATGCTCGACACCATCGACTTCGTTATTGCGCAGCGCGGCCACAGCGGTTGCACTATCAGGAATGATCTGCCATTTCACCTGCTCGATGTGCACGATCTTAGGTCCTGAGGTGAACTCTGGTTTCAGTTTATTGCTACTCGGCACATAG
>CAMBLP010000105.1 GCA_945868195.1 Bordetella parapertussis
ATATCGAGTACGGCGTTGTACTCGTTGTAAAAACGGCGATGCGCCTCAGCATCATCGTCGTCGCCGCGCAATAAATCCAAGTAAAAGTCGTAGTGTGATTTGAGATGACGATCCGGGTTCATCGACAAAAAGCCGGCGTGTTGCAAAAAACCAGGATAGACGCGACGGCCAGCTCCCGGGTATTGGGCCGGAACGGTATGAATCAGCTTTTCTTCGAACCATTCGAAAGGCTTGGTCGTGGCCAGTCGATTGACTTGTGTGGGAGAGCAGCGCGGATCGATCGGTCCGCCCATCATCACCATGCTGCGTGGCAAGCAGGGATCTTTGTTGGTTGCCATCAGTGAGATCGCGGCGAGTGCGGGCACAGTGGGCTGACATACGGACATCACGTGCAAATCTGGGCCGAGGTGGCGGATGAAATCCTGAACGTAATGTACGTAGTCGTTTAAATGGAATGCGCCCTCGGATAAAGGCACCATGCGGGCATCGATCCAGTCGGTGACATAGACCTCGTGCTCAGGCAGTAACGCTCGCGCGGTGTCTCTCAACAGCGTGGCATGGTGACCAGACATTGGTGCGATCATCAGTATTTTAGGTGTTGCTTTGCGAAGCTTTTCAGAAATATCGCGTTTGAAATAAATCAGATTGCAGAAAGGCTTGGCGTAAACAATCTCTTCGCTGATGGCGACGGGTTTGCCGTTGACCTCAGTCGTGGGTAAGTCCCAGGCCGGCTTTTCGTATTTTTTACCAAGGCGATGAATCAATTCGTAGCCGGCGGCCATTTGTCGCGCCATGGGCGAGTAGGCAAGAGGACTGGCGGGGTGAGAGAAGAGTTTGGAACCCACTTCGGTGAAGTGTGTAAGTGGTGACATGAGGGCTCGGTGCATTTCATGCAAGTTATAGAGCATGCGTTATTCCAAAAAGGTCATGTGATGATGCATTATGCGCCTGATCTGAGTCGTATTGAGCGACTGAGCGCAGGTTATTTGTTGCATCGCAACAAAATGTCGTTTAGTTGCCACGCCCGCGAGGGTTTACCAGTAGTTTTCGACGGCAAGATTGCCCGCAACGCCGCGTCGACCTGGAGCAAAACCACGCTCGGCGAGCAAGCCACGCATTTGCGTCACCATCGCGGGATTGCCGCACAGCATGATGCGCGAGCGTGTGGGCTCAAGGGCAACCCCTAAGCGTTGTTCGAGTTCGCCGTTGCTCAACAATGTGGTGAGGCGGGCCGGGTGCAGCCATTGAGGTCGAATCGATGGGGAGAGCTCGCAACTTAAGGTTTCCTGAGATGTGACGGGTAGGTAAATGAGTTGCGCACGCTGAGGGTCGGTGAGGTTTGCGAGCGCCAAGAGTTCTTGGCGGTAGGCGAGTTCGTCGGATTTCCTGACGCCGTGCAGCAAAATGATGCGTTTAAAACGGTGCCATGTGGCCGGATCCCGCAACATGGAGAGGTAGGCGGAGAGCCCGGTACCCGTGGCCACAAGCCAGAGATCCTCGCCATCGACAAAACGCTCGAGTGTTAAGAAACCAAAAACTGACTTGTCGATCCAAAGGGCATCGCCAGGTTGGAGGCTTGCCAAAGCAGGGCTGAACTTGCCGTCAGGCACGACCACTGAGAAAAACTCAAGTTCGTTGGCATCGGGCTTGGATACCATCGAGTAGGCGCGCCATTCGTTCGGTGTGGGCGTAGCGACAGGGGCAACTGATTCAGCCGTGCCGACACACAAGCCCAAGCGGGCAAACTGTCCGGGAAGAAATGAAAATCCTGAGGGGCGCGTAACGGTGACGGAAAACAGCTTGTCCTCAAGCCAATCGGTTTTGGCGAGAAGAGTTTGCTGCGTATAGCGCGGTTCGCTGGGCTGGGTTACTGGATCAGTCATAGGGGGCGATGCGCTCGGGAGAAGCGCTTAGCGTTCGAGATGCTTGAGCTTGTCGGGAACGCCGTTCCAGTTGTCCGAGTCTTCGAGGGGTTTTTTGGAGCGACTGATGCTCTTAAAGCTCGGTGAAAGCTCGGCATTGAGGGCGATGAACTTCATCTGGTCCTGTGGCACGTCTTCCTCGGCAAAAATCGCATTGGCCGGACACTCGGGAATACAGACGGCGCAGTCAATGCATTCGTCTGGGTCGATGACCAGAAAGTTGGGCCCTTCGCGAAAACAATCCACAGGACACACGTCCACACAGTCTGTGAACTTACATTTAATACAGTTTTCGGTCACGACATGCGTCATGTGTTTCACCAGAGTGCGAATAAGATGGTTATATTTTACCTAAAGCGATGTCGCGTGTTCGGGATACCCCTAGGATGTGAGGTGGCTGTGCTAATGTTCAAAAAAATTCCTAAAAATAGCTCATGATCATTAAATCCCTGCTGGATACTGACCTTTACAAGTTCACCATGATGCAGGTGGTGTTGCATCACTTCCCTGCGGCGCAGGTCGAGTATCGCTACAAGTGCCGGACTCCCGGGATCAATTTACGCCCATATTTGGACGAAATTCGCGCGGAAATCCATCGCTTGTGTCAACTGCGTTTTAGCGAAGACGAGCTCGCCTATCTGGGGGAATTGCGCTTTATCAAAAGTGATTTCATCGACTTTCTGGGTTTATTCCATTTGCCAGAAAAGTGCATCACCGTCTCGGAGGGGGCTTTACCGGGAGAAATTGACATTCAAGTCAAAGGTTCCTGGCTACACACGATTTTATTTGAGATCCCGGTATTGGCGATTGTCAATGAGGTGTATTTCCGTCGGACTTGTACGAATCCAGACTGGGAAGAAGGACGTCAACGACTTCAAACAAAAATGAAGCTCGTGCTCGAAGCGACGGACCTAGATGATTTTAGGGTGGCCGAATATGGCACGCGACGCCGGTTTTCGCGCGAGTGGCACGAGGAGGTCGTCATCACCATGAAAGCCCAGATGGGCAAGCATTTTGCCGGCACCAGTAATGTCTGGTTCGCGATGCGTCATGGTGTACTTCCCCTGGGTACGATGGCGCATGAGTATTTGCAGGCTTGTCAGGCACTCGGCCCTCGGTTGCGTGATTCGCAAGTATTTGCTTTGGATACATGGGCCAAGGAGTATCGGGGAGACCTAGGCATCGCCCTCTCCGATGTGTATGGCGTGGCCGCATTTTTACGCGATTTCGATATGTATTTTTGCAAGCTGTTCGACGGCGCGCGCCATGACTCTGGTGATCCGTTTGATTGGGGCGAGCGCATGATCGCGCACTACCAAGTCAACCGTGTTGATCCCCGGACTAAGACCTTGATTTTTTCAGATGCGTTAACATTTCCACGTGCGATTGAATTGACCCGTCGCTTTGCTGGGCGTTGTAAAACTGCGTTTGGTATTGGTACGAATTTGACCAACGACTTAGGTCATGAACCGCTGCAGATTGTGATGAAGATGGTGCGCTGTAACGGACAGCCCGTAGCCAAAGTTTCAGACGCACCTGAAAAAACCATGTGTGATGACAAAGCCTATCTTGCATATTTGCGACAGGTCTTTGAACTCCCGCCCGCCTAATCAGTCCAACCCTTTGGTGCACAAAGCGCCATTTTTAATTCAAGGAAAAACAATGAGTAACATCAAGCGTGTAAATGTAGGCAAGCGACTTTCCGATATGGCGGTCTACAACGGCGTGGCGTATCTGGCAGGACAGGTTGCCAACGACACCAAGCAAGACGTGACCGGACAAACGGCTCAAGTGCTGGCTGCGATTGATGCGTTGCTCGCAGAAGCGGGCACGGATAAAACCCGAATTGTGATGGCGCAAGTGTTTGTGGCCAATATCGTTGAGTACGATGGTATGAACAAGGCGTGGGAAGCTTGGGTGCCCGCCGGCCACGCGCCACCGCGTGCGACGATCGAAGCGCGTCTCGCCGGTCCCGACTATAAAGTTGAAATCGTCGTGACTGCCGCTGTTTAATTCACGTCCCTTTTTATTCCGCAAACTTGGTATCGCCTGAGCAACAATATGATGTAGAAACTCTGACCGTCGACATGACAGAAGACGATCAGGCTTTGTTTCGCCGAGCGGTACAGTGGGCCAGCCAGGCGCTTGGTGATCGGTGCACACCCACGGGTGAGCGGCTGATGGATCATGCGCTTGGTTCGGCCAGTATTTTGTCCGGGATGCAGGCCGATCCCGCGACGCGCACTGCTGCGCTGTTAGTCTCGTCCTCTGAAATTTTGCAGCCCGACTTGAATCGAGGTCGGCACACCGATCCTATCAAAGAACAGTTTGGCGCCGAAGTCGCTCGTCTCGTGCAAGGAGCCCGCGAGCTGTTGCGGCTCAGCGGTATTGCAAGTGGTGCGAGTGATGGTTCTGAAGACGCCCCTTTGCAAAAAGAAATGTTGCGCAAAATGTTGTTGGCGATGGCCGCTGACTTGCGCATCGTGTTGTTGAGGCTCGCCTCACGACTTCAGACACTACGCTGGCATGCGAGCGCTAAAGTCCCTTGTTCGCCTAATTTTGCGCGAGAAACGTTGGATCTTTATACGCCTTTGGCCAACCGTCTGGGTATTTGGCAGATCAAGTGGGAAATGGAAGATCTGGCGTTCCGCTTTACGGAGCCCACGCGATATAAAGAAATTGCCGGGTTGCTTGAGGAAAAACGCATAGAACGTGAGCAGTTCATTGCGCAAACAGTGCATCAGCTGTCTGCCGCCCTAAAGAAAATGGAGATCGTCGCTGACATCACGGGGCGACCTAAACACATTTACAGTATCTACAACAAGATGCGACAGAAAGAACTCCACTTTAGTCAATTGTTCGATGTGCGTGCGATGCGAATCATCGTGCAAACGGAGAGGGACTGCTATGGCGCGCTAGGACTGGTTCACGAGCTCTGGGTGCCGATGACTGACGAATTCGATGACTATATCTCGCGCCCTAAGCCCAACGGCTATCGCTCACTGCATACGGTTGTCGCGGATGAGAGTGGTCGACCCTTCGAGGTGCAAATACGGACGCGCGCCATGCACGAATTTGCAGAGTTCGGGATGGCCGCCCATTGGCGATACAAGGAAAGTCCACGCACTGGCGCGAACGCGGCGACGGGTCAGTACGATAGTCAGTTGGCATGGATGAGACAGCTGTTGGCCTGGAATACTGAAGCCGCGACTCGACCTGGTGGTGGAGCGATGAATGAGAGGCGCTCGTTCGAGTCCGTGCCTAAACCAGCCGAAGAACGTATATATGTCTTGTCGCCACAGGCGCGTGTCATTGAGTTGCCCGCGGGCGCAACGCCGGTTGATTTCGCTTATTACTTGCATACGGATTTAGGTCATCGCTGCCGCGGTGCACGCATCGATGGCCAGATGGTGCCTTTGCAAACGCAATTGCAAACCGGTCAGACGGTGGAGATCGTCACCACTAAGTCGGGTGGTCCGTCGCGTGATTGGATCAATCCGCAGCTCGGTTTTTTGGCCAGTCCGAGGTCTCGGGCCAAAGTACGTGCATGGTTCAATGCCATTGAGCTGCAGCAACGTATTACCCAAGGTCAGACGTTGGTGGAAAAAGAGCTTCAGCGTCTGGGTAAAACAGCTATCAATTTAGAGCATCTTGCACAGCAGCTGGGTTTTGCCCAGGCCGACGATTTGTATATTGCGGTCGCCAAAGAAGAATTCAGTTTGCGACAAATTGACGCCGTGTTTCAGCCGGTCGCGGCGGTGGCCGAGCCCAGCCTAGAGTCGCTGATTGTGCATGGCTCAAGGGCCGAGCGTGGCGGTGCGGGTACAAAAAGCGGCGTTTTGGTGGTTGGCGTTGATTCTCTGATGACGCAGTTGGCGAGGTGCTGCCGACCTGCGCCACCCGATGCCATTGCGGGTTTTGTGACGCGGGGGCGAGGGGTGTCGATTCACCGCGCCGATTGCGCGAGCTTTTTGGCGTTAAAAGTCCGGCAAGCTGAGCGTGTGATTGATGTGACGTGGGGTCAAGCAGAGGCTCAAGCTCTTTATCCAGTCGACGTACATGTTCAAGCGCAGGACCGCGCCGGCTTGCTGAGGGATTTGTCCGAGGTCTTTGCCCGACTCCGCTTGAATGTCGTGGGCGTCAATACCCACAGTAAGGCATCGATGGCCTATATGTCCTTTACGGTTGAAATCCGCGATGGCGGTGAATTACAGCGTGTTTTGTTGGCGTTACGTGAGGTAGAAAGTGTGTTGACCGCAGAAAGGCGTTTAACCTGACAATCCGGCTTTTCGAGTCCAAACACGTTAAAAGCGTGTGAATTGAGGGATTGGGTTCGGCTTTTCTGGCGACACACTGGTAAAATCAACGCTTTAGATGGCTTGACGCGCTTGGCATATTGTTGCCGGTGCAGCTCGGTCTGATCTGGAGATCCGGTCTTGAAACCCTATGACTTTCCCGATGCCAAAGGGCATTTTGGTCCCTACGGCGGTGTATTCGCAGCAGAAACCCTCATGCAGGCGATCGAGGATTTGCGATTGTCCTATGACAAATATCGCAATGATCCCGATTTCTTGGCGGAGTTCGAATACGAGCTCAAGCACTTTGTTGGTCGCCCGACGCCGGTTTATCATGCGCGTCGTTGGTCCGAAGAGCTTGGTGGGGCACAGATCTGGTTCAAACGCGAAGACCTGAACCACACGGGTGCCCACAAAATCAACAACAGTTTGGGTCAGGCCCTGCTCGCACGTCGGATGGGCAAGCGCCGCATCATTGCCGAAACGGGTGCTGGGCAGCATGGCGTGGCGACAGCTACGGTATGTGCGCGCTATGGCATGGAATGCGTGGTTTACATGGGTAGCGAGGACGTCAAGCGTCAGTCGCCCAACGTCTTTCGGATGAAACTACTCGGTGCCACGGTTGTGCCCGTTGAATCTGGATCCAAGACCCTCAAAGACGCGTTAAACGAAGCGATGCGCGACTGGGTCACGAACGTTGATGACACGTTTTACATCATTGGCACCGTGGCAGGACCGCACCCCTATCCGATGATGGTCCGTAACTTTCACTCTGTGATTGGTCAAGAGTCGATCGAGCAGATGCCTTTGTACGCCGGACGTCAACCCGACTACGTGTTGGCTTGCGTGGGCGGTGGCTCAAACGCCATGGGTATTTTCCATCCGTATATTCCGTATGAAAACACCAAGCTTGTGGGCGTCGAAGCCGCGGGCGAAGGCGTCGAGACAGGTAAACACTCCGCTTCACTGACCGCTGGGCGTGTTGGCGTATTGCACGGTAACCGCACCTATGTTTTGCAAGATGAAAACGGTCAAGTCGCAGAAACCCATTCAGTGTCGGCGGGACTGGATTATCCAGGCGTCGGTCCCGAGCACGCTTGGCTCAAAGACAGCGGTCGCGCCTCCTATGTGAGCGTGACGGACGATGAGGCCTTGGCAAGCTTTCACCACTGCTGTCAGATCGAAGGCATTATTCCCGCACTCGAAACTTCACATGCGCTGGCCTATGCCGCCAA
>CAMBLP010000106.1 GCA_945868195.1 Bordetella parapertussis
TGGTCGGCGAGCCAGGGTCACTTTGTTGTGCGTGCGTATACAGCCAAGTTGCTGGGCATGGAGATCGGCAACTTAGTAGTTCACCCCGCCGAGATTGGTGGCGGCTTCGGCGGAAAAACGGTGGTCTATGTCGAACCGATCGCTGTGGCACTTTCGCGCAAGACTGGCCACCCAGTCAAAATCATGATGAGCCGTGAGGATGTGTTCAAGGCGACGGGGCCGACCTCCGGTGGATCAATGACCATCAAGATCGGCGTCAAAAAAGACGGTACGCTCGTGGCTGCCGATGGCGTATTTAAGCTTCAGGCGGGTGCCTTTCCGGGCTCTCCCGTGATGAATGCTGCCATGTGCGCGTTTGCGCCTTACATCATTCCTAATGTTCGCTCAGTGGGTTTTGATGTGGTGAGTAATCGTCCAAAATCTGCGGCGTATCGCGCGCCAGGTTCACCCATCTCAGCTTTTGGCGTGGAAAGCGTATTGGATATTTTGGCCCAAAAGATCGGCATGGATCCTCTGAAGCTGCGTTTAAAAAATGCAGTCAAAGCCGGTTCACCAACAGCCTATGGACCCAAACATTCTCATGATGGCTTCGCCGAGACGATTCAGGCCTTGCTTGACCACCCGGAGTACAACAAACCCTTAGGCAAAAACCAGGGTCGTGGTGTGGCCTCTGGTTTCTGGTTCAACGGTGGTGGCGAATCGACTGCGTCGATCCACATCAACGAGGACGGCACTGTCGTGTTAGCGACAGGCAGTATGGACGTGGGTGGTTCGCGTGCTTCGATGGCCTTGATGGCTGCTGAGACATTAGGCGTGCCGTATGCGTCTGTGCGCTCAACAGTGGCAGATACCGCCTCGATTGGTTACAACCATGTCACAGGTGGTTCGCGCGTGACATTTGCGACAGGTCTTGCAGTGGTTGAAGCTTGCAACAAAATTATCGAGCAGTTGCGACTGCGTGCCTCCATTATGTGGGATGTCGATGTGAAAGGCGTTGTCTGGGAAGATGGTTTTGCCAAGCCTGCTGATAAGAGTGTGGGCGAGTTTGAGCCCTTGTCTCTCAAAGCCATTGCGGCCAAGCGCGCCGTCACTGGTGGGCCGATCGTGACCGAAGCGGCTGTCAACGCTGGCGGCCAGGCGCCAGGCTTTTCGACACAGTTTTGCGATGTCGAAGTTGATCCGGAAACAGGTTCGGTCAAAATCTTGCGCTTTGTTGCCGCCCAAGACGTGGGTCGCGCCATTCATCCTAAGTACTGCGAAGGCCAAATCCATGGTGGCGTGGTGCAGGGGATCGGTTGGGCACTGAATGAAGAATACATCTACGACAAACAGGGTCGTCTAGCGAACGCGGGTTTCCTTGATTATCGTATTCCTGTTGCCTCAGACCTGCCGATGATTGAAGCGATTCTGGTTGAGGTACCCAATCCGAATCACCCTTATGGCGTCAAAGGTGTTGGCGAAGCAAATATCGTACCTCCCATGGCTGCGATTGCGAATGCGATTCAGCAAGCAACAGGTAAGCGTCTGACTGAGTTGCCGATGGCACCTCACAAAGTGCTCGCGGCGATTGATGCAGTCTAAGACCGAGGTTCAAGCTTAGATTCACGTGGAAATCGACACGCAAGCCGTAGCGCCTCAAACCGTCCGGGTCATGTTGACCGGCGGTTTTAGTCGGCGCTATACCGATGGTGTACGTGAGTTTGAAATTACAGCAAGAACAGTCCGTGGCGTGATTAGTGCCATGGACCGTCTTTATCCCGGGCTAGGTGAACACCTCGAAGAGGAAACATCACTGGCCGTCAATGGTGTCATCCACGAAGTGGTTTATACGCAGATTATTCCTGCAGATGCCGAAGTATTTTTCATTCCTCGTATCGAGGGCGGTTAACTTTCCATGAATGTAGACAAAATCAATCAGGCCGTGGCCCAACTGCTACCTGCCTGGCAAACACACGCGCGTCTTGAGGGCTTGGCACCTCAGTGTCGCCCAACGAGTCGTACCGAGGGCTATCAGATTCAACGCGCCTTATTCGAGGCTTCAGGTGAACCTGCGCTCGGATGGAAGATCGCTGCGACGAGTGTTGCGGGTCAGCAGCATATTGGCGTGAGTGGACCGCTGGCAGGGCGCCTGTCCGCTTCTCGTTGTTTGGCGGATAACAGCGAGTTACCCCTCGCGCACAACTACATGCACGTGATTGAGGCAGAGTTCGCCTTTTTAATGGGACGTGATGTGGGTCGTGAGCTTGCCTCGGGCGCAGGGCGCCAGGATGCGGCGTTGACGATGTCGCAGGTGTTGGATTGTGTCGCTGGGCTGCACATTGCGATCGAGGTGCCTAATTCTCGTTATGTTGATTTTGTTGGAGCCGGCGAGGCACAACTGATCGCTGATTTTGCCTGTGCTTGTTATGTGGTGTTGGGGCCTCGTGCGCCTGAGCAATGGCGTCAGTCTGACCTCAGCCAACACGCGGTGAGCGTTCGCCGAGGTAACGAGACTGTCGCGACGGGTACGGGAGCGAATGTACTGGGCGATCCCCGCATAGGCTTGACCTGGCTTGCCAATGAATTGCTATCGCAAGGAGAGCAACTCAAAGCTGGCGAGGTGGTGATGACAGGCACCTGCGTGGTGCCGGTTCCCGTTGCGGCGGGAGATGCGATGACGGCGGATTTTGGTGCGTTTGGTCAGGTGCGAGCACGCTTCAAAGACTAGAGCCGTTACGCCGTTCGACTTTCGACAGACCTCAAGCTCAATACTCGAGGTCTTTTTACATTTAGGCCGCAATAGGCGATTTTTGTGCGCCCCGGATGAGTTTGCCTGGTAGCTTTCCAGTCGCCGCGCCATTCTGGTAGGTGACCACGCCCGACACGATGGTGGCACGGAAGCCCTCGGCAGCCTGCCCCAAGCGTCTGCCACCAGCGGGCAGGTCGTAGACGATGGTGGGCGCGTGTAGCTTGAGCCCCTCAAAATCAATGATGTTGATGTCCGCTTTGAAACCGGGACGCAAGATGCCACGGTCATCCAGTCCAACGGTTGCGGCGGTGTCTTGCGATTGCCACTTCACCAAGAGCTCGAGTGGAATCTTCTCGCCACGGCTACGATCGCGCGCCCAGTGTGTCAGCAGATAGGTCGGAAAACTTGCATCGCAGATATAGCCATAATGCGCACCGCCATCGCTCAGGCCTGGCACGGTATCGCGATCCATCAGCATTTCACGCAACACTTCGTGGTCGCGATCTGCATAGTTGTAGAGCGGGCGATAAAGCATGGCCGTGCCATCGTTTTCCAGCAAATAGTCATACGCAAAGGTGGTGGGATCCACGCCCGCGCGTTGTGCGCGTGCCGCGATACTATCCTCTGGCTTGGGCTCGTAGTCTGGCGGATCGCCGAGCGGATAGAGGTTGTCAAAGTTTGCCACGCGGCGCTTGTACATCGCTTCGCTGTGTTCCTCGGACAAAATTTTGGCGCGCACCTCTGGATCGCGTAGTTTTTTCAGACGCTCCTCGGGACTCAAATCGCGCAAGGCTTCAAAGCTGGGCAGTTGCGTAAAAGGGCAAAGTGAAAGCGCAAAACTCAGAATCAAGGCGACCGGACGGGCACCAACCTGAGCCTTCATTTTTAAACCTGCATCGGTGGCGGCATGCATATGCTCCATCACACGACGCCAGCGATCGGGTAAATGCTCGTGTTGGAGTAGCGTGAGAGAAAGTGGACGACCAGACGTTTCGACAATACGACGCAGCATGGCGAACTCTTCATCCACATCATCAAAGTCGGTCACCAATTGCAACACACCAAGACCGGCCTCGCCGAGCCCTTTTGCAATCGCAGTGAGCTCGCCTTCAGCAGCACCCAGCGAAGGCGTAGGACTACCATCACTACTACGATGCAAAATGGTTCTGGAGGTGGTGAAACCTAACGCACCGGCCTTGATGGCTTCGACAGCCAGTGCGGTCATTTGAGCGCGATCTGCCTCGGTCGAGGGCTCACGCTTAGCACCCCGATCGCCCATGACATTGATGCGTATAGGTGCATGACCGACTTGCGTCGCCACGTCGATATCAAACTGTCGAGCCTCTAGCGCATCGAGATACTCTGGAAATGTATTCCAGTTCCAAGGTAGGCCTTCTTGCAGCACCACACCGGGAATGTCCTCGACACCTTCCATGAGCTTCATGGTGATCTCGCGATCTTCTGGTTTGCAGGGGGCGAAACCCACTCCACAGTTTCCCATGACAACGGTGGTCACACCAAGCTGCGAAGAGGAGCCAACCTTGTTGCTCCAAGTCACTTGGCCGTCATAGTGGGTGTGGATATCCACAAACCCAGGCGTCACGAGCAGCCCCTTGGCATCGATTTCCTGATCAGCGGAACCGGTGACTTGACCGACTTCTTTGATCAGACCATCGACGATTTTGATATCACCAACAAAAGGCTTTGCGCCTGTGCCATCGACGATCGTACCGTGACGAATAATGAGGGAGCCAGTGTGTGCCATGAGAGTCAGTATGCGGTGTGATGAGACAAGTCTTAGTTGTACTCACCACACGCAGACGTGTCAAGCTTGCCGCTTATTGCTCTGGGACTTGAGCGATGACTTGTGCCACGGCAGCTGTGAGTTTCTTAGCATAGGGCACATGCAGAAACTCATTGGGACCGTGTGCGTTGGACTGAGGTCCAAGCACGCCGCACACCATCATTTGCGCTTTGGGAAAACCGGTGCTGAGCAGCTTCATGAGCGGGATCGTGCCGCCTTGGCCGATATAGCCGACAGGCGCTTGAAAGTGCGCTTGACTGGCGCTGTTGAGCGCTTGTTCAAACCAGGGCGCGGTACTTGGCGCATTCCAGCCACTTGAGGTGCTTTCTGAATGGAAGGTGACCTTGGCCTGATAAGGGGCATTGTCCTCAAGCAATGTTTTGAGTTCCGCTACAGCCGCCGCCGCATCGATCAGTGGAGGCAGTCTCAAGCTGAGTTTAAAGGCGGTGTAGGGGCGTAGCACGTTGCCGGCATCTTTGAGTGCCGGAAAGCCTTCGGCTCCCGTCACACTCAAGGTGGGTTTCCAGGTGCGACGAATGAGCGCTTCGACTGGGTCGAGTGTCGTGGGAAGGGCGACTAAACTTGAGCCACCACAATCGTGATGCGCCCAAGGAAAGCGCTTGTAGATGGCGTCGCCTAGGATGCCCGCTGTTGCTTGCGCTTGAACCAGACGTTCGGTCGGGATCTCGCAGTGAAAGCTTTTGGGTAACAGTCGTCCCGTCTCGCTGTCTTCGAGGCGGTCCAGCACATGGCGCATGATGCGAAAGCTCGAAGGGACCAGGCCAGAGGCATCGCCTGAATGCACACCCTCAGTCAGAATTTCGACCTTGAGAACACCCGCAGCCATACCGCGCAAACTGGTCGTCAACCAGAGTTGGTCGTAATTGCCCGCGCCGCTGTCCAAACAAATCACCAGACCAACGTCACCCAACCGCGTTTTCAAGACATCGATATAGGGGAGTAAATCAGGCGAGCCGCTTTCCTCGCAGGTTTCAATCAAGCCAACGATGCGCGGATGTGCAACCTGTTGTTCTTTGAGTGCTTGAATGGACGTCACCGCCGCATAGGCTGCATAGCCATCATCCGCACCGCCGCGGCCATAGAGCTTGCCATCGAGATATTTTGGAGTCCAAGGGCCCAGGCCATTGCGCCAGCCATCAAACTCCGGTTGTTTGTCCAGATGGCCATACATCAAGACCGTTTGACTATTCGCACTTTGCGCGCGCGTAGCGGCCACCTCGAAAAAGAGAACAGGAGTACGGCCGGGCAGTCGAATAATTTCCAGCTTGAGACCAGCAACTTTTTGTGCCTCGATCCAAGCCGCAGTCCGTTCGATCACTTTGTCCAAATAGCCCGCTTGCGCCCAATTGGCATCAAAGGCGGGAGATTTAGCCGGGATTTCGATGTAGTCGCTCAGTTGGCCAACTAGATCGTCATCCCAGGCTTGAGAGACCGAGGACAGGACTTGCGCGGTATCGAGCATGGGGACGGGAGCGTTCATTATTTTGCCTTGACCTTGAGGCGCCACGCATGCAGCAGAGGCTCCGTGTAACCGCTAGGTTGTTCGAGACCCTTGAGCACCAAATCACGCGCAGCGCGATAGGCGTAGGAGGCTTCAAAATTGGGTGCCATTGGTTGGTAGAGAGGATCCCCCGCGTTTTGACCGTCGACCACTTTGGCCATGCGTTGCAAGGTCTCAATGACTTGCGTCTCGGACACGATGCCGTGCAACAACCAGTTAGCGATGTGCTGACTGGAAATGCGCAGGGTGGCGCGGTCTTCCATTAGACCGACGTTATGAATATCTGGGACTTTGGAGCAGCCCACGCCTTGATCAATCCAGCGCACCACATAACCCAAAATACCCTGAGCGTTGTTGTCCAACTCTTGTTGAATCTCGGCCGCACTCCAGGTTGGTTTGACGGCCACGGGGACTTGGAGAATCTCACTGAGCAGACGATCAATTTCTGCTGGGGCATCGACTTTTTCAAGCGCAGTCTGTACGTCTGCGACACTGACTTGATGGTAATGCAGGGCATGCAGCGTCGCGGCAGTCGGGGAGGGCACCCACGCCGTATTCGCACCTGCTTTGGGGTGTGCGATCTTTTGCTCAAGCATCGCCGCCATCAAGTCTGGCATGGCCCACATGCCTTTGCCGATCTGTGCGCGGCCACGCAAGCCGCAAGCCAAGCCTGTCAAGACGTTGCTGCGTTCGTAAGCCGATAACCAGGCGCTTGATTTCATATCGCCTTTGCGGATCATCGGACCAGCATGCATGGCGGTATGCATTTCGTCGCCGGTACGGTCCAAAAAGCCCGTATTGATAAAGGCGACGCGCGCAGGCGCCTCGTTGATACATGCCTTGAGGTTGACGCTGGTACGTCGCTCCTCGTCCATGATGCCAAGCTTGACGGTGTTGGGCGCAAGACCCAGCATGCCCTCTACGCGACCAAACAGTTGGTTGGCAAAAGCGACTTCGGCAGGACCATGCATTTTGGGTTTGACGATGTAGACCGAACCCGTGCGTGAGTTGCCGTACTTGTGCGCCTGATTGCGTTTGAGATCATGCAGCGCAATGGTGACCGTCACCACAGCATCCAAGATACCCTCGAAAATCTCTTGACCATTGCCATCGAGAATCGCGGGATTGGTCATTAAGTGTCCCACGTTACGCAGGAACAGCAAGGAGCGGCCATGCAAGGTCACCACGCCATCTTTAGCTTGCTTGGCGCCTGCAGCCGCCGTGTAATGACG
>CAMBLP010000107.1 GCA_945868195.1 Bordetella parapertussis
GCCACAACGTCCCTGGGCTTTGACATCTTGATCAAAGGTGGCAAGCTCGTCATCGTCGGTCTGTTCGGTGGCGGCGCGTCTTGGCCGATTGCCTTTATTCCGATGAAAGCTTTGCAGATTCTTGGCAGCTATACCGGTTCGCTCGACGAGCTCAGAGAGTTGTTACAACTGGTTAAGGACAACAAGATCACCCCCATTCCCGTTCACAAACATCCTCTTGCGGACGCTGACAAGGTATTAACCTCTTTACGAGAAGGCAAAGTCACTGGGCGCGCTGTCCTGACCGCATAGCATCAGACAGATCACATGCTTTCAGTCATCCTGCTGGTTTGACTGGTTGAAAGCGCTGCAGTGCGACCAAAACCTGACGGGTGGTTAACGGCCGCCCTGCCAGGTGTTCTGACAAGCGCTCGCGCAAGGTTGCGCGCAGCGCTGGCTCAGTCTGCAAATCCTCAAAATCTGGCTCTTCGACATCCAGGCCATAACCTGTTTCTTTGAGCAAAATCCACTCAAAGCGACGTAAAGCACCCGCTGCTGCTTGGCCCGCAGCAAGTCTCTGCAAGGCGATCACATAGGCATCAAACAAGCCTGGATGAGGATCTTCACGAGGTAGCAAACGAAACAACAACTCGTTCATATACCAGCATGACATCAAAGCGGCGCCTGGCAAGGCATGTACGCCCGCACATTCGGCGCGTGTCAGTGTTTTAACTTCGCCGGAACCCGTCCAGGACAACAATAACGGCTGAAACACAGATAAGGCCGGTCGTAAAACGGAGTGGGGACGTTTGGCACCTTTGGCGACCATACTGACCCAGCCGTGGTCTCTAGAAAATGCTTGAACAATGAGAGAGGTTTCACGCCAGGCCGTTGCATGCAACACGTAGCCCGGAGTTTCGAGGACTCGAAGAACGCGTCTACTCATATCCTAAATCGCGCAGACTGCTTTCTTTTTCAGCCCAACCTTTACGCACCTTGATATAGACCTCAAGGTGCACGGGCTTGTCCATCAACTTGGCCATATCTTGACGCGCCTCGGAAGCGATTCGCTTCATATGACTGCCGCCCGCACCCAACAGGATGGGGCGATGGCTATCACGCTCAACGATGACACAGGCGTTGATATGCGCGCCCTTAGCCGTTTCTTCCCACTGTTCAATCACCACGGTGCAACCATACGGGAGCTCGTCGCCAACCAAACGAAAGATTTTTTCACGGATGAGTTCGGCCGCAATAAAGCGCATAGGCCGATCCGTCAGCGTATCGGCATCAAAGAAGGGTTCATTCTCAGGTAAACGTTTCGCGACTTCGTCGAGCAGCTGGTCCAATTGATGACGCTTAGTCGAACTGACAGGAACGACTGCATCAAATTTAAATTGTGAAGCGATATTGGCGACAAACGGATAGAGTTCATCACGATTTTTAAGCTGATCGATTTTACTGATCACCAAAATCGTACGCTCTGGATGGTGCAAGAGGGACAACAGCTTGGCATCGCCCGGCGACCACTTGCCGGCCTCGACCAAGAACAACACCACGTCGACATCGGCCAACGTCTGTGTCACCACGCGATTCATCATCTTGTTCATGGCACCACCATGACGTGTTTGAAAGCCTGGGGTATCCACAAACACAAATTGTTCATGCTCGCGGGTGAGGACACCCTGAATTCTATGACGTGTTGTTTGTGCCTTGCGCGAAACAATCGAAATCTTGCTGCCAATCAAGGCGTTGGTGAGCGTTGATTTGCCAACGTTGGGTCTACCCACCACGGCGACAAAACCACAGCGATATGGGACTTCTGGTGTAGGGCTTGCGGTCTTGATATCGATATTTTCTGTCATTTAAGTTCCTGAGCAACCGCA
This sequence comes from Bordetella parapertussis, assembly GCA_945868195.1. Classification (GTDB taxonomy): domain Bacteria; phylum Pseudomonadota; class Gammaproteobacteria; order Burkholderiales; family Burkholderiaceae_B; genus Zwartia. The sequence continues at coordinate 1,866 of CAMBLP010000107.1, forward strand.
ACCGGCAGCGTCAACTGTGCCGTTTTGCGCGCTCGGGTTGAACGCTTTTTAACTGGGGTGGGACTTGCAGTTTCCGCAGCCTCGAGTGCGAGTTTGGCGGCCGATTGCTCGGCTGCGCGGCGGCTTGAGCCAGGGGCATTGACCTTGATTTCAAGAGAGGGAATCGCGCATTCGACTTCAAACTGCTGACTATGTGCCGCGCCATGGGTCGCCACCACATTGTAGATTGGCAAAGCCAGCTTGCGACTCTGCAGAAATTCCTGCAAGAGGGTCTTTGCGTCTTTACCCAAGGTCAGAGGATCCACGCTCGCCAATATGGGCTTGTACAGTCGCTCAATCAATTCTTGAGCCGCAACAAAACCACCATCGAGGTAAACAGCCGCCAAGATCGCTTCGAACGTATCCGCCAAAATAGAGGGACGTCTAAAACCGCCGCTTTTAAGCTCGCCCTCGCCCAACCTAAGATATTTAGACAAGTCGAGTTTTTGCGCGATTTCGGCAAGCGATGATTGTTTGACCAGGTTGGCACGCACGCGAGACAAGTCGCCCTCATCGAGGGTGCCGTAGTGATTGAAGAGCAAGGCGGCCACTGACATATTCAGCACCGAGTCGCCTAAAAACTCAAGGCGCTCGTTATGGCGAGCGCCATGACTACGATGCGTCAGCGCCTGCTCAAGCAGAGCGGGTTTGACGAACTTATATCCAAGCGAAGTCTCAAGAGCGGCCGAAGGCATGTAGCGGGAGTCATAAACAGGTGACAAGGATCTAAAAGAATTAATGGAAAGGTCCGATGCGTCCTAGGTTTCCAAAATTCATCCAGATAAAGAAAGCTTTACCAACGATATTCGCCTCGGGGACAAAACCCCAAAATCGACTGTCCAGGCTGTTATCGCGATTGTCACCCATCATAAAGTAAACACCGGCCGGTACGGTACAGCGCAGGCCATTTCGAAGATATTCACACTTTTCACGATGCGGAAAGCTCGAAGTTGGCCCTAAATCCTGCCATCTCCGCTCATCCAGTAATATTTGATGCGGTTTTTTACCAAGGTACTCTGTAAACTGTGCCGTATATGCCACACGGTCTGGCTCAAAATACTCACCGTCACGCTTGCGCGGCACTTCTTTACCGTTGATATAGAGCCGCTTATCGAGGTAAGCCACCTCATCGCCAGGTAAAGCGACCACACGTTTGATGTAATCGACCGACGGGTCAACGGGGTAACGGAACACCATCACATCACCACGCGCGGGCTCCCCGATTGAAATGACTTTTTGATGCAGAACGGGCAGACGCAAGCCATAAGAGAACTTGTTCACCAAAATCAAATCGCCTGATTGCAAAGTTGGCAACATCGAACCCGAGGGAATACGGAAAGGCTCAACAATAAAGGAGCGCAACACAAACACAAACAAAATGACCGGAAAAAAACTGGCGCCGTATTCGACCCACCAGGGCTGCTTCCCAAGCTCTGTCCGCATTTGCTCTTCGCGACTACGCTTTTCCTCAGCAGGAAGGGCTACCCAACTCGGTCGGGCTAAATCGATCGCCTGCATCATGCGAGCATGACGTTTTTGTCTCAGCGAAAACTTATCAATCGCCCAGATCACACCTGTGACCACAAGCGCGATAAATAAAATCAGGGCAAAGTTCCAGCTCATCAGTTCAACCTTGCATCAGTGTTATTTGTCATCGACTTGCAGAATCGCCAAGAAAGCTTCTTGAGGAATTTCTACACTACCCACTTGTTTCATCCGCTTTTTACCAGCCTTCTGCTTTTCAAGCAGTTTTTTCTTGCGACTGATATCGCCGCCATAACATTTGGCCAGTACGTTTTTGCGTAAGGCTTTGACGTTTTCACGCGCGATAATTTCAGCACCAATCGCCGCCTGGATCGCCACATCGTACATCTGGCGAGGGATCAATTCACGCATACGTGACACCACTTCGCGCGCGCGATAACGCGCATTGGAGCGGTGACAAATATTTGACAAGGCATCGACCTTGTCGGTGTTAATCAACAAATCAACCTTGACCACATCTGCAGCGCGATACTCTTTGAACTCGTAGTCCATCGACGCGTACCCGCGAGAAACTGATTTCAGCTTGTCAAAGAAATCGAGCACGATTTCGGCAAGTGGGATTTCGTAGTGCAGGTGGACTTGGCGACCGTGATAAGACATATCGAGTTGCACGCCACGCTTGTTATTGCAAAGCGTCATGACCGTACCCACATACTCCTGCGGCATAAATAGCGTCACGTTCACAATGGGTTCGCGTATCTCGATGTACTTACCAACGTCGGGCAGCCGCGAGGGGCTCTCGATTTGAATCACGGAGTTATCTCTCAGCACCACCTCGTACACCACGGAGGGTGCAGTCGTGATGATATCCATATCGAATTCACGCTCGAGTCGCTCTTGAACAATTTCCATGTGCAAGAGTCCGAGAAAACCGCAACGGAAACCAAAACCAAGGGCTTGGGATACCTCAGGCTCGTACATCAAGGCTGAATCATTGAGCTTGAGCTTCTCAAGCGAGTCTCGCAGTTGATCGTATTCACTACTCTCTACGGGATACAACCCTGCGAACACTTGGGGCTGGACCTCTTTAAAACCCGGCAAAGGTGCGGCAGCCGGTTTGTTCAACAGCGTAATCGTGTCGCCGACCTTGGCATCGGCGAGCTCTTTGATGCCAGCAATTACAAACCCCACCTCGCCTGCAGATAGAAACTTGCGGGGCTCAGACTTGGGCGTAAACACACCGACCTGCTCGCACAAGTGCACTGCACCTGTCGCCATGAAGGAAATTTTGTCCTTGGGTTTGAGGACACCATTGATCAGGCGAATCAGCATGACCACGCCCACATAATTATCGAACCAAGAGTCAATAATCAAGGCCTGCAGGGGCGCCTCGGGATCACCCTTGGGTGCAGGAATGCGAGCGACGACGGCTTCGAGAATATCGTCGATACCCATGCCTGTTTTGGCGCTCGCCAAGATCGCGTCCGCCGCGTCGATCCCGATGACTTCTTCGACCTCGGCACGCGCGCTCTCTGGGTCTGCCTGAGGCAGATCCATTTTATTAAGAATGGGGACGACCTCGACGCCGAGTTCAATCGCCGTATAACAATTGGCGACGGTCTGGGCCTCTACACCCTGAGATGCATCGACAACCAATAACGCACCTTCGCATGCAGACAGAGAGCGACTCACCTCGTAAGAAAAGTCAACATGTCCGGGCGTATCAATCAAATTAAGATTGTAGGTTTTGCCATCTTGCGCTTTGTAGTGCAGCGCAGCTGTTTGAGCTTTGATGGTGATACCGCGCTCGCGCTCGATATCCATAGAGTCCAGAACTTGCGCGGACATTTCACGATCGGCCAAGCCCCCGCAGCGCTGGATCAGACGATCCGCCAAGGTGGACTTGCCATGGTCGATGTGGGCAATGATGGAGAAATTGCGAATATGCTGCATAACACCTAAAAAGTAAGCGGGCTCGCAAGCAAAAGGGGCGCCCTGCGCCCCTTTTGCGGCAAACCGCTATTCTAGCCGTTCTTGACTTTATTTGGCGGCTGGCACGGCGACCCAACGGGTTTGATCGCCTGTCCGAACCATCAAACCAACAGAACGCGTCTTGTCGAGACCGGCAATCACCTTGGCAAACTGCTCGGGACTCGTAATGTCGGTATTGTTGACCGCCAAAATGAGGTCGCCTTCGGCAATGCCCACCGTCGAAGCCGGCGCTGCCACCGCGGTGACCTGAACGCCACCCTTGATCCGCAACTTTTTCTGGGCCTCAGCGCTGACTGGAACAATCGACATACCCAGCACCACACTCTGTGACTCAGCAGGCTTTTCCTTAGCAGCAGGCGCCTCAGCAGTGCGCTCGGCCTTTAACTCTGTCACAGTGACCTTGAGCTTGACCGTTTTGCCCTTGCGCCAGACTTCGACTGGAGAAACCGCACCTGGCTTTGTTTGACCCACGAGACGAGGCAAATCAGACATCCGACTAATGGATTTACCGTCAAACTTTAAAATGACGTCACCCGGCAAAATGCCGCCCTTTTCTGCTGGACTATCAGTCTCAACACCGCTGACCAGGGCCCCCTCGGCTTTGGGTAAACCAATGGCTTGCGCCACATCCTTACTCACCTCACCAATCTGCACACCGATCCGTCCACGCGTGACACGACCTGAGGACTTGAGCTGTTCCACGACCTGCATCGCTTCATCGATCGGAATCGCCAATGAGATGCCCATAAAACCGCCACTTCGAGACACGATCTGAGCATTGATGCCGACAACTTGGCCATCTAGATTGAGCAACGGACCGCCAGAGTTACCTGGATTGACCGCCACATCCGTCTGAATAAAAGGCAGATAGTCGCCGGTCTCGCGACCCAAGGCACTGATGATGCCCGAAGTCACCGTCGACTCAAGTCCGAATGGCGAACCAATCGCCAAGACCCATTGACCTTTTTTGAGGGTTTTGGCATTGCCAATCGGCAGTGTTGCCATCCCCTTAGCATCAATTTTGAGCAAGGCGACATCCGTACGTTGATCGCTGCCCACGACTTTCGCCTTGAACTCTCGACCATCCGTCAGCGTGACAAAAATGTCCGTCGCATCCGCCACCACATGATGGTTGGTGAGAAGGTGTCCATCCTCCGAGATAAAAAATCCCGATCCTACTCCGCGCGGCACAGAGCGCTCTTCAGGCTCGGCACGTCGTCCGCGTGGCGCTTGTTGCGGTCCTTGACGTCCGCCAGGTGGCACAAAGTCAGGGCCGAAAAAGTGACGGAATAATTCATATGGATCTTGACCGGGCGCACCACCACCACCACCGCCTGCACGCGAGGAGACTTTAGCGGTTGTGCGGATATTCACCACAGCAGCTTCTGATTTTTCGACGATCGTCGTAAAGTCAGGCAAACCAACATTGCGCGCTTGCGCAGGCGAGACTTGTAAGCCACCGAGCACCAAGGCCATGGCGACCATCAACGTTGTCGCGATGCGGCGCATACGATCAACAGGCTGATACAGATATAAGTGTGACTGATCTTGCATCATGAACTCCGATTTAAACGCTCCAACTCAACGCTCACAACGCGTTAACGTGCGGGCTTTGACGGAACGTATTGAATTGACTGAGCCAACTGTTCAAGGGTTGCGGCCGGCACTTCACCCAATACAGTCAACCAGAAGTTTTCTACCTTGATCCCGAAGATATTCACTGAGCCACTTCGCGCAGCGCCTTGGGGTTCATACTCAGACCGTTCTGGCTG
>CAMBLP010000108.1 GCA_945868195.1 Bordetella parapertussis
CTTATTTATTAGCGAGCCACAACTGGCCATCGATATACAACTGTTTTAAACGGTTGGGCACGTTATCCATGGGGAGCGCTCCCTCAGCCTGTGTCCAGTCAACCATGGAGCCGGCATAAATCTTCACGTTTTTCTGGCCGACTAACTCTGACAAGACAAACCAGTTTGTCGCAGCCCAGTGACCTGTATTACAAAAAGAGACCGTTTCTTGGTCCAATTTAACAGGCGTTGAAGAGACCAGCTTTTTTGCTTCGCCCGCGGAAACTACCGAGGAGCTGTTTGGCTCAAACCACTTGGAGTGCTCAACGTTCACCGCGCCTTTTAGAGTGCCAGGCACTTTTGCAGCGGCATGGCGGGTCGAGCCATCAAAAAAGGCAGCAGGACGCGCATCAACCAACTGCGCTTGACCCGCGTTAACCTTCGCCACCACCTCTTCGCGTGTCGCAATCATATTTTGATTGATTGTTGGCACAAAAGTACTGGCCGTCGCAGTGGCAGGCTTATTGTCCAAAGAAAAACCCGCTGCTTGCCAAGACTTGAGACCACCATTCAAGATGGAGAGGTGTTGCAGACCCAATACTTTGAGCGTCCAGTACACGCGTGCAGCCGCACCAAAATCGGTATCGTCTTTACCCGAGGACGTCACGATGACATGAGTGTCAGGCGTCAAACCCAAGCGTTGCACGAGTTTGGTCAAGTTTGCTTGCGAAGGAATCTCACCTGGGTTGGTCGCAGGACCACGCCACGTCCCATAAGGCGCATTCAAGGCCCCAGGAATATGACCTGCCGCATAAGACTTTGGATCGCGAATATCGAGGATGACCGTATTGGGCGCGCTCAGACCTGCTTGTACCGCTTGCGCGGATAAAAGAGGTTCGGCTGCAAACGCATTCACAGAAAGCAGTAAACCCAAGAAATATGCAGCTATTTTTTTCATGACCGAAAATACCTGTGAAAAATGATTAAGGAGACAATTGTGCGCCTAGGCTCCCCAAAGCTGAAGTACATATTTCCTATCTTTATATAACCAAAAAGAATATAGAGTCAAAATAAAGGCAGGATTGGCAACACATTCTACCAGTCAATCGACTGCCCTTTGTAGTCAATAAAAAAAGCGCCCTGATGCGCCTGATCTAAACCCAGCACGTCCAACGCTTGCAACAAACCACTCGCAGACTCATAAGGGGTCAAGATCCCCTCTTGACCGACGAAGGGCTTTGTGAGGTTTGATTGCACGGTGCCTGGCTGTAGAGCGGCAATCACGGCCGATGGATTCTTACGGGCAAACTCAATCGCCGCAGTCTGTAAAAACATATTCAGCGCAGCCTTAGAGGCACGGTAACCATACCAGCCTCCTTTTTTATTGTCGGAAATACTCCCAACACGTGCGGAAAGCTTGGCATAAATCGCACGCCCCGACACCAAGCGCGGCAAGAAATGTTTCAGTAACAAAGCCGGTCCAATCGCATTGACTTGAAAACTCCGTATTAAGTGCGCTGAGTCTAGCGCGCCTAAATGCTTTTCAGGGCCCTTGCCATCGATCATCAAGGCACCCGTCGCATCCACGATCAGCGCAAAAGGACCTCGCTGACTTACCTGCGCGGATACTTGAATCATCGATGCTTCATCTTCCAGCGCAAATTCAGGGAAATGCGCCCGGGAAACTTCAACAACCTCAGCACAATTGGGATCGCTTCGCAAAACCGAAACAAAACCAGAACCAATCGCCCCTGTCGCACCCATCACCAGCGCGCGATAGCCCTCTCCCAGACTCTTCATTCAGGGAGTCGAGCTTTAGATTTTAATTTAAGCCTAAGTGCTGCCTGTGAAAGCAAATGCGCACTGACAGGCGCGGTCACAAACACGAACAACGTAATGATCAACTCGTGTATCAAGACGCTCTCGTTGAACGCATAGACCATTGAGGCGAGTAAAACACCGCCCACGCCTAACGTCGAAGACTTGGTTGGGGCATGCAGTCGCATAAAAAACTCAGGCAAGCGAACAAGACCAATCGAACCCACCAGGATAAAAAAGGCCCCAATCAACAATAAAACGGATGTAATGACTTCAAGCATGTTCGTCTCCTGTCCTCAGTCCATCACATCGCCACGCGCAATATAGCGCGCAAGTGCAACGGTTGCCACAAATCCCATCAGCGCAATCAGCAACGCCGCCTCAAAATAAATAGAACTATTGTCATAGATCCCCAGCACAATCAGCAAGGCGACAGCATTGACATATAAGGTATCCAACGCAAGAATCCTGTCTGGTGTATCGGGACCTTTGATGAGCCGATAAAGGGTCAGCGCCATCGATACTCCGATCGCGATCAACGCAATTTTGATTGAAATGTCTAGCATCCGAAAATCTCCAAGAGAGGTTTTTCGTAACGTTGTTGAATATCCGCGACAAGCGCTTCGGGATCACTGCAATCCAGCGCATGCACGATGAGGACCTTGTTGTCTTGGGATAAATCCGAGGAGACTGTGCCAGGCGTCATCGTAATAATGCTTGCGAGCAAGGAAATAGACATCGGCTGTGTGAGTATGAGCGGCACCTGAACAAAAACAGGCTTCAAGCGGGCTGTCGGGCCCAAGATTAAACGTGCCACCACAATATTTGCCACGACAATATCGTAGGTGACTAAAGCGACTAAACGTAGCGCCGCAACAGCATGACGAACAGGGGGCAAATCTTTTAAAAATGGTCTACAAAGCATAGGAATACCCCACGCCAAAAACAGCGCCAACAAGACATGCGCTGCGGAAACTTCAGCGACAAGCAGCAGCCAAACCACAAATAGCAAAAGCGACAGAACGGGATAAGGAAGCCAAGCTTTCATTATTTTGCCTCCACGGGTAGAGGGCGTGGGGCACGATCTGTCGTTTGACCAATGACTGCCTTGATGTATTGGCTTGGGGTGCTGAGTTGTTGCGCGGTTGCATCCGTAAAACGCTTTAGAGGCGCGGCATACACCACCATTAAGAGGCTGCAACCCAACAGACCCATAACCGGCAACCAACACAAACCATCCGGTGATACAGCCTGTGGGGAGGTCTCGTGAGAGGTTTTCCAAAAAATCATGCTTCCCGCGCGGGACAACGCAATCAAAACAAAGAGACTTGAAACCAAAATCGAGCCCCAGACCCAGGGCATCGAAGTGTTTTGAATCGCACTTTGCAAAATCATGAGTTTGGCCAGAAATCCAGAGGACAACGGCAAGCCCGCGACAATCACCGCACCTAAGAGGAAGACTATTCCGAGTGAAACAGGTTTTAAGAGTATCGGTCCCTGATGGAGCTGATCCTGAGCCTCTCCTCGCGCCTGCCCAATCATTTCAGCCAGCAAAAAGAGCGCCGACATAATCAGCGTGCTGTGTATCAAATAAAACAGCCCACCCGAAAGACCCGCCACCCCTCCCGCCGAAACAGCAATCAAAATCGTACCCACCGAAGCGATCGTGAGATAAGCAAACAACTCAAGCAAGCGTTTAGCCGCAAGCGCACCGAGAGCCGCAAGAATCAGCGTGACGATTGCCACGGGCAATAGCCAAGGAGTTGTCAAATCCGCCGCAGCACCTGTGTTGTCTGGAAAAATCAAGGTTGTAAAGCGCAAGATGGAATAGACCCCAACCTTGGTCATGATGGCGAACAAGGCCGCCACGGGCGCCGAGGCGCTTGAATACGCGGCAGGTAGCCAGAAATAGAGCGGAAATAATGCAGCCTTGATCCCAAACACACCGAGCAACATCAAACCAGACGAGCGAATCAGTGCAATATCTTCGGGCGAGGACTGTGCGATCACCTCAGCAAGATGCGCCATATTGAGCGTACCCGTCACGCTGTAGAGCAAACTGACCGCAATTAAAAATACAGCAGAACCCGTTAGGTTGATCGCCACATAGTGAACCGAGGCTCGCAAGCGTCTTTCGCCAAAGCCATACATCAGCAAACAATAAGACGCGATCAGCAGGACTTCAAAAAATACGAACAGATTAAATAGATCGCCCGTCAAAAAGGCGCCATTAATACCCATTAACTGAAACTGAAAGAGCGCGTGAAAATATTTTCCACGTGTGTCCCAACCCTGCATCGCGTAGAACAGGGCAGCGAGTGCGACGACCGCTGTCAACAACACCAACAGACCAGAGAGCCGATCCAATACGAGCACAATACCGAAGGGGGCGACCCAGTCACTGAGCGCATAGGTCTGAAAAGCACCTGTTTCTGCATCGAGGAACAAAGACACGCACACGGCGAGTAATAATGCAGTAGAAAACAAACTCAGCACACGGGTCAGCCCGGGTTGACGACCACAAAACAATAACAATGCGGCCGTCAATGCCGGAAGAATGATCGGCAGAACAAGAAGATGATTCATCCGCGCTTCCCTTCTTGCTGTGGCTCAACCTCGTGACCGTCAACATGATCAGACTGGGTCTCATGTCGCGTTCTCAGTGCAAGCTCAACGATGAATCCCGTCATCCCGAAACCAATCACAATCGCTGTGAGCACTAACGCCTGAGGGAGAGGATCGGCGTACGACAAAGCCTGCTCAGAAATCACAGGAGGACGACCAGACACCAAGCGACCCATGGCAAAGATGAACAGATTGACGGCATAACCCAAGAGTGACAGTCCCAGTACCACTGAAAATGTCCGGCCACGCAAAATCAAATAAATCCCGCATGCCGTCACAATACCCAGCGCAGAAGACAGTAATAGTTCCATTATTGAGTCACTCCTGCAACAGGACCGGGTCGCTGACTCGCCCCGGATAAGGCCGAAATTGTCAGCAACGTTGAGCCGACCACAGTCAAAAACACGCCCAAATCAAAAGTAGCCGCACTCGCGAGCGGCACCTCTCCGATGACAGGCAATACGGGATAACCGAAAGTACTCGTCAAGAATGCCGAGCCAAAAATAAAACTACCCAAGCCCGTGAGCCCGGCAATCAAGACCCCGCTTCCAATCACCTTTGGAAACTCGATGCGCAGTGTTTTTGACGTCGCCAACAAACCTCCCGCCATGTATTGCATCACCAGTGCCACCGAGGTAATCAGACCTGCTATAAAACCTCCACCAGGTAAATTATGTCCGCGCAAGAAAATGTAGACACTGACCAATAAGGCAAACGGCAGCAAAATGCGTGCGGCAACAGAAAGCATCACTGAATTGAGCACAGCGGGCGAGAGCTTGCGCTCCATACTCAAACCGTCCATCAAACTCAAGGCGCCAATCGCAGCGATTCCCAACACCGTAATTTCACCAAACGTATCAAAACCACGGAAGTCGACCAAGATCACGTTGACGACGTTTGAGCCACCTCCCCGCCCAACGCTTTCAGCCAAGTAGTACCAGGCAATGGAATCAAGCGGTCGTGTCAACACAGCCCACATCAATGCCGTCACACCAGCACCCGCCAAGACGGATAAAAGAATATCGCGACTACGACGCGATAAGCTTGACTCTTTGGGCCCTGTAAGCGGCAACAAAGCCAGAGCCATCAACAGCAGCGCGGTACTCACCACCTCGACAGAAAGCTGAGTCAGCGCTAAATCAGGCGCTGAAAAATAAGCAAAAGTCAGCGCAGTCGCCAAACCCACGACACCGACCAAGATCACGGCCACCAAGCGTTGACGATGAAACACTGCTGTCGCGAGCGCACCCGCCACGGCAATCACCCAGACAATGACAGCCAAGGGGTTAGCATCCGTCAATGGTGCATCACCGGTCGTATAGCCAAACTGCATAAAGGGCCACGCACCAAGAGCAATGACGCTCGCGATCAAGAGCGCTAAATAACGTTGCAAAGAACCATTTTGCAAACGTAGTGTCAGTCCACGAGAAAAGGCAAGCAGCGTCTCAATCGCATGGACAAAAATCCGATTGCCATTGATTTCTTTGGGCGCAATTAAGTGCAGGTTAAAGCGATTTTGTAACAACCAGAACACCACCACGCCACCAAACAATGCAATTACACTCATCAGTAAAGGCATATTAAAACCATGCCAGATCGCAATGCTGTAATGGGGAATAGGCCCGCCGAACACATCAACAGCAGCAAGAAATACCAATGGCGCCACAGTCAATGCAGGTAATACACCCACCAAGATACACAGAACAACCAAGAGCTCAACCGGTACCTTCATAAAACGGGGAGGCTCGTGAGGCGTGCGAGGCAGATCCGTCGCTGTACCGTTAAAGAAAACGTTGTGGATAAAACGCGTGGAGTAAGCGACGCTGCATATTCCGCCAAAAGTCACCACCCAGGGTGCCACCACACCGAACCAACCAAGATGAGACAGAGCGAGCGACTCAACAAAGAACATTTCCTTGGACAAGAAGCCATTGAACAAAGGCACACCAGCCATCGACGCTGCTGCGACCATGGCCAACGTAGCGGTATAAGGCATGAATTTAAACAAGCCCCTTAAGCGACGCATGTCCCGCGTGCCGCATTCATGATCAATGATGCCAGCGACCATAAATAGAGAGGCTTTGAAGGTCGCGTGATTGATAATGTGAAAGACTGCCGCCACAGCCGAAAGCGGCGAACTCAAACCAATCAAAAACATAATCAGACCAAGATGGCTAATCGTCGAATAGGCCAACAGCCCCTTGATATCGTGCTTGAAAATCGCAACATAGGCTGCAAAAGCCATGGTCGTCAGCCCCACGACCGAGACGATGATCTCAAAGTCGTAGGTCCCACCCAGCACCGGATACAAGCGAGCCAGCATAAACACACCCGCTTTGACCATGGTCGCGGAGTGCAAATAGGCCGAGACTGGCGTGGGCGCTGCCATCGCCTGGGGAAGCCAGAAATGAAAGGGAAACTGTGCCGACTTGGTAAAGACACCCAGCAAAATAAGAAGCAAAATCGGTAGATAAAGAGAACTTGCCTGAACGATGTCACGCGCAGCAAAAATCTGAGTCAGTTCATAGCTTCCCGCCACGTGACCCAGCAAAAGAAAACCCGCCAACATCGCCAGACCACCACCACCCGTGACAGTCAGTGCCATCCGAGCACCTCGACGCG
>CAMBLP010000109.1 GCA_945868195.1 Bordetella parapertussis
CTTGACCCAAGTTTCCCCAGGCCGGTTATACGTCGCTGCTCAAAGGAAGTGAGGTTATTTACATCAAGCTTTTACACTTAACGTGCATTTCCAAACTTCTTTGTGAGCACTTGATTTCGTTTGCAATTACTTGACCTGTTACAGCCAAGAAACCTGCGACACTCATTCCAAGCGCCCACACTTATCGGTTGTCAAATTTTTAAAGAACAAGGTATTGCTAATTTTGTACGACTACTAGTATTTCCACTATCTTTATCTGCTTTTAGCTATTCGCCAGAAGCAGAGAAGCGAGATTATGAAGGAGTTTTTTATCCATGTCAAATTAGTTTTCACCATTTTGCAAAACTATAAAAACAATTTTTGCAGGTTACATCGCCGACAAAGACAAGCAAGGTCATAAAGTACTGACTTGCTAAGACAAAAAACTAAACCTAAACCATCAGCACATCTTTAAAGCCAAGCCCGCTACTATAGCACAATTACTTAGGCATTCTTCGAGACAAACCTTCCATGACTGAAGATATTCTGATTAACGTCACTCCTTTTGAGACACGTGTGGCCCTAGTGGCGCGTGGTGCGGTGCAAGAACTCCATCTGGAACGCAGCACACAGCGCGGGCAAGTAGGAAATATCTATTTAGGCAAAGTCGTGCGTGTTTTACCTGGCATGCAAAGCGCTTTTGTTGAGATTGGGCTTGAACGGGCTGCGTTTATTCATATTGCTGACCTCAGGGAAAACCGCAGCGAGCGTGCACTCTCGACCCCCCAGACGCCCATTGAAAAGCTGATATTCGAAGGCCAGAGTCTCATTGTGCAGGTCATTAAGGACCCTCTGGGCACTAAAGGGGCACGCTTATCCACGCAAATCAGCATCGCGGGACGAATGTTGGTCTATCTCCCGCATGAGCCCCATATCGGTATTTCTCAAAAAATCGGCTCTGAGTCTGACCGCCAGGCTTTGCGTGAGAGACTACAAACCCTCGTCTCGCCCGAGGAGAAAGGCGGGCTCATTGTTCGCACTCAAGCCGAAGGCGCAACGAACGAAGAACTCGAAGCAGATCTCGCCTACCTCAAAAAACTCTGGGCAAATGTTCAACAAGGCGCGCGAACCCTTCCAGCCAACAGCCTGCTGCATCAGGATCTCACTCTCGCACAACGCGTACTCAGGGATATGGTGACCCCGCTCACGAACCAGATTTTGATCGACTCTCGTAGCGTCAGCACCGAACTTAAAGCTTGGGCTGACGTTTATACGCCCTCGGTTTCGGAGCGCATCAAACATTACAGTGCGGAGCGCACCTTATTCGATACGGCCAACATTGAAGAGGAAATCATTCGTGCGCTTTCAAGACGGGTCGATCTCAAGTCAGGGGGCTACTTGATCATTGACCAAACAGAGGCGCTCACCACGGTTGATGTCAACACAGGAGGTTTTGTCGGAGGCAGGAATTTTGATGACACTATTTTCAAGACCAACCTCGAGGCCGCACAAGCGATTGCCCGTCAACTGAGACTCAGAAATCTGGGCGGTATCATTATTCTCGACTTTATCGATATGGATGATGTCGCACATCGTGATGCCGTACTCGCTGAACTCAATAAAGCACTCTCTTTTGACCGCACGCGAATGACTGTGAATGGATTTTCACAACTTGGGTTAGTTGAAATGACCCGCAAGCGGACGCGGGACTCGCTCGCACATCAGCTGTGCGAGCCCTGCCCGACCTGCCAAAGCCGAGGTCATGTTCGCACCAATAAAAGTATCTGTTATGACATTTTGAGAGAGATCCTGCGCGAAGCCAAGCAATTTAACCCCCGCGAATTCAGAATACTCGCCTCTCAAGGCGTGATTGACTTGTTTTTAGAAGAAGAAAGTCAGCACCTCGCCATGCTAGGGGATTTTATCGGCAAAAAAATATCTCTTGAAGTGGCGATGGACTACACACAAGAGCAATACGACATTGTCTTGACTTAGCGTACGGCGACATTAACAACAATCAAGCGTCAGCTGGGACTGCTGCAGGCATCAGCACGGGTTAGGAAGTAATGAATCAGATCTTGTCAATACAGGATCATATGGATATGAGAAGTCCTCCAGGCCGACTATTTGGGGGCTAAACTCATGAGGCTTTCTCAATAAAACACCAGACAATTCCAGAGGAGAAACATATGGTGAAGTTTTCAACATCACGCGCAGCACGTCTTTTAGGTCTCGCATCTATTGCAGTGGCAGGAGCGTTGAGTTTTTCTTCGGCCAGTGCCCAGTCAAATTATCCAGACAAACCCATCAAATTTGTTGTGCCCTTTTCAGCCGGCACAACGACCGACGTGATCGCACGCGTCTATGCAGACAAGTTAGGTAAATTGTTAGGGCAATCCGTTATCGTTGAAAACAAAGCCGGCGCAGGTGGCAATATTTCAGCTGAATTCGTTTCGCGCGCCGCGCCAGACGGCTACACGTTGACCTTCTCGAACAGCGCAACTAACGCGACCAATCCGACCCTGTACAAAAAAGTAAACTTTGATCCGATCAAGGGCTTTACACACATCGCATTGATGGTGTCGGCGCCCAACATGCTGGCGATCAATCCAAAGATTCCCGCGAACAACATGGCTGAGTTGATTGCTTACGCTAAAAAAAATCCGGGTAAGTTGACCTATATCTCTGCGGGTTCCGGTACCTCGCCTCATATGGCGGGCGAGCTCCTGAAAACAATGGCGGGCATCGATATTCAGCACGTCCCTTACAAGAATATCAACCAAGGCTTTACAGATCTGTTCGCAGGCACCGTCTCCATGACGTTCTACCACGTACCGGTGATTTATCCGCATGTGAAAGACGGCCGACTCCGTGCTTTAGGCGTGGCCACGAGCGAGCGCAGCCCGATTGCACCCGAAGTGCCGCCGATTGCCGACACCGTCAAAGGTTACGACCTGCGACCCTGGTGGGGACTGGCTGGTCCTGCGGGCATCCCTAAGGATATCGTTGAAAAACTACATAAAGCCACAACACAAGTATTGGCCGATCCTGAGGTGCAAGAGCGCTTTAAAAATATGGGCTTGATCATCACGCCAATGACGACTCAACAGTTCAATGACTTCACCGTCACCGAATTGGCAAAGTGGAGCAAAATCGTGAAGGACTCAGGCGCAAGCGCCAACTAAACATGAGGCAAACGCACTCTGCATTACTCCTGCCCACCACTGTGGTGGGCAGTTATCCTCAGCCTGACTGGCTCGTCGACCGCGAACAACTCTCCAAAGGCGTTGCGCGCACACGGCAACAGGAAATCTGGCGTATCCCCGCCGATCGTCTCGAACAAGCTCAAGACGATGCGACGATTCTGGCGATCCGCGACATGGAACGCGCAGGCATCGACATCATTACTGATGGCGAGATCAGACGAGAAAGTTATTCAAACCGTTTTGCGATGGAACTCGAGGGTGTTGATGGTGACACCCCCGCTATCATTACGTCAAAAGCAGGCTTGAAAACGCCTGTCCCCCGCGTCGTCAGCAAAATCGTCCGCACGCACCCCGTTGAAATCCGTGATTTGCAATTTTTGAAAGCCAATACAGATCGTCTTGCAAAAATCACCCTGCCCGGCCCCTTCACGATGGGGCAACAAGCCAAAAATGAGTTTTACGCCGATGACGAGGAAATGGTCATGGACTTTGCTGCAGCGGTCAACGCAGAAGCATTGGACTTGCAAGCGGCAGGCGCGGATTTTATTCAGCTCGACGAACCTTGGTTACGGCACGACCCTGAAGCGGCAAAACGTTATGCAGTCAAAGCCATTAATCGTGCGCTCCAAGGTATCACTGTGCCGACCATCGTGCATTTGTGTTTTGGCTATGCGGCTGTAGTCAAAGGCCAAAAACCAACGGGTTATTCATTTTTACCTGGTTTGAGCGACACGATTGCAAAGCAAATCTCTATCGAAGCCGCACAGCCCCGGCTTGATCTTGGGGTCTTAAGCGACCTCGCAGGAAAAAAAATCATGCTGGGCGTCCTGGATCTGGGCACGAACGAGATTGAAACGCCAGAACAGGTGGCTGAGCGTATCCGCGCAGGACTCAAGTATGTGGCAGCTGAAAATATGATTCCTGCCCCAGACTGTGGGATGAAATATATGCCCAGAGATGTTGCCTTCGGCAAACTACGATCGCTTGCCGAAGGGGCGAAAATCGTCAGAACAGAGCTTTCCTGATCCTTCCTCAGGAAAGTTCGGGATGCATCTTGTGCCAAGGTGTGGCTTGCTCAAAGGCCGCTCCTGCACGCAACACAGTGACCTCATCGTAGTTCTTGCCGATCAATTGCAGCGATAGTGGCAAACCATTGCTGGCTAAGCCACTCATCATGGCCAGTGCGGGGTGACCGGTTAGGTTAAAAGGCACGCGTGCCTGCCTCGTATAAGTTCGCAAAACCTCTTGCGCATCGTCAATGCGGCACGCGGGATCAAATGAGTTAGCCGCCAGCAAGAGGTCAACCTCCCCAAACGCCTGATTCACCGCATCAATTAACACACCGCGCAATTGCATCGCATGCACATAGTCACCCGCACTTAAGAAAGCGCCGCATAGCAATTTACGACGCGACATTCCCGCATAGTCTTCAGGCCGATCACGCAAGTTACGGGCATGGATCGCCCACCCCTCTGACATCAGAATAACTTTCTGCGCAGCACTGAACTCTTGCAGTGTCGGCAACGTAATGTCTTTGACTTCCGCCCCCAGTTTGCGAAATACATCGCACGCTTCATTCAACGCCCGTGTGACTTCGGGATCAGCGTGCTCATCCTTTTCATGAAAATGACGGATGAAGCCGATTCGCAAACCTTTCACGCCAGACTTGAGGTCTTTTGTGTAAGTCGCTGGCCTGCTGCTTTGCGGTGCAGACGAAGTTTTCACCATCGCATCCAACAACAATGCAACGTCTTGAACCGATCGCGCCATCGGCCCGACATGATCGAGCGACATGGACAGCGGGTAAACGCCTCGACGTGAAACGAGGTCATAGGTCGGCTTAAGACCTGCGAGACCGCAAGCAGCGGCCGGATTACGCACAGAGCCTCCAGTATCCGTTCCAAGGGCAAGTGGCAGGAATCCAGCAGCCAATGCGGTCCCAGAGCCGGAGGACGAGCCACCTGGGTGGTGAGCGACATTCCATGGGTTTCGGGCGGGCGGGAAAGGCAAGTCAAAAGAAGGGCCACCGATCGCAAACTCATGCAGCGCTAATTTACCGAACAGAATCGCACCAGCGGCACGCAGAGCAGTAATCACTGCAGCGTCATCCGCCGCGACATGATCAAGCATCACTTTCGAATGACAGCTCGTGCGTTCTCCCTTTATATCGATGATGTCTTTGATCCCGACCGGAACACCGTGCAAGGGACCAAGACTGCGCCCAGCTTTGATCTCGCGCTCGGCTTGGCGAGCAGCTTGGAGTGCGGCCTCACGATCAAGCTGAATAAACGCTCGGCATTGCGGTTCTAGAGCATCAATACGCGAAAGCAACGCTTCAATCACCGTCACTGGAGAGAGTGTGCCTGCGGCATAGCCTTGACTCATTTCGGAAGCGGTCATCCAGTGCATCATGATTTCACCTGCATGACGGGCCACACCTCGGCCGTATTGTCGATGGGTAAATTCAAGGAAGCGCGAACTTTTAAAGCAGTTCGGGCAGCGGTGTTGAGATCCTCGGGAAAGCGCAACATCGCGCGCTCAAGACCCGCCAGTCTGGCGAGTGTCTGGATATCGTCACTTTCGCTGTTTGAGTTGGTTTTGCTTATTGTTGTGGTGTTCACCCAATATCTCCCCTGAGTTGTTGTCTGAATTTTTATATTTACTTTACTTCAAACTGAATTTTTTACTTCGGACAAAAGCGCCGAAATCGGCGCGCTCCGGAACGGAATAATGACGGGCCTTGTCTTCGGACCAGCCATTGAAATCTGCATCCGGATAAATATTTGAATGACGCTGCCTGCGAAGTGGAAACAACGCGTGACGACGTGCGTCATAGTGATCGATCTGCTCCCTGAGACCTGACTCGCTGAACTGATTGAGGTGCGTGGTCACCGATCGAGGCAATCTCGGGGTGATGCGCCCAGACTCCAGAGGGTAGCCAACGCAAAGACCTGCGATGGGAAAAACAGCTTCGGGCAGGCCTAGAAGCTCGCTGGTCTTTTCGGGGTGATTGCGGACGGCACTAATCGGAACTGTCACCAAGCCAACCGCCTCGGCTGCCCGAATAAACTGCGCGAGCACGATCCCTGCATCGACCGCCGCATTCATGAAATGATCAAGGTGATCATTGGCAAAAGGTTTACCGCGCCATTGCCCGATCTGTCTGATCCTGCGGTTATTCCCGCAAAACATCAACAATACGGGTGCATCGTTGATCCACGGCATGTCGGGAATCAAGTCTGCGATCGCTTTGACTCGGACTCGATCTGCGACATGGACGATGTCTGCTTGCTGTAAATCAGACTTAGATGGCGCAGAGAGCGCACAGGCGAACAACAAGTCAAGGAGTTCTTGTGGAATGGTTTGAGCAGACCATTTTCGGTGGGAGCTGTGTGTGAGCATCCGCAAGAGCTCTTCACCACCGACCAACGTATCCGGAACATGCACAGATTCGCCAAATCTCCTGAGGGCCGCATCGGCTATTTGTTCTGACAGCGTGACGGGGCTTTGCGGCATGATTCAGGTCTCCACATCTTCTCGGAATTGCATTTGATAGAGCGCGGCATAGGCGCCCCCGCGCGCGAGTAGCTCACTATGCGAGCCTTGCTCAACAACCTTACCTTGATCCATCACGACGATCTTGTCCGCATTTTGAACAGTCGAGAGGCGATGCGCAATGACCAAAGTCGTCCGTCCCTTCATCAAGGTTTCCAGCGAGGCCTGAACCTGACGCTCGGACTCGTTGTCCAATGCTGAAGTCGCTTCGTCGAGAATCAAAATAGGTGCATTTTTAATCAGTGCACGGGCAATCGCGAGCCGTTGTCGTTGTCCTCCAGACAAGCGTGTCG
>CAMBLP010000110.1 GCA_945868195.1 Bordetella parapertussis
CGCAGAGTTGACCGCCATTTTGCGCGCCAACGTTTGCGCCGTCGACAACAACTCCTCGGCTGGCACGACGCGCGAGACCATGCCCCAGTCTAAGGCGGTTTTCGCGTCAATCGCCTCGCCTGTGAACGACATCTCGGCCGCGCGCGCCATGCCGATCACACGCGGTAAAAACCAAGCGCCACCATCGCCCGCCACAATACCGACCTTGACGAAACTCTCGGCAAAGGTCGCATGTTCAGACGCAATCCGCAAATCACACATGCACGCCAGATCACAGCCCGCACCAATGGCGGGGCCATTGACCGCCGCAATCGTCGGCACCTCAATCTGATGGATCGCCAGAGGCAATCGCTGAATACCCTGGCGATACTCCTGACGCAAAACCTCAGAGCCAAAACCAGAGCCAATCTGACGCTCCATCTCGTCGATTTTTCCACCCGAAGAAAAAATCGGCCCATTTGCCGTAATGATGACAGCGCGCACGCTCGGATCATGTTCAATGCGGTGGCACGCCTCAAGCATCGCCTCGACAATGCCCGTACCCGTCAACGCGTTACGCGTCTCGGGGTGATTGAGGGTGAGGGTCACGACACCCAGATCGTCTTGATCGTATTGGAGAACACTCGACATGATGAAAAACCTTAAGAATTCGGTGAAGATAAAAATTAACGACCTGCGGCCTTGGCTGTGATGCCACCCGCAACCCCAAAATCCGTTGCAGGACGATCAAACAAGATGACACGGATGTTTTGCTTGGAGACACCAATCGCCTGCTCAGTGGCCTCGGACATGGCTGCGATGACCGCGGCCTTTTGATCCTCGGTGCGTCCACGTATCAAACCCACCGTGATCATGACCATTTCCTTGCCAATCTCACCTGCCACGATGACATGCTCGGCAGGGATTTCTTGTAAGACAACTCTGACCGAGGACAAGGGTGCCCCGATACTGTCCACCACGGACTGCGTCAGCTTTTTCAACAAGTCCGTTTTTTTCGCAGCGCTGTGACCTTGCAGAATTTGAACGTTGAGCATTGGCATGGTGTGCTATCTTCCGAAAATGAATTGATAAGCCTGAATTCGTCAGGCGGCCATCATTTATAAACCAAGTTCGTAATCATGTCCTCACATCCTTCGCAACACAAAAGTAAAGGCGGTATTAGCAGAGTTTTTAAGGCAGCCAGCTATTCCTGGAGCGGTCTGCGTGCTGCGCTGCGCTATGAGGCCGCTTTTAGGCAAGAACTGCTCTTAGTGCTACTCATGGCGCCGGTTGCGTTTTGGGTCGGTCAGGGCGCGATCCAGATCATCTTGCTACTTAGTTCCTTAGTGCTGGTATTAATCGTAGAACTCCTGAATTCTGCAATCGAAGCCGTCGCGGACGCCGTCACGCTAGAAAACAACGAACTGATCGGCCGTGCCAAAGATCTCGGGAGCGCAGCGGTTTTCCTCAGTTTGGTTTCAGCGGGTGTCCTTTGGTTGACCCTACTGATCAACAAGTGGTTTAACTTTATCTAGCTTGGATTTATTTTTAGGCTCTAATAGCATTTATTTCCTTATTTGCATCCCATACGCACAATCCCGACATGTCTTTTATTCAAAAACTCAATGCCGCCTGGGCAAGCTCCCAATCCCTCTTGATGGTGGGACTCGATCCCGACTTGACCCGCATGCCGGCCGAGCTCAAGGGCAAGCCAGACGGGATTTTTCAGTTTTGCAAACAAATTATCGACGCCACCGCACCCTTTGTGTGTGGGTACAAGCCCCAAATCGCCTATTTCTCAGCGGTCGGAGCCGAGCGTCAACTTGAGGACCTCTGCGCGTACTTGAGAGAAAACTACCCTCACCTGCCTTTGGTGCTCGATGCCAAGCGAGGTGATATTGGCGCGACGGCCACGCAGTATGCACAAGAGGTCTTTGGGCGCTACGGTGCCGATGCGGTGACGGTCAGCCCGTATCTGGGCGCCGACTCTGTAGAACCCTATCTCGAATGGGAAGATCGTGGTGTCATCGTGTTGTGCCGCACATCCAACCCAGGCGGATCGGACTTGCAATTTTTGATAACGGATGGCGTGCCTTTGTATTTGCGCGTCGCCGACTTAGTCGCCAACAAATGGAACAAAACAGGCCAGTGTGGACTCGTCGTCGGCGCAACCTTCCCAAATGAACTTGCCGCAGTACGCAAAGCAATTGGAGATAGCGTTCCACTCTTAGTCCCTGGCATCGGTGCTCAGGGCGGCGACATTGCCGCCACCTGCGCCGCGGGCTGTAATGCGCAAAAAACCGGCATGATGATCAACTCCTCACGCGCCATTTTGTACGCCACAGGCAAAGGTCACTGGACGCAGGCCGCTGCCGCCGTTGCCAAAGAAACACGTGACGCCATCAATGCGCACAGATAGTGGCGTCAAGCAAGCAAGGCGCAGGCCGAACGCAGTGAAAACGCCACGGACGCGTCTCTGACGGCATCACGATCACCCTCAAACAGTTGAGAAACCGCGTGCACGATCACGCCCGAGGGCGCGCGCTGGGCAAACCCGAACCACACCAAGCCAACAGGCTTGCTGGCTGTGCCACCTCCAGGGCCGGCCACACCTGTCGTGGTCAGCGCAAGCGTGGCGCGCGGCGCCATAGCCAACACCCCGGCCGCCATCTGGCGAGCGACCTCTTCGCTCACGGCGCCAAACGTATCCAGCGTGGCGAGTGCGACGCCGAGCTGTACGTGTTTGGCACGATTGCTATAGGTCACCCAGCCCTGATCAAACCAGCCGCTTGAACCCGGTATAGCCGTCACAGCACCCGATAGCAGTCCACCGGTACAAGACTCGGCCGTCGCCAGCCATCCTTGACGCGCAAGGAGTAACTGACCCAATTGAGTGGCGAGAGCGCGCGTATCGTTTTGCATCATGGATCTCTAAAAACTAGCGTTAGGAGAAATACGTCGTAGGACCGAAGTGCACAATCAGGGCCATCACGATGAGCGTGTAAAGGGCGGCAAGCACGTCATCCAGCATCACGCCAACGCCCCCCTTGAAGCGTGCATCGACTTGGCGGATGGGCGGCGGTTTAACCGTATCAAAAAATCGAAAGAGAACAAAGGCTACGCTTTGGGCCAACAGTGATTCAGGTACCAGCCATAACACAAGCCAGAACGCGACAAATTCATCCCAAACAATGCCAACATGATCTTGTACGCCCATCGACTGACTCACACGTTGAGCCGCCCAAGAGCCATAAACAAAACACAACAATAAAAAAATACCGATCGCCAGATCGTTTGCGCCGGGCGCGACCAAGATCCAGAGCAACCACGCCAGCAAAGTACCCCAGGTTCCGGAACCTGGGCGAATCAGACCAGAGCCAAAGCCAAACATCAGAATGCGTGCTGGAGCAGAAAATACCCAGCGCAACGTAGGCCAGGTCGTGCGGTGCCGCGTTGAAACGCTCGTCATCTCAGTCCCGAAAATGGTCAAAGCCTTGCGGCAGAGGATGGATCAACCGCCCTGCTTCGTCGAAAACCTGTAGGGCCGTTCCGGCGACTACTTGTCCAATACGCGTGAGCGCGACGCCTGTCTCTAACCCGATACGTTCAATGTTCTCACGCTGATCTGCCGCCGCCGTCAGACACAACTCGTACACATCCCCTCCCGCCAAGGCAGCACGTCGCTGGTCTGCCTGGGAAAGGCACTGTAGTGCGGGGTGCATGGGCAACAGTGTCTCCTCGACGCGCGCACCGACCCCACTTGCCTGAAGTATATGACCCAAATCCTGTAGCAAACCATCAGAAATGTCGATCGCGGCATGGGCATGCACAGCGAGGCGACAACCCAAAAATACTCTAGGGCTCGGCGTCTCAAGGGCAGCTCGCGTTTGCTCCAGCAAGGAGCCATCCAAACCAAACAGTCCCCGCGATTTTTTTGTAAGAGGGCTCGTATCGATCAACGAGCCCTCTAGCAGTCGATAGGCCACATCAGCGGCACCGAGCTGGCCAGAAACCCAAATGTCGTCACCCACGCACGCGGCATTTCTCCGCATGGTCTGTGCAGGATCGACTTCGCCAAAGACCGTCACACTGATGGCGACTCCGCTTTCGCTGCGCGTGGTATCACCACCAATTAACGCACAGCCATGCAGATCCGCCTGAGCATAAAACCCGTCCGCGAAACGCGCGACCCAGTCTTCATTGAAGCTTGGCAACGCCAGGCCGAGCAAGCATGCGACAGGCTTAGCACCCATCGCAGCCAAATCAGACAAACTGACAGCCAGAGACTTGTGGCCGAGCGTGTAGGGATCTACGTTGGAGAAAAAGTGTCTGCCTTCGAGCAACAAATCCTTGCTCGTCGCCAATTCCATGCCTGGCATGATCCTTAACAAGGCGCAATCGTCGCCCCCGCCCAGCATCCCGGCGGGAACAGGACGTTTGAAAAAGCGAGAGATCAGATCGAATTCAGATGTCACGATTTTCACGATTGTCACGCGCGCATGCGTGCTTAGCGCCGGGCTGTTGCCCGAAGCTCTGTGGCGCGAACCTCTGCGGCCAGCTTATCGAGCACACCGTTGACGAACTTGAAACCATCCGTACCGCCAAAGGATTTGGCCAGCTCGACCGCTTCGTTAATCGAGACGCGATAAGGGACGTCGATCTGGTGAACCAGCTCAAAGCTGCCAATTAGCAAGATGCCATGCTCGATCGGCGAAAGCTCGGCAAGCGGACGATCCACGAAGGGCGCGAATTTTTCGCGTAAAGCAGGAGCCTCACGCATCGCGCCGTGCAGCAAGGTTTGAAACCACACAACATCGGCCTGATCGAACTCGTCCTCGTCGCGCAGATGGGCTTCGATTTCACCCGCATCTTGCAAACTTTCCGTACCCCCCACAAGCCAAGCGTACAGTCCTTGCAATGCCAACTCTCGCGCACGACGCCGTGCGCTGCGTGGAGGCATCGCGGGCGAATTAGCGTCTTGCTGGGGTTTGTTCAAGATCATCATCCTCTGGGTCTTCTTCGTCGTCGGGTTCGGGTTCGAGTGCCGCGACTAAATTCGCCATTTCGACCGCACACTGCGCACAATCCCGGCCTTTATCCGCAGCACGGGCTTCGGCTTGCTCATCTGTTTCGGTGGTCAAGACGCCGTTCGCAACGGGGATGCCCGTTTCGAGCGCGACGCGCGCAATCGCCGAGGCACTTTCGTTACTGACGATTTCAAAATGATAGGTCTCACCGCGAATCACCGCGCCCAAGGCGATTAACGCATCGAACTCGAAGGTTTCAGCCATGCGCGCCAAGGTCACACCCAACTCCAGCGCGCCCGGAACCGTCACGACCATGATGTCTCGTTCGTCGACGCCGAGGCTTTCAAGCTCCTGAAGGCAAGCATCGAGCTCGATCAGACCAATATCTTCGTTAAAACGGGCACGAACAATGCCGATATGCAGGCCCTCGCCATTCATGTCTGGAGTCAGGGTATATGGGCTCATGGTGTGCTTCCTATGTATTGCGGGTGGGAGGGGTGTGATCGTAACCGGTGACGTCGAGACCGAAGCCTGGCATGATGCTGGGCATTTTTCGGGGACGCGCCAGCAAACGCATTTGGCCTACGCCTAGGTCGCGCAAAATTTGCGCGCCCATGCCATAGGTGCGCAAATCCATGCGACCTGGTTCACGCTTGACTGGCACAGGCATATCGCCTTGCGAGGCAGAAATTTGATCGAACAACTGGCTCGCTGAGCCTTGGCAATTGAGAAACACCATCACACCGGCTTCGCTGCTGCGGATCGCTTGAAGTGCCTCTGCGACGCCCCAACTATGGCCAGGACTCTGCACATCCATTAAATCCAGGATCGAGGTCGGCTCGTGCACACGGACCAAGGTCTCGCGGGCGGGATCGACACGGCCATGCACCAAGGCCATGTGCGGGTTGCCAGCCACGGTATCGCGGTAAGCAATCATATTGAACTCGCCCCAGGGCGTCATGATGCGACGCTCGCTAATGCGCTCAATCACGGACTCATGTTCGTTGCGGTACTGGATGAGATCTGCAATCGTGCCGATTTTCAACTGATGGGTGCGACCGTACTCGATCAAGTCGGGCAGACGCGCCATCGTGCCGTCCGGCTTCAAAATTTCACAAATCACTGCCGCAGGCGTCAACCCAGCCATCGCAGTCAGATCGCAGCCCGCCTCGGTGTGACCCGCGCGCACTAAGACACCACCTGGCACCGCACGCAGGGGGAAAATATGCCCTGGCTGGACGAGATCAGTCGGTTTGGCATCCCGCGCCACGGCGACGCGAATCGTTCTTGCACGATCCGCCACGGAAATGCCCGTTTCCACGCCCACCGCAGCCTCAATCGAGACCGTGAAATTGGTACCGTAGGGCGTACCATTGCGATTGGACATCAACGGCAACTCGAGCTGGCGGCAACGCTCTTCGGTGAGTGTCAGGCAAACCAGTCCTCGACCATGCGTCACCATGAAATTGATCGCTTCGGGTGTGACGAACTCAGCCGCCATGACGAGATCGCCTTCGTTTTCACGATCTTCTTCGTCGACCAAAATCACCCTACGCCCCATTTTGAGCTCAGAAATGATCTCAGAGACCGGGGATATCGCAGCCGCAAGATCGGCATTGAGCGGCGAAATGGAGGAAAGTTTGGCGGGCATAGTAAGTTTGGTAGGAGCAGGTGTAAATACCTATTATAGAATCCCTGTAACAATGCACACGTAGAATCACTGTTATATGCATCCCCTCACAGACATTCCTGCTCGACAGGCCGCCAATATTCGCTTTGTTTTGAGCGATATCGATGACACGATCACGACCGAAGGTCGCTTGACCAGTCAAGCCTATGCGGCTCTTGAGCA
>CAMBLP010000111.1 GCA_945868195.1 Bordetella parapertussis
GCGTTCATCTCGCCCATGATGTCTGAGCCGCCGATAAACTCGCCGCCGACATACAACTGAGGGACGGTTGGCCACTGCGAAAAGGTCTTGATGCCGCTGCGGACTTCTTCGTCCTCGAGCACATTGACAGTCACCAGCTTGGTCACGCCGTTGCTTTTGAGGATTTCAATCGCACGGCCAGAAAAACCGCACTGCGGAAACTGCGCTGTGCCTTTCATAAACAATACAACCGGATTTTTTGTGACAGTGTCACGAATAAATTGCTGAACGTCGCTCATGATGGTCCTGATCAATAAAAATAGAGGTGGGAATAACCACTAAAACAATATTATAAGAGGCAGAATGGGGATAAATCCTTATGCCCACACGCCACCGGTCACACGGGGCAAATTCGCCAAATCGGCGTGTGTTTGCACCGTTTTAAATCCAGACTGAGTCAGTAACTGGCCCACGGCCTCAGCCTGATCATAACCATGTTCGAGCCAGAGGCTACCACCTGAAAAAAGTCGACGACCCGCCCCGTGAATGATCATTTCAAGTGCGGCTAAACCGTCTCGGCCATCCGTCAGCGCCTGGACAGGCTCAAACCTCAAGTCGCCTCGCTGTAAATGACCGTCGTTGGCAGCAATATAAGGGGGATTAGACACAATCACGTTGAATCTTGCCTCCTGCGGCAAGGCCTCAAACCAGCTCCCTTGCCACCATTGAACGCGTGCGCTGAGTGCCTGAGCATTGCGCTGTGCCACGACCAAAGCCTCCACACTGACATCTGTCGCGGTGACAAAAGCATCCGTGCGGGCAAGTGCCAAGCTAATCGCCACAATGCCGCTCCCGGTGCCCATATCAAGCACGGCAGGCGTCGATAATCCAGCCAAGGATGCCAAAGCCACCTCAACCAAGAGTTCAGTTTCAGGACGTGGGATCAACACCGCGGCGTTGACCTCAAAACGATGCCCCATGAACTCGCGCCAACCGATCAAATGCGCCATGGGGACGCCTTGCCGTCGCTGGGCCGCAAGCGTCAAAAACTGTGCCGACATTTCAGGGGTAAGCAGGTCCGTATCATGCGCAAGCAGCCACTCACGGGGTTTTTGCAAAACAAACTCAAGCAGCATACGACCCTCTAGCCGAGGCAAACCGCACAACTGCAAGAGGGATTGAGCGGTCTGCATCAGACGCCGTCACCCAACGCGGCAAGAAGCTCTGCCTGATGTTCGGCAATCAATGCGCCGGTGACTTCACTCAGGTCACCCTCCATGATGGCGCCCAATTTGTACAAAGTGAGATTAATGCGATGGTCTGTCAAGCGACCTTGCGGAAAGTTATAGGTGCGGATCCGTTCGGAACGATCACCCGAGCCCACCAGACTTTTGCGCTGCGCGGCTTCTTTGTCATGCTGCTCGCGCTGCACTTTGTCTTTGAGGCGCGCGGCCAAGACCTGTAGAGCCTTGTCTTTATTGCGATGCTGTGAGCGATCGTCCTGACATTCCACGACCAAACCGGTTGGCAAGTGCGTAATACGGACTGCAGAGTCGGTCTTGTTAATGTGCTGACCGCCGGCACCGCTCGCTCGAAAGGTGTCTATCCGCAAGTCACTGGGATTGATCACAATATCGGTCGCCGCATCAGCCTCTGGCATGACTGCAACGGTGCAAGCTGAGGTATGAATTCGACCTTGCGCTTCCGTCGCAGGCACCCGCTGAACACGATGCGCCCCAGACTCGAACTTGAGGCGACCATAGGCACCCTCACCGTCGATGCGAACGATCACTTCCTTGTAGCCACCCAACTCGGAGGGGCTCTCTGACATCAACTCGACGCGCCAGCTTTGCTGCTCGGCGTAACGCGTATACATCCTGAGTAAGTCACCTGAAAACAGCGCGCTTTCGTCGCCACCCGTGCCAGCGCGAATTTCTACAAAGACGCTTCGTCCATCGTCAGGATCTTTGGGTAATAACTGAAGTTGTAAATCGGCAGCGAGTGCTTCAATGCGCTGTTTACACGCCTCGATTTCCTCAAGCGCCATCGATTTCATCTCGGGATCATCCAACATTTCCTTGGCACCGGCCAAATCAGTGTTCGCCCCTTCAAAGGCTTCGAATGCCTTGACGACTGGCTCAAGCTCGGCGCGCTCACGCGAAAGCTTGCGAAACTGATTCATATCATTGGCGGCATCAGGCTCTGAAAGCAAGGCATCGACCTCAACCAAGCGACGGGAAAGATGCTCAAGGCGAGCGCGCATTGAAGGTTTCATAAGGAACGGTCTTGTTTTAAAAAGTTGGGGGAATTGAACGGTGTGTCACTCGCATGGCGCGAGATCAGTCAGCAGTGTCGCTAACGGCGTTCAGATCCAGACGGAAATATACGGGGCAGCCAGCCCAACAATTGTTGACGCTCGGCCTCTTCGCTTTGATTGAGCGCAGCCAAGGTTCCATGTAAATATTTTTGCGTCAAACCATGTGCGAGCTGTTCGAGAACGGCCTCGGGGGACTCGCCCTTGGCAAGCATCCGGCGGGCGCGCTCTAGTTCTTGTGCCTGTACCGCCTGCGCGGTTGTTTGCAAATCACGGATCACCGGGACATTGGCTCTGACTTGCATCCAGTGCATAAAGTTTCCGACACGGGCATCAATGATGGCCTCGGCCTGCACCACGGCAGAACGTCTGGCTTCTGTACCACTCTGCACCACGGAGGCCAGATCATCGACTGAGTACAAATAGATATCGTCAAGCTGCGCAACCTCAGGCTCAATGTCCCGAGGCACGGCCAAATCAACCATCACAATCGGTTTGCGTTTGCGTTGTTTTGTGGCGCGTTCGACCATCCCCAGGCCCAACAAAGGTAAGGTACTGGCCGTACAGGACACTACAACATCAAACTCAGCCAAACGGTCTGGCAAATCCGCTAGACGCATCGTAGTGGCAGAGAATCGATTCGCCAAGGACTCGGCACGCTCCAGTGTGCGATTGGCCACAACAATAGCGCCAGGCTGACGCGCAGCGAAGTGCGTTGCACATAATTCGATCATTTCGCCGGCGCCAATAAAGAGCACCTTGGATGTCGACAACTCACCGAATACCCGTTCAGCAAGTCGCACAGCAGCAGCGGCCATCGAAACAGACTGTGCACCGATCGCGGTGGTGGAGCGGACTTCTTTAGCCACAGAAAAAGTGCGCTGAAAGAGCTGATGCAACAAGGTACCAAGCGCACCCGCATCGCTTGCAGTCCTCACTGCATCTTTCATTTGCCCCAGGATCTGAGGCTCGCCCAACACCATGGAGTCTAGACCGCTTGCGACGCGGAAAGCATGCCGCACAGCATCATCTCGCCCATGCAAATACACGTGCGGCGCAAGTTCCCCAGCCTCGATACGATTAAAGTCAGCGAGCCACACAGGAAGTTGTTGCGCGACTTGCGGCTCTGCCGCGCAGTAAAGCTCGGTGCGATTACAGGTTGAAAGAATCGCGGCTTCTTTGACCGCGCCTCCGAAGGCCTGACGCAAGGCATTCAGTGCTGGTTGCACTAAATCCTCGGGCATAGATACTCTCTCGCGCACCGAAACAGGTGCCGAGACATGGTTCAACCCAAGAGCGAGGACGCTAACCGACATAAATAAATGAATTTTTGTTATATCTACGTAACAACCCTCATTATAAGGGTGCAAATCAGGTTGTTCACGTAATGCCCTTGCCTGGAGCGGAGCCCGACACATTCCGTACAATGCACTACACAGGAGACCAATATGAACATTCAAAAAATAATCACTCGCGCCGCACTCGCAATTTTGCCGCTTTGGGCCGCTCAACAAGCCTCTGCCAGCCCGGATTACCCCAACAAACCCATTCGCATCGTCGTGGCCTATGCCCCGGGCGGGTCTACCGACATTGTGGCCCGACTTTTTGCCCAAGAACTTGGCACTAAGCTTGGTCAGCCGGTTTTAGTCGAAAACCGCGCAGGTGCTGGCACACTAATTGGCACGGACTCCGTCATTAAAGCTGCGCCGGACGGCTACACCCTGTTTTGGGGCACCCCCGCCACGGTGATCACGCCGCTTTTGCATAAAAAACCGACCTATGACGTTCTGAAAGACCTACAACCCGTCTCGTTAGCGACGACCCAATCCATGGGCGTCTTGGTTTCCGCCAATATCGGTGTCAACAGTGTTAGAGATCTGATCAAGTATGCAAAAGCCAACCCTGGCAAGGTGAATTTTGCTTCTTCGGGAAATGGATCGGCTCAGCATTTAGCTGCGGAGGCACTCAACGATGCCGCCAAAATCAACATGCTCCACATCCCCTATAAAGGTGCCGGTGTAGCACTCAATGATCTCGTTGCGGGGCGTGTTGATGTCATGATCACATCCTTGGTCGGCAATATGATGGAGCAGGTTAAAGACGGTCGCATCAAACTCATCGCAACCACAGGCCCCGAACGTAGTAGTACCTTGAACAATATTCCTACTGTTGCAGAAGGTGGCGTACCGAATTTTGGTATCCGAACCTGGACGGCGATGTTCGCGCCTGCCAACACGCCACCCGACGTCGTCGCTAAACTCAATCGCGCCATGGCTGAGATACAAAAAGATGGCAACATTCAAAAGAAGATTGAAAATCAGGCGATGGACGTCACCGTGGTATCCCCAAAGGAGCTCAGCACCATGCTCGCCAAGGAAAGTGACTTTTATTCTGCCATCCTCAAACGGACCAGCACCAAGCTAGACTAAGCATGCTTGTCTGAATTGGTGTAATATTTCGTCCTTCAGTTGGCCCGGTAGCTCAGTCGGTAGAGCAGAGGATTGAAAATCCTTGTGTCGGTGGTTCGATTCCGCCCCGGGCCACCACCGAATTTTGAAACCCTAGCGTTCGCGCTGGGGTTTTTGCTTTTGTGGGCTTATTTTTATACCGAGCACATGGTTTACATATTGGCGACGTCCTTTAAAGCGGACGAAACCTGTAGCGTCCGGTTACGGGACGATTTGTCATCCATTTCGTTACCTCTTGAAACAGACTTTAAGCCAAAAAACATTCAGAATTGAAGGCCTATTCAGGAGTTTAAAAGCCATGCCACCGCACCTAACTTACACCCAAAATGCCTTATCAGAACCAAAGCCTTACAGCCGTGATGCTAGCGATGAGGACAATCACGACTCAAATAGCTTGCAAGTTCAACAAGATCGAACGTGGTTACGCGAGCAATTGCTAGCTGGTAAAAATTCACCGCTTTGCGATCCTATCACTCCAACGCATTTCGATGAACTACGAGCGCGGGTTAGACGAACATTTGCTCTCAAAAATCAATGAGCAAAAAGCGCTTTATTCCACATCGCTTTGCGGTAAAAGATGAAGAGGAAATAGTTCAATACTACGAACAAACGTCTTCAGAGCTAACTGCTTTGGATTTTATTAATGCTTTGGATCAAGCCTTCTCACAGCTCGGTCGCTACCCTCAAATGGGCTCACCTCGCCCAGAATACGACTTGGAACTTGACGGGATTCGTTCGTGGTCTCTAAAAAGATTTCCTCATTTAATTTATTACGAGATCCAAGACGATCACATAGAACTTTGGCGAATCCTTCATTCTAAGCGCGATATCACCCAAACAATGTTGCCTAGCCAACGGTCACAGTAACAGTCACCGTTCTAAACACATCCATTGCACTTAAACAGAGCAAACATGCCACTTTTAGAAATAACATTCCCACCTAACTTACAACAATTTGTCGAGCGACAAGCACACGATTTAAATTTTGCCACTCCAGAGGATTATGTCATCAGCATTCTTGAGCGAGCCCTGACCGAATCGTCACACGCAAAGCCAGTTATCGCTACTCAAAGTAAGTAGATTCAACACCCTCTGGCCTTGATCGATTCCGCCCCCGGCCACCATCTGAAACTGAAAACCCCCGGTATTCGCTCTGGGGTTTTTGCTTTTGGGGGCTTCTAACTGGATTTTTTTACGTGATTGATAGTGCTTTTAATCGTACGATTGACTATACTGTTAGCAATGCTAAACAGGAATTCATCATGAGCACAATCTCAGCCAATGACCTCAAGACCAAAGGGGTGAAAGCAATCGAGGAAGCGCTCGCCACGCAAACGGAGGTTGCTGTTTCAGTTCGCGGTAATGTTAAGTACATCGTGATGAGCGAAGAACAATACCAATATCTTCGCGAATGCGAACTTGAAGCTGCACTTGCTGAGTCTAAAGCTGATCTCGACGCTGGTCGCTTTGTAAAGGAAACGGTTGTCCAACATATTCGTCGCATCAACAAGCTGAACGCAAAGTTGGCAGCATGACCTGGCAGTTAATTTTTACAGAGTAATACAACCGCAGAGCAGCAAAATTCATCAAGCAGCACCCAGAAGCACTAGCTCAGTACACCAAGACTCTGGAATTATTAACCGTAAACCCTCATCACCCCTCCCTTCGGCTACATTCCCTCAAAGGTAAGCTCGCCGGTCTACATTGCGTCTCGATTAATCTGAAGTACAGGATTACGCTTGAACTGATCATTGCTGAGAATGAAATCATTCCAATCAATGTCGGGGATCACGACGAGGTTTACTAGTTGATATAAAACAGGATTAGCCATCCTTAGGCTGTTCGATTCCGCCCCGGGCCACCACCGAATTTTGAAACCCTAGCGTTCGCGCTGGGGTTTTTGCTTTTGTGGGCTTATTTTTATACCGAGCACATGGTCGACAGGCTGACGACATCCTTTTGAGCGGACGAAACTTAGAGCGTCCGGTTACGGGACGATTCGTCATCCATTTCGTTACCTCTTGAAACAGACTTTAAGCCAAAAAACATTCAGAATTGAAGGCCTATTCAGGAGT
>CAMBLP010000112.1 GCA_945868195.1 Bordetella parapertussis
AGTGCGGCTCCGACAACATCCTCGACCTCATCGGCACGCTCAGCGCGATAGACCTTGATGCCCATCAACTCCATCGAAGCCTGCGTTGCTTTGCTCATGGGCACCTGCCAAGGGTTGAACTCGGCGTACTCGCCACGCATGGTCACCAATGCCAAGAATGGAAAGCGGCAGCTCTGCAACAAGGACATCATGTTGATGCAGTTACCCACGCCACTACTCTGCATGAGCAGAGCATGACGCTGACCTCCCAACCATGCGCCACCAGCGACCGCGACACCCTCTTCTTCGGTCGTCAATACGATCGCTCGCATCGCAGGATCCTCGTTAACACGGCGAATCACGTGCGCATGACCGGCATCGGGCACATAAGATACTTGCTGAATGCCGCCTTCTTTGAGAACCTTGAATATTTGTTCTTGCCAAGCGGGTGTGGGTGTGAATACTTCACTCATGTCTCGCGAATCCTTTGATCAGTATTTGTAACGAATCGATACTATACGTCCGTTTTTGTCGGAAGCGGTAAGGCCGTTTTATAGCGCACCTGTTTGAGTGCGAAACTTGACCTGATTTTCTCTATGCCAGGAATCGGAGTCAATTGCTCCAAGATGAACTTTTCCAACGCGGCAATATCCGTCACCGCAACACGGATCAAGTAATCGCTATCACCCGTCATTAAATAGCACTCCATCACTTCGTCATGTTCGCTGATGCGCTGCTCGAAATGTGCCAGTGATTCTTTGCTTTGGCTTTTAAGACTGATATTGATAAAGACATTGAGCCCCAAGCCAAGTGCTGTCGCATTGGCCAAAGCCACATAACGGTCGATCACACCGGCCGACTCCAGTGCCCGCACTCGCGCCAGGCAAGGTGATGGACTCAGATGGATCCTGCGTGCCAACTCAATATTTGAGAGCGCGCCATCAGCCTGAAGCTCAGACAAAATCTTTAAATCAATAGAATCTAATTTCATTATGCTGTTTATTTTAAAAAATCAGAATTAAATGCTTCATATTATCATTTTAACTACTAATTAAGGCATCTCATGCTGCAAACAAATCCCTAGAATATCGATTATCAATCAAGCATCTTTAAACTGGCCACACGATGAACGCTGCAATCGATCCCCGCCCCGCCTCTTGGCTCCATACCATCACCGACTCAGACAGCCAAGAGACGCAAGAATGGAAACAATCCTTGCTCGCTGTCTTGGAGGCCGCGGGCCCTGAGCGTGCCAAATTCCTGCTCGATGAGCTCGTACGAACCGCTAACGCGGCCCAAGTCGGTTGGCGTCCCGAGCTCAGCACACCTTACGTCAACACGATCTCTGTCGACCAACAGCCCGTATTTCCTGGGGATTTGGCCATCGAAGAGCGCTTGGCCTCGATCATGCGCTGGAATGCACTGGCGATGGTGGTACGGGCCAACCAAGCCTATGGAGAGCTTGGGGGTCATATCGCAAGCTACGCGAGCGCAGCGGATCTCTTTGAAACGGGCTTCAACCACTTTTTTAAAGCACGGCAAGGCACAAGACCTGATCAGCACCGCGGTGATCTGGTTTTTTTCCAACCGCACAGCGCGCCTGGGGTCTATGCGCGCGCCTATCTCGAAGGCAGACTGCAAGAACAAGATTTGCTGTATTACCGGCAGGAGATTCAGGCCATCGCACAGGGAGCACAAGGTCTCTCGAGCTACCCACACCCATGGCTCATGCCTGATTTCTGGCAGTTTCCTACAGGCTCGATGGGCATCGGTCCGATCAGCTCCATTTATCACGCCCGCTTTATGCGCTATCTCACGCATCGCAACTTGCTCAATTGCGAGTCCCGCAAAGTATGGGGTGTGTTTGGCGATGGAGAAATGGACGAGCCTGAGTCCATGAGTGCCTTAACCTTGGCTGCCCGAGAAGGTCTGGATAATTTAGTCTGGGTGGTTAATTGCAATCTGCAACGCCTGGACGGCCCGGTGCGCGGCAATGGGCGCATCATTGATGAGCTCGAAAAGCTTTTTATAGGCGCAGGATGGAATGTCATCAAGCTGGTGTGGGGCAGTGACTGGGACGGTTTGTTCGCCCGCGACCTGACAGGCGCCCTCACCCGTGCCTTTGCCAACACTGTCGACGGACAAATGCAAACATTCGCCGCCAAAGACGGCCGCTTTAATCGTGATACCTTTTTTGGACAAAACGAAGAACTTGCTCGACTCGCGCAGGGCATGACAGACGATCAGATCGATCGTCTCAAGCGCGGCGGACATGATTTGGTCAAGATTCATGCGGCCTATGCGGCGGCGGCCAACCACAAAGGGCAACCCACGGTGATTTTGGCGCACACCAAAAAGGGCTATGGGATGGGCAGTGCGGGTCAAGGCAAAATGACCACGCACAGCCAGAAAAAACTCGACGACAACGATTTGATCGAGTTTCGCAATCGCTTTAATTTGCCCTTGAGTGACGAACAGGCGACCTCCTTGACCTTTTATCGTCCCGCACCAGATAGTCCGGAGATGCAATATTTACTCAAGCGGCGTGAAGCTCTTGGTGGCTATTTACCCAAGCGTGAAACTACGTGTGACATTGTCGCTGTCCCTGAGATGTCGCAATATAGCCAATTTGCCACACAAGCAGAGGGCAAGGAAATGAGCACGACGATGGCGTTTGTGCGCGTGCTCGGTAACTTACTCAAGGACCCCATCCTGGGGCCGCGCATCGTCCCGATTGTCGCCGACGAGGCACGTACTTTTGGTATGGCTAATTTATTTAAACAAGTGGGCATTTATTCGAGTGTGGGTCAACGCTACGCGCCTGAAGATATCGGCTCGGTATTGAGTTACCGCGAAGCGCTCGACGGCCAGATCCTCGAAGAAGGCATTTCCGAGGCGGGTGCAATCGCCAGTTGGACCGCCGCGGCGACTAGCTACAGCGTGCATGGTTTAGCCATGTTGCCGTTTTATATTTACTACTCAATGTTTGGCTTCCAGCGCGTCGGTGATCAGATCTGGGCTGCAGCGGACCAACGTCCGCGAGGATTTTTATTGGGCGCGACATCCGGTCGCACGACACTCGGCGGCGAAGGCCTGCAACATCAGGATGGCTCAAGTCATCTCCATGCGGCCACCATTCCAAATTGCAAAGCCTACGATCCTGCTTTTGCGGGTGAGATGGCCGTGATCATTGATCAGGGCGTGCGGGAAATGATGGTTGAGCAGCAAGATGTGTTTTATTACGTCACGCTCATGAATGAAAACTACGCACAGCCTTCTTTGCCAGAAAACGTACGCGACGACATTATCCGCGGCGCGTATCTGTTTAATGTCTATCGGGCCAAAAAAGAAATCGCCCAGGTGACCTTGCTTGGCTCGGGTGCGATTTTGACCGAGGTCATTAAAGCAGCCCAAGCACTCTGCGCCGAGGGCATCGCAGCGTCCGTCTACAGCATCACCAGCTGGAGCGAACTAGCGCGCGACGGCTTGTCTTGCGAACAAGCGGCCCTCAAGGGTGAGGCGGCTCCTGGTGTACCATTTATCTATCAGCAACTCTCCAAGAGCCAAGGTCCGATTATTGCGGCGACGGATTATGTGCGCGCGGTTCCTGAAACGGTCCGTGCCTACACACCCTCGAGCCGTCGTTTTATGACACTGGGTACAGATGGTTTTGGGCGCAGCGACACCCGTGCTGAGCTCAGAGCATTTTTTGGTGTAGATGCGCAAACAATCGTCCGAGCTGCGAAACATGCTCTGACATAATTTAGACTATGCATGACCGAAGCCCCTCAGCCTGACCTCAGCGATTTAAAGCGCCCAGCCTTTGTCTTAGATGCCTGCATCATGATGTCAGGCTTATTGCGCCCTCTTTTACTCAATCTCGCCCGTGCCGGACTGTTTCATCCGCTTTGGACTGACAAGATTGGTCAAGAATGGCAGCGTAATGCAGCCCGCCTTTGGCCCATTGATCCCAATTTATTAAGGGACGAATGGCAGCGCATGCAAACACAATTTCCCGCTGCCGATATGGGAGATGTCACGCCCCACGAGACCACACTCAAGCATACAGACCGCAAAGATAAACATGTCGCGGCTACGGGTATTGCTGCCGTGATGGGCGCACATGTTGGTTATGTGAGTGTATTGACTTGGAATATCAAAGACTTCAGTCGCTCTGAGCTCAGACGCCAGCAGCTAGGGCTGATTGATCCTGATCGTTTGCTTTCTCAATGGTGGCCGACGCATCGACGACAACTCTCTGACGCGCTCGACCTCACGGTCGCCGAACTGGTCTCAAGCGGGAGGAGGCAACCAGAACCCATGCTTGGCATGTTGCGTCGGGATCGATTATTTCGCTTGGCCGGCCTCTACGAACTGGCACAAAAAAACCCTGCCGGCTTGTGACCTGACAGGGTTTTAGCGGTGACCGTCAGTGATTACTGAGCGGGCGCCTCTGGATCTGCGGCAGGAGCGGCTGCGTCAGCGGCGGGAGCACCACCCTGCTGCTCAATGCCACCGATGGCTTTGACCGACAAACGCAGACGACCTTTGTCATCAGCCTCAATGACCTTGACGCGCAAAGCCTGACCGACCTTGAGCACGTCATTGATGTTGGCGATGCGGTAGTTTGCGATCTCGGAGATGTGTAACAAACCATCACGTCCTGGCAAGACCTGAACGATGGCGCCGAAATCAAGCAGACGCAAGACGCTACCATCGTATTCCTGGCCGACTTCGACATCCGCTGTCAGTTCAGTAATACGGCGCTGAGCATCGTGCGCGCGATCAAGATCAGCACTCGAAATCACAATCGTGCCGTCATCAGAGATATCGATCTGGCAACCGGTTTCTTCGGTCAACGCACGAATCGTTGCGCCGCCCTTACCGATCACATCACGAATCTTTTCAGGATTGATCTTCATGCTCAGCATGCGCGGTGCGAAGGCTGAAAGCTCGCCACGCGAATTTTGAATGGCTTCGCGCATTTTGGTCAAAATGTGCAAGCGACCATCGCGGGCCTGCGCCAACGCAACTTGCATGATTTCTTTGGTAATGCCTTGGATTTTGATGTCCATCTGCAAAGCGGTAATACCATTTTCGGTACCCGCCACTTTGAAGTCCATATCGCCGAGGTGATCTTCATCACCCAGGATATCGGTCAGGACAGCGAACTTGCCTTCGTTGAGAATCAAGCCCATCGCAACGCCCGCCACGTGATCCTTGAGAGGCACGCCGGCGTCCATCATGGCCAGCGAACCACCACATACGGACGCCATCGAAGACGAACCGTTTGACTCGGTGATTTCAGAGACCAAGCGAATGGTGTACTGGAAGTCTTGGGCATCAGGCAGCAATGGCACGAGCGAACGCTTGGCCAGGCGACCATGGCCGATTTCGCGACGCTTGGGTGTACCCACGCGACCGGTTTCACCCGTCGCGAAAGGAGGCATGTTGTAGTGCATCAAGAAACGATCACGGTACTCGCCCATGAGCGCATCGATGATTTGCTCATTTTGCTTGGTACCGAGTGTTGCAATGATCAAGGCTTGTGTTTCACCACGTGTAAACAAGGCGCTGCCGTGAACGCGAGGCAATACACCCAAACGAATTTCGATTGGACGCACGGTACGTGTATCACGACCATCGATACGTGGCTCGCCACTAAGAATCTGGCTACGAACGATCTTGGCTTCGAGGTCAAACAAGATGTTGTCGACCGTCACGCCATCGGGTGCGGAAACACCTTGGGCTGCAGCGGCCTCGCTGAGCTTGGCATGAACATTTGAATACACCTGACGCAATTGCGTCGTGCGCTCTTGCTTTTGGCGTGTCTGGTAGGCGGAGTAGAGTGGATCTTGAGCAGCAGCCGTTACCGAGGCGATCAATGCTTCGTTTTTGGCGGCAGGCTGCCAGTCCCACTCGGGCTTGCCGGCTTCGCGCACCAGGTCGTTGATCGCGCCAATGACCGCTTGCATGGCATTGTGACCAAACACGATACCGCCGAGCATGACTTCCTCTGACAGTTGTTGTGCCTCGGACTCAACCATCAAGACAGCAGCATCAGTACCTGCAACAATGAGATCCATCTGCGAGGTCTTGAGCTGCGTGGCTGTTGGGTTGACCAGATACTGACCGTCGATGTAACCGACGCGGGCAGCTCCAATCGGACCATTAAACGGGATGCCGGAAACAGCTAATGCCGCTGAAGCACCGATCATCGCAGGAATGTCGGGATCGATTTCGGGGTTGCAGGACAACACGTGGATGATGACCTGAACTTCGTTATAGAAACCTTCGGGGAACAAGGGACGCAGAGGACGGTCAATCAGACGTGAAGTCAACGTTTCTTTTTCAGAGGGTTTGCCTTCGCGCTTGAAAAAACCACCAGGGATCTTGCCAGCGGCATAGGTTTTTTCGATGTAGTCAACGGTCAGGGGGAAAAAATCCTGCCCTGCTTTTGCATCTTTTTTTGCCACAACAGTGGCAAGAATAACGGTGTCTTCGACCGTTACAAGGACAGCACCTGAGGACTGGCGAGCAATTTCACCTGTCTCAAGCACGACAGTATGTTGTCCATACTGAAACGATTTGGTCACTTTATTGAACATGACAATTTATTCCTTACAAATGAAAAACCGTGGACGTTGCGGCAGTAGTGCCGCACTCGACCACGGTTGAGTCACGGGGAGACTGCCCCA
>CAMBLP010000113.1 GCA_945868195.1 Bordetella parapertussis
CCAAAGTCTGTTCGCAAAAAGTCAAAATCGCAGCCCTCGTTGGCTTGCTGGATATGCTTGGAAAACATCCAGCCATAGCCGCGCTCGTATTTTGGCTCGGGCGCTTTCCAGGCGGCTTTGCGGCGGGCGAATTCCTCGTCGGAAATTTCCAGATTGATCGTACGTCCAGGCACGTCGACAGAAATCATGTCGCCATTTTTCACGAGTGCAAGAGGCCCTCCGACAAAAGACTCGGGGGAGATATGTAAGACGCACGCGCCATAGCTCGTACCGCTCATGCGGGAATCTGACATGCGTAACATGTCGCGCACCCCTTGCTTGAGCAGCTTTTTCGGCATGGGTAACATGCCCCACTCAGGCATACCGGGACCCCCCTGAGGACCCGCGTTACGTAAAATCAGCACATGATCCGCCGTGACATCGAGATCATCGCTGTCGATCACGGCCTTCATGGAGGGATAGTCGTCAAACACAAGCGCGGGTCCCGTGTGACGGTGTAAGTGAGGTGGGCATGCGCTGGGCTTGATCACGCAACCATCCGGCGCCAGATTGCCCCTGAGCACGGCCAGCGCACCTTCGGCGTAAATAGGATTGTCAATCGGACGAATCACGTCATCGTTGAAGACGGCTGCGCCCTCGATGTTTTCACCGAGCGTTTTACCCGTGACCGTCATGGAGTCAAGATGCAAGTGCTGCTTGATGCGAGACATGAGACCTGGCAGACCGCCGGCATAAAAGAAATCTTCCATCAAATATTGATCACCACTCGGACGAACATTGGCGATCACTGGAACAAAACGACTAAAGCGATCAAAGTCTTCGAGTCCGATGTCACAGCCGGCGCGTTTGGCTTGCGCGATCACGTGAATAATGGCGTTGGTCGAACAGCCCATGGCCATGGCAACCACAATCGCATTTTCAAAGGCGGCGTGAGTCTGGATTTTGTTGGGCGTCAGGTCTTCCCAGACCATGTCGACGATTCGACGTCCCGACTCAGCGCTCATGCGTAGATGATTGGAGTCAGGCGCGGGGATCGAGGAGGCGCCTGGCAAGGTCATGCCCAAAGCCTCGGCGATCGCAGTCATTGTGCTGGCCGTCCCCATGGTCATACACGTGCCATGGCTCCGCGCAATACCGCCTTCGATTTCAATCC
This sequence comes from Bordetella parapertussis, assembly GCA_945868195.1. Lineage (GTDB taxonomy): Bacteria > Pseudomonadota > Gammaproteobacteria > Burkholderiales > Burkholderiaceae_B > Zwartia. The sequence goes on from CAMBLP010000113.1 coordinate 1,154, forward strand.
ACTCTTTTTGATTGATCAAACCCGCACGTCGGTCGTCCCAAAATTTCCAGGCATCCGAACCGGAACCCAAGACCTTACCTTGCCAGTTACCGCGCAACATCGGGCCTGCAGGCACATAAATAGAAGGTATGCCCGCACTCGTCGCACCCATCAGTAAGGCCGGCGTTGTTTTGTCGCAACCGCCCATCAACACCGCGCCATCGATCGGGTGGCAGCGCAACAATTCCTCGACATCCATGGCGAGCAAATTGCGATAAAGCATGGTGGTCGGTTTGACGTACTGCTCTGCGAGAGAAAGCGCAGGCAACTCGATCGGAAAACCTCCCGCTTGGAGTACGCCACGCTTGACGTCCTCGACTCGGTGTTTAAAGTGACTGTGGCAGGGATTGATGTCAGACCATGTATTGACGATGCCGATCACGGGTTTACCGACCCAATCCTCTGGGCCATAACCCATTTGCATGGCACGCGAACGATGGCCAAAAGAACGTAGGTCGTCCGGTGCGAACCAGCGTGCGCTGCGCAGAGACTCAGGCGTTTTAACGTGTTTTCCGCTACTTTCCTTACTCATGGGTCAAACCCCTCCGTTTGTAACCAGATTTTTATGCCGACAAACGATTGTAGGGTAGTCAGTTAAAAAACCGTGTGATTCTTTGAGTTATCGTAGCGAAAACTAATCTTTCATTCTTAAAACACGCTCCTATCACGCTGAATCTAATGAACAAGCCCGTCTCTGCCTCTGACTTTGCCCAAGCTCTTTTTTCGCCTCGGGCGATTGCCCTGGTCGGTGCCTCTGGTAATTTACAAAAAAACACCGCGCGGCCGATGCGCTTTATGCGTAAGCACGGTTTTCAAGGCAAGCTTTACCCGATCAACCGCACCCAGACCGAAATCATGGGCGAGCCTGCCTATGCCGATCTCGCCGATTTGCCAGGTCCGATCGATCAAGCGTTTGTCATGGTCGCCAGTGAACTTGTGTTGCCCTTGATTGATTCCTGCGCCAAAGCGGGTGCGAAAGTCATCACGATTTACTCGGATGGTTTTGGCGAAACAGGGCCCGAAGGGATGATCGCTCAAGAGGCACTGCTTGCGCGCGCCAAAGAGCTAGGCGTTCGCATTCTCGGACCGAACAGTATCGGCTTGGCGGACTTGCATAGTGGCATGATTTTGTCGGTCAACGCGGCCTTCGAAGCGGAGACTTTGATTGCGGGCGGGCTGAGTCTGGTCTCACAAAGCGGCTCGATGATGGGCTCCTTGATGGCACGCGCCAACGCGCGCGGGTTTGGTTTTGCTAAATCAGTTTCTGTAGGCAACGAAAGTGACGTCACCGTGGGCGAAGTCATCGACGCCTTGGTCGACGATGCACACACCAAAGTCATCCTGCTCTTTCTTGAAACCATACGCGACTCGCCCGCGATGGCGTACGCACTCGAACGTGCCCGCGCCCACAACAAGCCTGTGATCGCCTACAAGATTGGTCGCTCTGAACAGGGCGATGCCTTGGCGCAATCGCACACGGGTGCACTGGCTGGCAATGACGTCGCCGTGGATGCCTTTTTGCGCGCCCATGGCGTGCTGCGTGTGCGCAATCTTGAGACGCTATTTGAAATCGCGCCTCTGGCTCAACGCTATCTGGGTAAAACAGCCCCCCACCCACAGCCCGCACGCGTGGCGGTGATCACCACGACGGGGGGTGGTGCGGCAACCGTGGTAGATAACCTCGGACTCATGGGCATGGTGGCGGTCGCCCCGCCGCCCGCGTTCGTCGCGCAGATGGCGCAACGCGGCATGAAAATCCGTGAAACGACCATCATCGATTTGACGCTCGCGGCCACCAGCGCGCAATACAAAGACCTGCTCGAGCAGCTGTTACGCACCGACTGGTGTGATGCCGTGCTGAGCGTAGTGGGTTCGTCCGCGCAATTTCATCCCGAGCTGGCGGTCAAGCCCTTGGTCGAATCCGACAAGCCAGATACCAAACCACTCGCGGTTTTTTTAGCGCCGGAGGCCATGGCCTCTTTAGGGTTGTTACAACAAGCCAGTATCCCGGCGTTTCGTACGCCGGAGTCCTGTGCGGATGCATTAACAGTATTTTTCCAAGCGCGTGACAAGGCCCCTCCCGTTTTGACAGACATTGCATGGCCCTCAGGTTTGCCCAAAGAGGGCTTACTCACCGAATACGAAGCAGCACAAGTCTTTAAGACGCTAGGTGTACAGACAGCGCAAGCCCAACTGGTGAGTGGGTCGCACCCCACGCATTCAGTCCCCTACCCCGTCGTGGTTAAAGTTTCCTCGCGTGACATTCCGCACAAAACCGAAGCCGGTGGCGTCAAGGTTGGCGTTGGCAATACGACTGAATTTGAAAAAGCGGTCAAACAAATCACCCAGAGCGCCCACGCCTATTCCCCGCAGGCCAAACTGGAGGGATTTTTAGTCCAGACGATGGAGTCACGACTGCTTGAGCTCATTCTCGGTTACCGCAATGATCCGCTCGTTGGCCCGACGATCATCCTGGGAGCGGGTGGCATCACCGCCGAGATCTCGCCAGACTTTGCGATTCGGCTCGCCCCCGTCACGCTCGCACAAGCGCACGCCATGATTGAAGAGGTGCGGATCACCAAGCTGATCAAGGGCTTTCGCGGCTTGCCCACAGGCGATTGCGAAGCGTTGGCGCAAGCCGTCGTGGCTTTTTCCAAACTGGCGGCCATCAAAGAAGTCAACGTCCTTGAAGCCGAGATCAACCCACTTTTCGTACAAGCCGATCGCGTCCTTGCCGTTGATGGTTTGGTGAGGCTGGGTTAATGAAGGTTCAATGCTGGAGAGTCATTGCGCATGTCTAAAGAAACCATGACCGCGACCGGGCAAGTCCACGGACTTGCTCACTTTCTTGGCATCGCACAAATCTGTTCCTACGGCACGATTTACTATGCCTTTCCGCTCATTGTCGTGGCGATGCAGCGCGAGCTGGGTTGGTCCAAGTCAGACGTCTATGGCGCGCTGACGATCGGTTTGCTCCTCGCGGCGGCGCTGGCCTATCCCGTCGGACTGGCGATCGATCGAGGGTACGGTAAGCGCGTCATGGTTTGGGGCTCACTGACTGCGGCCGTCTTGTTTATTGCTTGGTCGTTCGTGCAGAATCTATTTATTTTTTACTTAATTGCGGCGGCGATGGGCTCGCTACAAGCCGCCATCCTTTACGAATCCGCCTTTGCCTTACTGGCGCGACGCGTCGGTCCGCAACACTCCCGCGCGGGCATCACCACAATTACGCTCTGGGCGGGCTTTGCGAGCACGGTCTTTATTCCACTCGAACAATTTTTAATCGATGGCTGGGGCTGGCGCCTGTCGCTTTGGGTGCTTGCCCTGGTCAACGTGGCTTGCGCTGCGGGCTATTGGCACTGGATCAAACCCGAGCTGGATGCAGCGAATGCGGCACAAACAACGAGTAAAGCTGAAAACATCGCGCGCGACAAAAATATCATTCATGAAGCGCTTCACAGCTCGGTATTCTGGCTTTTATTGATCGCGCTGACGACCTACTCCATAGTGTTTTCCGTGTTCACTTTTCATATGTATCCCATGCTGCTCGATAAGCAATTACCGACGAGCGAAGTCGTGTGGGCCATTTCGATTATCGGTCCCGCTCAAGTGCTCGGACGCATCATCATCAGTCGCTTTGCGGCGCGCGTCTCGATGCGAACGCTCGGCTCCATCATGTTGAGTATTTTTCCGTTTGTGTTTGCGACCTTTCTGCTGGACTCGCTGAGTTTTCAGCTTGTCGCAGCGCTCTTCGGTATTTACGGCTTAGCAAATGGTGTTTTTACGATTGTGCGCGCTCAAGTCGTACCGGAAATGTTAAGCGCACATGCGTATGGTGCGCTTAACGGAATGATCACGGTCCCCACCATCATCGCACGCGCCATCGGTCCTGTGGTGGCCGCGTGGTTGTGGGCGATTGATCAGTCCTACGATATTGTGCTTGTCGCTCAAGTAGGCGCCGCGGTGTTGTTGACCGTGTTGTTTTGGACGGCCAATTTGGCGAGCAGAAGAAAACCACTCATTTAAAAATGTGCCAGATAAACACCGTCGACGGCGATCACCTTGCCGGTAACATAAGAAGCGGCGTCAGAAGCTAAAAATGCCACGACACCCGCGATCTCGGCGGGTCGCCCCCAGCGGCCTAGCGAAGTACGTTTCTCAAGCATCGCACCTAGGCTGGGATCAGCAACCATCGTGGCATTGGCCTCGGTCGCAAAAAAACCGGGCGCCACGCCATTGACCGTGATGCCATACCGACCAAAATCAGCCGCTAACGCACGTGTCATCGCAGCGAGCCTACTCTTTGTCGGACAGCATCGAGCTCAAAGGCAAAGACATCGCGCCCGTTGAGCAAGACACGCGCACCCTACAGGCTTGTTAACCTGAATTTTATTGCACAATAGAGGCTGACTTTCTTGACACGGCGGTTCCTCGCCCCAATCACATCATGACAACACCAGCCTCCAAACCATACCAACAGCACGCCAACAACAAAAATAGCCATTGGGACATCGTCTCCATGGACGCAACGAGTCTATCGCGCGCCATTCACCGGCGCGCACTCTCCTGCGTTGAGGTGATGGAGGCCTTTCTCGCCCAGATTGATTTGCAAAATCCGAAGGTCAATGCGATTGTTGCCATGCCTGAACGCAGCGCGCTCCTTGCGCAGGCTCGAGAGCGTGACACGCAACTCGCTCGCAATCAAAGCATGGGACCTCTGCACGGTTTTCCTCAGGCTCCCAAGGATATTGCGCCAGTCGCTGGCATGGTCACGACCAACGGTTCGCTGATTTTTAAGGACCAAGTCACCAAGGTCGACTCTGCCGCCAATGGTCGCGTACGCGCAGGTGGTGCGATCTTTGTCGGCCGCACCAACTCACCGGAGTTTGGTCTTGGCGCGCATACCTATAACAAGGTCTACGGCACAACGCTCAATGCCTTTGATCCCTCGCGCACTGCGGGAGGCAGCAGCGGCGGAGCAGGCGTAGCGCTGGCTCTACGTATGTTGCCCGTCGCGGATGGCTCAGACATGATGGGTTCTTTACGCACGCCTGCTGCGTTCAATAATGTCTTTGGCTTTCGTCCCTCACCAGGTTGTGTCCCGCATGGACCAGGCGAAGAGGTTTTTTTCCAGCAGTTCAGCGTCACAGGGCCCATGGCGCGCAACATCCCCGATTTGGCGATGTTGCTTGCGGTGCAAGCCGGTTTTGATGCCCGTCTCCCGCTCACCCGTCGCCAAGACGATCCGCGCTTGTTTACCCAACCTCTTGAGACCGACTTGCGCGGCAAACGCATTGGCTGGCTTGGCAATCTGAAGGGGCACTTGCCCATGGATCCGGAGTTGCTCACCGTCACAACGCGCGCGCTCGAACATTTCAAAACCCTCGGCTGTACTGTAGAAGACGCACAACCTAATTTTGATCTCGAGCAACTCTGGAACGCCTGGCTGAC
>CAMBLP010000114.1 GCA_945868195.1 Bordetella parapertussis
AGTCATCTGTTCGGGCGGTTCTCGCAGTTAGCAGACCGGGTTTACTAAAAAAAAAGCCCGGCCATGGTTGGACGGGCTTGGTTTGTATTGTTGGCTTTGAGGTTTATAGCCTCGCGGCCGGAGTCAGACGAACCATCACCCGGAACACAAACGCCACCAGCGCCACGAGGCGCAGGGAAGGGTTTGGATGTGAGCGGGTGTGTTCATCTAAAAATCAATATTCTCAAAAGCGTCTAAATCCGTAGGGGCGCTATGTTGATACTAGCGGGCCGCAACCCATAGGGCTGCCGCATCAATGGAGTCTACTATAGCATCGACATCCAGAGTATGCACGCTCTGTCCTTCGTTGTAGCCGTAGGGGACTGCCAGAACCGAGCAGCCCGCTGCGCGCGCTGAGAGCGCATCGTTGATCGAGTCGCCGACCGCGCAGGTTCGCCCGGGCTGGGAGCCCAGGAGGGCGCAGGCATGGAGCATCGGGGCGGGGTTTGGCTTGCGCTCGGGTAGTGTGTCACCACAAACAACGCCTTGCATAAAGCGTAGTAGGCCGGTACGCTCCAGCAGGGGCATGGTGAATTCAGTGTTTTTGTTCGTCACGATGGCCATTTTCAGGCCCATGCTCTGTATGCGCTCTAGCCCTGGGATCACGCCATCGAAAATGATGGCGTTGTCGCCGTTAATCTTGTGGTATTGGGCGTAGTAAATGTCGCGACCACGTAAAAACAGGGCCTCTGAGGCGGGTTTGCCGCCTTGGGCGGTTGCCAGAATGCGACGCATCAGGTTGTCAGAACCTTTGCCAATATAGGTCGAAATCTCCGCCTGAGGCATAGAGGCGAAATCCAACTGTGTCAGCATGGCATTGACGGCGATCGCTAGGTCAGGGATCGTATCCATGAGTGTGCCGTCCAGATCCAGCAGGACAGCATCGTAAGACTTTGAGGAGAGCTTGGCAGAAGGGGCTGCTGTCGTCGGTGTTGTCATGGTTTAGTTTGATGCCTGTTGATCTGCAAGCGCGATTTGCTTGCGCATTTCTTGTATCACTCGGGTGTAGTCGGGCTGACCAAAAATAGCGGAGCCTGCGACAAAGGTGTCAGCGCCTGCGGCACGGATCGCACCGATATTGTCTGTCTTGACACCACCATCGACTTCGAGTGCGATAGGTTGTCCGCCAGCGCGGGTGTGCGCATCAATCAGGGCGCGCGCCTGACGCAGCTTGGCTAAGGTGCCAGGGATGAAACTTTGTCCACCAAAGCCGGGGTTGACCGACATGAGCAAAATGATGTCGACCTTGTGCATCACGTGTGCGAGCCAGTCGAGTGGTGTGCCGGGGTTAAAGACGAGGCCTGCTTGACAGCCTTGGTCACGGATCAGGGAAAGGCTGCGATCGACATGACGGGAGGCTTCGGGGTGAAACGTGATGACATTGGCGCCCGCTTTGGCAAACATCGGGATCAGGCTATCGACGGGCTCGACCATCAGATGGACATCGATGGGGACTTGAACATGTGGGCGAATAGCCTCACAAACCATAGGGCCGATGGTCAGATTGGGAACGTAATGGTTGTCCATAACGTCAAAATGTATCCAGTCTGCGCCTGCTGCCACAACATTTTTAACTTCTTCCCCCAGTCGGGCGAAGTCCGCAGATAAAATACTGGGAGCGAGGCGAGCTGTCGGTAAGTTGTGAGTTTCTGGCATGATATGCGAGCCCGTTTCTAGTTAGCCCTCATTATTACAGTTTTCTTTGGATGTGCTTGTGAAACCTTTTGAGCTCTCAGTCGTGGTTGAGCCGCATTTTGTGCCGGAGCAGTCTGATCCGGGCAAACAGCAGTTTGTTTTTGCCTACAAGGTCCGGATTACCAATACGGGTGAGCGTCCCGCACAGGTCATCAGTCGCCACTGGATTATTTCGGACGGTGAGCGAGGCGAGCACGAGGTTCGTGGCCTGGGTGTTGTCGGTCAGCAGCCTCTGCTCGGACCTGGCGAGACCTTTGAGTACACCAGCGGCTGTCCGCTCAAGACGCCCGTGGGCACGATGCGCGGCAGTTACCATTGTGTCGGTGAAAATGGAGTCCCCTTCGAGGTGGATGTCCCTGAGTTTGTTTTGGCAATGCCCCGTACGCTCCACTAACATTTCTTTTTATGACAGACCGAGATACGAACACGATGCAAAAAAGAACGCTTCGCCTGAGTTTGGCCACAATCGTGGTGCTGATCGCGGGTTGCTCGACCGTGTCGACACCCCCTGAGCCTGCGTCGCCCGGCGTTGCCGCCACTGCTGCACCTGATGCCTCGTTAAGGGTGCCCGCCATCAGTGCGTTGCCCGATAGTGCCGCCCGCACTTTGCAGGGCAAGTTTGTTGCCGCGGCATGGTCTGATTTGCCGGGATGGAATCAGGATGATTTACGCAATGTTTGGACGACTTTTGTACGTAATTGTCGTGGTCTGATGCGACCAACGTCGACCAATTTGGCTGGCCCGACCCGTGCGACACCGCGTGCTTGGCAACCCGTCTGTGCCGCTGCCTTGGATCCAAAGCGCGCCCCGGCGGCCAACGATACCCAGGCCGTGCGTCGCTTTATTCAAACCTGGCTCTCGCCTTGGCGTTTACAAACGCCGGATGGCAAGACGGCCTCCAATATCGTGACGGGCTATTACGAGCCCTTGGTCAAGGGCGCACGCACCAAGAGCGGCGCGAACCAGTGGCCGCTTTATACGGTCCCCGCCGATTTGCTGACGATTGACTTGGGTCGCGTGTATCCAGAGCTCGCCGGTAAACGTGTGCGCGGCAAGCTTGAAGGAAAGCGTGTCGTGCCCTATGACAGCCGAGCTGTGATTGAATCTTCGGGTCGTCGTCCACCAGCTATCGTGTATGTCGACGACCCGGTCGACAATTTCTTTTTACAAGTTCAGGGCTCGGGACGCGTCCAATTACCCGACGGGAAAACGATTCGCTTGGCGTATGCGGACCATAACGGACACCCGTATGTGTCCATTGGAAAATGGCTAGCCGACAAGGGTGAAATTCCTCTCGCGCAGACGTCGATGCAAAATATCCGCGCCTGGGCCAAGCGCAATCCCAATCGCACCCAGGAAATGCTCAATGCCAATCCAGCACTGGTGTTTTTTCAGGAAGAGCCTGTGACCGATCCCGAAATCGGACCTAAGGGCGCGTATGGAATCCCCCTGATGGCACAGCGATCGATTGCGCTCGATACTAATTTTGTCCCTCTGGGTACGCCGGTATTTTTAGCCACCACAATGCCGTCTTCGAAAGAGTCGCTCAATCGACTGGTGTTTGCTCAGGACACAGGTACAGCGATTAAAGGTCCCGCACGAGCGGACTTTTACTGGGGTTTTGGCGAGGCGGCAGGCAATATGGCGGGTCGTATGAAGCAACAAGGTCAGATGTGGGCGTTGTGGCCTAAACAAGCGGGTCAACCCTCGGCGCGCTAGGTGTGCGGAGATCCTCAGCCCAATGATAAAAAGTCCCTTATGAACACGCCTATTGTTGTTTGCGGTACGGGCATTGTCGGTCTTGCGGCCGCGTTGGGTTTCGCCCGCCGAGGCGAGCGCGTGACACTATTGGGCCCGAAACGCAGTATCGATCCTGCGCTGGCGGAGGTATTTGACGCGCGGGTCTATGCGATTTCGCCTGCAAGCCAGCGATATCTCGCGGCACTGGGTGTTTGGGACTTGTTGGAGGTACGACGCATAACACCGATGGAGGCCATGGAGATCCATGGCGACGCCGATGGTTTGCTGCATTTAAATGCCTGGCAAACCGCGCAGACCGAACTGGCCTGGATTGTGGAGTCGCTTGAAATAGAGCGCGTGTTGAGACAGGCCGTGCAGATGTTTGGCGTGCCCTGGATCGCTGAGAAATTTGCAAGCTATGCGCCGGGGCACATCACGACGGACCAAGGCGTGGTTGTGCGGGCGGACTTATTTGTGGCTGCCGATGGTGCGCAGTCTGCGCTTCGCGCGGCAGCCGGCGTGCCCGTCACGGTTCAGCCCTATGGTGCAACAGGCTTGGTGGCGCATTACACGACTTGCCTCCCACACCAAGGGGCGGCAATGCAATGGTTTACACCGGAGGGCGTGTTGGCATTATTGCCGATGCCGACCACCTCGGACGGGCCTCAAGTGTCGATGGTGTGGTCGGCGAAAGAGGCGTTAGCCAACGAGGTGTTGTCCATGTCCGCTGTTGAGCAGGCGCAGTACTTAAACGCCACACTCACTGAAATGACAGCATCTCGCCTGGGTCCGCTGACCATGAGGAGCCCGTTGCAAGGTTTTCCCTTGAGCCTGAATCAATCGCCGATGATTGCCGAGGGGCTGGCGCTGGCGGGCGATGCGGCGCATCGGCTCCATCCTCTGGCCGGGCAAGGCTTAAATCTTGGGCTTGGAGATGTCGAGGCGCTTGTGGATACCATCGCCAAGCGAGAGTCTTTTCGCAGTCCGGGTGATGCGATGTTGCTGAGACGATATCGCCGTGCTCGGGCGGAGCCTGTGTTGGCGATGCGTTTAGTGACGGATGGTTTGTTTAGGTTGTTTAATGCGCAACAAGCGCCCGTGGCTTGGTTGCGTAATGTGGGGATGAATGTGGTTGAAAAACTGCCGTTTATCAAACGTCATTTAATTGCAGGTGCCTCTCGCTAGGAGTTGTGATGTTTTTAAAGCATGTATTGCTTGGTTTGACTTTGATCTGTGCGTCTTTTTTTGGCACAGTGAGTGTTGCCCAAGGTGCGCCGAGCGCGCCGAGTCCGACGAGTGCGACGAGTGCAACTCCCGAAGCCAAGTTGCAAGCGGTCAAAAAGTTGTTCATGCAACGTTTCGATAATCCGTCGATCACGGCGGTACGTCTGACACCCTATGGTTTGTATGAGATCCAGCTGGGCCCTGAGTTGGTTTATACCGATGAGAACGTCACTTTTGTTTTCGACGGGACGTTGATCGATGCAAAAACGCGTCAGGATTACACGCGTGAGCGGATGGACGCTATTGCGCGCGTGCCTTTCGATCAGTTGCCCGTCGAACTGGCGATGAAGCAGGTCAAAGGCGATGGGTCGCGCAAGCTCGCCATTTTCGAGGATCCCAACTGTGGCTATTGCAAAGTGTTGCGTAAAGCGTTGGGCGACATCGATAACCTGACGGTTTATACCTTCCCCTTCCCGATTTTGTCGCCTGACTCGACGCAAAAGGTTCGTAACGTCTGGTGTGCAAGCGATCGCGCCGCGACGTGGGATGCTTGGATGCTTAAGGGCAAGGTGCCACCTAAGCTAGACTGCGAGGTCCCGATCGATCAAATGGTTGCGCTAGGCAAAAAACTCATGGTGCGCGGCACGCCTGCTATTTTCTTTGAAGATGGTAGTCGCGTAGGGGGCGCAATACCGAAAGACGAAATCGAAAAGCGTTTGAAAGCATCGACAACAATAAAGTAAATTGTTTCAATAGAAAAATACAGGAGAGCGCTATGCGTATTGCCGTACTTGACGATTATTTAAAAGTTGCAGAGGGTTTGGCCGACTGGGGCTCACTCAAGGCCGAAGTCACTTTCTTTAATGCTTTTATCCAGCCCGAAAAGCTTGCCGCCACACTCGCACCTTTTGAAGTTGTCGTCGCGATGCGTGAGCGTTCGGCATTTCCCGCTTCGGTGATTGAGGCCTTGCCCAATCTGAAGTTGTTGGTGACCACGGGATTGCGTAACAATTCGATCGATCTGGATGCCTGTCGTAAAAAAGGTGTTGTGGTGTCGGGTTCACCCGGAGACCCGATGAGTACGGGCGCGACGGCGGAGTTGTCTTGGGCGTTGTTATTAGCCTTATTTAAAAAGATTCCGCAGGAAGACGCCAATATGAGAAAAGGTCTGTGGCAGACTTCGATGCCGCCGACGATCAAGGGCAAGCGACTCGGCCTCTTGGGCATAGGGAATTTGGGCCAACAAGTGGCGCGCGTCGGCCTGGCTTTTGGCATGGACGTGGTGGCCTGGAGCCCTAACTTAACTCCTGAGCGTGCCGCCGAAGCGGGCGTCAAGCTGGTCAGCAAAGAGGAACTTTTTAAAACCTCGGACGCGATCAGCGTGCACATCGTGTTGAGCGATCGCACCCGCGGGATTGTGGATGCCGCAAGCCTTCAGTCGATGAAGCCCACGGCCTATTTGGTCAATACCTCGCGTGCAGGCCTGGTGGATTTGGATGCGCTCAAAAAAGCGCTTGAGCAAGGCAAAATTGGTGGCGCAGGTCTGGATGTGTATGAGTCAGAACCTGTGTTGGCAAACGATCCTTGGCGCCAAGTCCCACGGACGGTGCTAACACCCCATCTGGGTTATGCGACGCCTGAAAATTTTGCGGTGTTTTACAAGAACGTAGTGGCCAATATCGCCGCCTTTGCTGCAGGCACACCCACAAGAGTGCTGACTTAATGCAGCCTGTACTGCCGGTCAACATTGTTGCGCGCATCCTGCTGGTTTTATTACTGGCGGCAGGCGTCTATTTTTTTAGTGGCTTTGTGGTGCCGGTCCTGGCAGCCCTGATCATAGGGTTTGCCAGTTGGCCGATCTACTCGCGGTGGGTCAATGTTTGCGAGGGGCGAACGACACTCGCCGCAAGTGGGGCGCTCATTTTTATTACGTT
>CAMBLP010000115.1 GCA_945868195.1 Bordetella parapertussis
CCGACAGATGAGATGAGCAGAATCAATGTAGAAACAATGCTTAAAAGGGTTTTCATTTTTCAATCTCCTAATGAGAGTTTAAAGATACATCACGGCTACCGTTTCCAATATTGTAAGCATTTTAAAGAGCTTGTGGTGGTCTCAGAAGCTCACAGCTAGACCAATCGCAAAACCCCGAACATTGTCACCAAAAGCGTAGCGCGCCACGATTCTGGTTCTCGTGATAACCGCTTTGTATTTGCTCGAGTCAAACTCGATACCTGCACCCACAGAGGTTAAGTTATTGAAACCCAGTAGACCGCGCTGGTCTCCCAGATAAACAGTATTGGCAGCCTCTAGGACGTAGCGAAGAGGTTTGTCCATCACAACGAGGCCTGTGGGGGCGCGATAGCGCATATACAGGCTGGCGGCCTCTGCGGAGGAGGACCCCCCAATCGTAGCGGAGGAATCAAAAGTTCGAAGTCGGATATTGGTGTAACGCAACTCGACATCGATTTCGTGCTCTGGTTTGACAAGGGTGTAGTCGAGCATGAGTGAGCCGCCTAAACCGTAGGCGTTGAGTCTCCCTCTTTTTAAAAAGTCAAACGAAGGATCTAGGCGATCATCAAGAAATCGGCCGGCTAAGGAAGCGTCCGATTCGAGATGGGCCAGAGAAAAGTTAAAAATGGGTCGCAGCACCAGATTGGGAGCAATAGGGAAGTCGTAGCCAACGCCACCTGACAAGGCGATCGAATTCCAACGAGCAGGGACGGTGCGAAAGTCCTGACCTCGTTCGCTTACAAAAACAGGATCGAAGCGCATGACGGCTGCCGAGCCCTCGAGATAGACAGGGACATTTTTGCTGAGGGTTTCCCCGCCCGCGAATTGCGTCATGAATACGCGATTTTGTCCGACTTGATCGTCGCGGATAGATAAAAAGCTGCTTGTTAGATCAGGTACGACGGAATAGGACATCATGGCGAGAACTTCATCCGCGCTTTCTTTGATTTTGGCGGCCGGCAAAAGGCCTAGGCCTCGCGCATGAGATGCACTTGTCATGATCTCGGATAAAGATAATGTCAAGATAAAGAGAAGATTGAGGATAAATGCTTTGGAAAACATGGGGCCGTTAAAACTTCAAAGTGTTTAGCGCATAAAGGATAGATTGTAATATCTACCTATCGGAGACATCTTTTATATTTTTTAGGGAATGATACGAATTTGCTCCCAACGCTCAACCGCTCAGCGAGAATAGCGTGATTGGTATTTGTTTAAAATGTTTACTTATTTGAGGTTGATGCACTATGTCGCGCGAGCTTGATCAGGAGTTTTTGCTTAATTCTCAGGCGTTGCTGCATGCTGTTTCACTGATGGGAAATCATTTTTCAGTCGCGGATCCTGTTTCAATCGGTGCTGTATTGCCAGAGTCGGGGCTAGGTTCGATTGAAACTCTGGATCAGCTTGCCCCAATCGTGTTGGGACATGCCGCGCGACTGGGCGCATCGACAGCTTTTGCACACAAGGATCCCCCTACGCCTTGGGTGACTTGGGCGACGACCCTTTGGAATGCCTCGCTCAATCAAAATTTATTGCACCCTGCGACTGCGCCTGTCGCCCGTCAACTCGAAGAAAAAGTCATCGCTTGGTTATGTCCGTATTTCGGCATGACGGGCGGGCATATGACTCCAGGATCGTCGGCGGCCAACATCACTGCCTTATGGGCGGCGCGCGAATGCGCCGGTATCACCGAGGTGGTGGCGTCAGACTCAGCGCACCTGTCGATTAAAAAGGCTGCCAATATTCTCGGTCTGCGCTTCACCATGATTCCAACGGATGCGCATGGAGTGCTTTGTCCTGAGGCCCTACCCAAGGACATGTCTCGCGCAGCGTTGGTCTTGACTTCTGGCACGACGAGTGTTGGTGCGCTCGATCCACTCGAACTGATTGGCAGGGCGGCCTGGACCCATGTGGATGCGGCCTGGGGTGGTCCCTTGCGCTTAACCCGTTTTGCGGATCGACTCGATGGCATCGCGCGCGCTGATTCGGTCGCGGTGTCCTCGCACAAATGGCTTTTTCAACCGAAAGAATCCGCACTTATTTTTTTTCGTGATGCAGAAAAGGCAACTGAAGCAATTAGTTTTGGTGGTGCCTATTTGACCGAGCCGAATGTGGGTTTACTCGGCTCTCATGGGGCGACAGCGATTCCATTGTTGGCGACCCTGATGAGTTGGGGGCGTGAGGGTGTCGCGCAACGTATCGAGCGTTGTATGGCGCTGGCAGATGAATTGGCCGAGTTTGTTCGTAGCGATACTCGGCTCGAGTTGTTTGCCAAGCCCACGACTGGCATCGTCGCCTGGCGGGCCATGGAGCCAAAAACGACCGAACGCCTCATGCAACAATTACCTGCAGGTATGATTTCGACTGTGACGATTGGGCAGCATCAATGGCTGCGTAACACCGCAGCGAATCCTAATGCAGAGATGCCGTTGATGATTAAGACGATTAGAAAAGTATTGGATGAAGCATGACCGTAAATACCACCACAAACACCAAACCAACAATTGTTCTGGCCCCCGGTTTTATGACCGACTACGACATGTGGAGTGACTTTGTTCCTTTTTTAAAGGATTACAACGTCCTATACGCGGACTTTAGAGAAGGGACAACGTTGCAAGAGTTGGCTGCAAGTAATTTACGCCGTTGCCCGGAGCGGATTATTTTGATTGGATTTTCTTTAGGTGGTTATATTTGTCGCCATATGTTGTATCAGGCACCAGAGCGTGTGGAGGCGTTGGTCTTGATTGGAACGTCCACCAGACCCATGGCACCGCCCGTGACTGACGGGCCGGCCGTCAAAATGTTTCGTGGCATGAGTCGCAGCGCTCTTAGGCGTGCCGTACATGTGGATCGAGAAAATGACGAGACGCTGATCGATAGATTGAAAGAGATGGGAGAGCGCTTAGGTGCCGAGGTATTTGCACGTTTATCTGCGCTTGAGCGGAAATCTGATCTTGAAATGATGCGGACGATTCAATGCCCTGTCTTGGTGGTGACTGCAGATCAGGATCGGTTACGCACGATGGAGGAGGCCACTGAAATGGCTGAGGCCGCCAACGCTCCGCTCGTGGTACTTGAACATTGTGGACATATGATGCCGATGGAAGAGCCTAAACAGCTTGCCAATGTGGTGCTGAGCTGGCTTTCAAAAGAGCTTGGGCAGCCACGATCATCATAGAGAGTCGTCAGGATTTGCGAGCATGTCGGTCGCTGTCGTGAGTTGTGGGTGCTAAAGTCAATCACCTGTTTTTAACGCATCATTTACTGGGATTTCTTTCATGAGCGCTCGCAAGCTTTTTTCAAGTTTCTTTGCCGTATCCCTGATGGCTGTTGCTGCAATAGCCGTCGCACAAACACCTACCACCAACCAGCAAAAGCAAATCAAGGAGGCTGAGGAGCGTTTTGCTGCTTCGGACAAGAATACGGACGGCAAGCTGACGCTCGAAGAGGCACAAGCCGGGATGCCGCGGATTGCCTCTAATTTTAAAAAAATCGATGCGAATAACGACGGTTTTGTGACGATCGAAGAAATCAAGGCCATGATCCTCAAGTAATTCTGCAGCGATGATGTGGCACAATCATTTTTTCAATAACGCCCATCAAGAGTGCAGAAAATGTCCAAGCTACAGTCCCCACTCGCGCCCAAGCCACCCGGCGTCGAAAGCTTTTCACCAACAGTCATTCATGGTGTTGCGCACTTTCCTCTTTATTACATGCGTGGTGGAACGTCGACAGGCGTGGTTCTTTGGGAGCCACATCTGCCTGAGTCGCTAGAGCTCAAGGAAGAATTGATCCGTCGTGTCATGGGTGTGCCTGTCGAAGGCGAAACCAAAGGCAACAAGCAAATCAATGGTCTTGGGCGCGGTCCCGCGACAAGCAATAAAGTATTCATCTTGAATATGCACGAGGGTCCTGAGGCGGACTTGAGCAGCACATTGGCACAGCTCGCTGCGGACAAATCCGCGATTGACTGGAGCGTGAATTGCGGCAATATGTCTTCGGCTTTACCGATGTACGCCTTGGAGACGGGCTTGATTCAGGCGCAAAAACCCTTGACGCAGATTCGGATTTTTAATACCAATACCAAAGTCATTACCGACGCGCGTGTGAGTACGCCCGAGGGTAGTGCCATGGTGCCTGCCGACACTGAGATCCCGGGTGTGATGGGCGCTTTTCCAGGTGTGGAGCTCAGTCTTCGGCAGCCGATTGGTGCCAAGACGGGCAAGCTCTTTCCGACGGGCAATCGTAAGGACGTGTTTGCGGGCGTGACCGTCAGTTGTCTAGATGTCGCGGTACCCATGGTGATTGTTAATGCGGCTGAGTTGGGTCAACAAGGTGATGAGACGGTTGATGCGCTGAATCAAGACCATGCACTCAAAGCGCAGCTGCGTGAAATCTGGGTTGAAGCAGGTCTAAAAATGGGACTCAAGAAACGTAATGGTGAGTTGATGACGCGAACCGAACTGGAAAACAGTGAAACGGTTCCAAAAATTTGTATGGTTTCTGCGCCTAAGCGCACAGGACACATCACTGTCAGATATTTTACGCCCCAGTCTGCGCATAATTCGCTTGCAGTGACAGGCGGATGCTGTCTGGCGACAGCGTGTTTATTACCAGGGACGGTGGCGCATGATGTCGCTCAACAGCTGTCTGAGTTTTCAAACGAAGAGCGTGAAATCGTCGTGGATATGGAAAATCCAGCGGGTATTTTGCGTGCCCGCATTCGTGGTGCATTGTCTGGAGATGGAGCATCCATTCCCTGGGCGGCTTATGCGCGCAATACACAAGTGTTTATGAGGGGGTATGTGCCGATTTACACGCCCTCAAAAGAATTGATGAAATTTTTCTCAGGAGCTTCGACTTGAAAACGATTATTGCCAAACCTTTAAATGCAAAAGATTTCGCGCCATTTGGCGATGTGTTGGAGATCCCTAAAGGACCGGGACGGGTGTATTTTCAAGAATCCTTGGGGAATCTGCGTCCACATGCGTCTGCATCGCTCTCGACGACACATAAAGAGCCGAGCCCTAGTTTGCCTTTTGAAGTGAGTCTCTTAGAGCGCCACGAGTTTTCCTCGCAGAGTTTTATGCCTGCAGAGGTCAAGTGCTGGATGGTTGTGGTCGCACCCCATGATGCGCAAGGTCAGCCGGACTTAGAGCGCGTTCAGGCTTTTCTCGCGGACGACACACAGGGCATCACCTACAAGCCAAACACGTGGCACCACGGTTTGACTGTTTTCGATGCGCCGGGGAAATTCAATATTTTTATGTGGCGCGACAATACATCGGGCGACGAAGAGTTTGTATCCGTTCCAGCCTTTCGTGTCACGCGAGGCTAATGTTGACTGTTGTTTTGTACTCGTACCGGCGTTGCCCTTACGCCATGCGCGCGCGGATGGCGCTGTGGTGCGCCGAGATTGCGGTGGAGGTGCGCGAGATTAGTTTGCGCGACAAGCCGCCTGAGATGCTGGCGATTTCTCCCAAGGGAACGGTGCCTGTGTTGCACTGTGCCGATGGACAGGTCATTGAGCAGAGTCTAGAGATCATGCGCTGGGCACTGCAACAGAACGATCCACTCGGGTGGCTGCGCTGGGAGGAGGACTCAGAGGCTTTCGTCCGGCAAGAATCCTTGATCGCGTGCAACGATACGACGTTCAAGCATTGGCTGGATCGCTATAAATATGCAGAGCGGTACCCAGAGTTTGATCAGGCCTATTATCGTCAGCAGGCGCTGAGTTGCCAGTTGGAGGTGATGGAGCAACGCTTGTCTCAGTCTGCTTTTTTAGGTGGTGAGAAGGCGGACCTCAGTGATGTGGCGCTATTTCCTTTTGTGAGGCAGTTTGCTGCGGTCGATGCAAACTGGTTTGATTCCAGTCCTCATCCTGCGACGCGACAGTGGTTACGCGGCTGGGTCGAGAGCGAGCTGTTCAAAAAGATCATGGCCAAGCCGTCGACTTAATAATGCGGCGGCATTTCGTCGCGTAAATTTTGCAAACCTGTATTGCGATCCTGAGGGAGCTGTTGACGCAGTGCATTGACCTCTCGCGCCAGTGCATCGATGAGTTGTTGTTGACGAAAAATGATTTGATTCAGTTGATCAAGCATGTCATCGGCAAGTCCGGCTTTAATCTCCAGATCCGTCAGGCGTTTTTCGAGAGAGAGTGGCGTGTTCATAAATTTCTTTTAAGAAAAAGGTGACTCATGAGGTCGCCTGAGTGGAGGTCTGACGGCCGCGCATCACAACCGCAGCCGCAAAAAAGTTTAGGCCTGCTGCGAGGCCAAGTGGGAGCTGATAGCCACCACTTAAGTCACACAGCACCCCAAACAAGGCGGGTCCTAAAGAAGACATCAACTGCATGAGCATCGCCGCGATTCCAAAGATCGCACCAAACGATGCGGCACCAAACTCACGACGCACAATAAGTGGCGGTAAGGTGGTGATACTCCCTGCAGACAGCCCAAAGCCCAAGACCGCGATGATAAGTGCCCAGGTATGGTC
>CAMBLP010000116.1 GCA_945868195.1 Bordetella parapertussis
GATCAATCGAGATCATGGACGCGGTACGGTGCGCTCGGGTGTGAGCGGCTTTACGCAAAACTGGGCGATGCGCAATGAAAATCGCTCACCGAGATACACGACACGTTGGGATGAGTTACCGCTGGTGTCATAGTCCGGATCGAAGATGAACTTAAAATGATCCAAGATCGTATTAACCACCGACCACGTAAACGATTAGGTTTTAAAACTCCGTACGAAGTGTTTCACCAGTCTTTAAAACGTGTTGCACTTCGTACTTGAAACCGCCATATAAAGATTGCGAGAGATGTGAAAAGAAAAAATCTCTAAGGCAAATCCAAATAAATATTACTGCATCAAATGTTAAAGCAACCTTAAATTCAGTAAGGTTGCGTGCATTGAATAGATTGTTTACGTGACTTTTAATATAAATCACATACGGTGCAGTTAGTTAGATTATCCCTCCAAATAGAGCTTATTCGTACATGAACTTGGTCCAGACCGGAGGTCTGTCACGACAGGTCATGTCTTACACTAGACCACTATGGCGACAAAACTCAGCAGTCTGACGCGGTGGTTACGCGAATACCGAGTGCTCTCTCGGTATAAAACACAATGGTTCCTAGCGGGACTTTTCTTGCTTTTGGCGGCAGCGGCGACGCTTGCTGTGCCTTTGGCCTTTCGTGATCTGGTGGATACGGGTTTAACAAGCGAGGCGATTGACCTCAAGTTCATCAATCTTCTGCTCTTGGCTGTGGTGTTGGCCTTGATGACGGCGAGTCGTTTTTACGTGATGTCATGGCTCGGTGAGCGCGTGGTCGCCGATATCCGTCAGCGCGTCTTTGAAAATGTCCTGCGTCAGAGTCCCGCCTATTTTGAAACACTGCAAACGGGCGAAGTCTTGTCACGGATGACGAGCGATACGACCTTAGTCCAGACCTTGGTGGGCTCAAGTATTTCGATTGCGCTGCGTAGCTTGGTGATGTTGCTCGGCGGCATGACGATGATGCTGGTGACGAGTGCTTGGCTGGCGGGTGTAATGATTGTGTTGTTGTTGTTGATTGTGCTGCCTCTGTGGGCCTTGGGTCGACGGGTACGCAAGATGTCGCGCGCCAGCCAGGACAAGGTCGCGGATACCAGCGCGATGGCCGGAGAGGTCTTGAATGCGATCACGACGGTTCAGGCGTTTGTACGCGAACCACATGAGCAAAAACGTTTTAATGCTGCAGTAGAAATGGCTTTTTCCGAAGCAAAAAAACGGATCAAAATGCGCTCGCTCTTGACGGCGACGGCGATTGTGATGGCTTTCGCGGTGATTGTGTTTGTGCTGTGGATCGGTGCGCGGCAGGTGACAGCCGGTGTGATCTCTCTAGGTGAATTGACGCAGTTTGTGTTGTACGCGGTGTTGATCGCAGGTTCGATTGGTGCGTTGTCAGAGACCTGGGGTGATTTGCAACGTGCAGCGGGTGCGACCGAGAGGCTCGTGGAGTTGATGCAGGCCGAGCCTGCGTTGGCGAGTCCACCTCAAGTCACAGGGCGCTCGGATGACGCAAGGCTGAAAAACCTTTCCATTAAGGGCGAATTCGATACGCAGCATTCATCAGATGCCGTGGTGTTCAGAGACGTGACATTTACATACTCCTCGCGCCCAGATTTTTTGGCGATCAATCATCTGACGCTTTCTGTACCCCAAGGTGCGCGTTACGCCTTAGTCGGTCCTTCGGGTGCGGGCAAGAGTACGTTGTTTGCGATGTTGTTGCGTTTTTATCAGACCACGACAGGACGGATCGATATTTTTGGTCGTGATATCACGCAATGGCCTGTGCATGAATTAAGAAACTTAATTGGCATTGTTCCGCAAGAGCCTGTGATTTTCGCCTCAAGTGCGATGGAAAATATTCGCTACGGCAGACTCGATGCGACGGATCAAGAGGTCGTCGCGGCAGCCAAGGCCGCGCACGCCCATGGATTTATTTCTGATTTACCGCAAGGATATGACAGCTTTTTAGGTGAGCGTGGGGTGCGCTTGTCGGGCGGGCAGAAGCAACGCATTTCAATCGCGCGCGCGATATTGAAAAATCCACCGCTCTTGCTGCTCGATGAGGCCACCAGTGCGCTTGATGCTGAATCAGAGCGCGAGGTTCAGCTTGCTTTAGAAAGTGTGCTGCCAGGCAGAACGTCGCTGACGATTGCGCACCGCTTGGCGACTGTACTACAAGCCGATTGCATCCTCGTTCTGGAACATGGCCGCGTGGTCGAGCAGGGGAGTCACGCAGCACTGATCGCTCAGGGCGGACTGTATGCGAGACTCGCGAAGCTGCAATTTACGTGAAGTAACGTTTGACCAAGGAGTTTGCATTTCCCGTTAGGCGTTGTCGTAAAACAGGTTGAGGCGTGCCACAGGTTAGAAACTGACCCCGCCCGAGACTGGCCGAAAGGTTTCCTTGATCAATGATCACCTCACCTCGACTAATGACTGTTGTTGGCCAGCCTGTAATGTTCATCCCTTCGTAGGGTGTATATCCTGTTCGATCATGCAAATCAATGGCTCGGATCGTTCTTTTTTGTTCGGGATCCCAGATCGCAATATCGGCATCGCTGCCGACTGCGATGGTTCCTTTGCGCGGGTAAAGGCCATATGTTTGTGCATGGTTAGTCGCCGTCAATGCAACAAATCGCTCGATACTCATACGACCGGTCAGCACACCCTCTGAAAATAACAATGGCATTCGTAACTCTAGCCCTGGCAGACCATTAGCAAGCTCATCGAAACGTGTCTGATCACCCTTTGGTAGTTTGCCCGTTGTATCGAAACGATAAGGAGCATGGTCAGAAGAATAAATTTGGACAGTTCCATCCAACATGCTTTGCCAGACGGCTTGCTGAGATGCTGGATCGCGTGGGGGTGGGCTGCAACAATACTTGGCGCCTTCAAGGCCGGCTCGATCGAGGTCCGTCTCGGTTAAAAACAAATATTGTGGACAGCTTTCCGCCAGAATGTTGGCACCTAAAGTTTGCGCGGAATGAATCACTTGCAGGGCCTCTTTACCCGCGACATGTACGATCAAAATGGGAACGTCAATCAGTCTGGCCAGAGCGATCGCACGATGGGTCGCTTCGGACTCCGCGAGTGGGTCGTGCGCGACCCCATGAAACTTGGGAGACGTATGACCATTGGCGATGAGCTTACGTGTGAGCCAGCGGATCATGTCATGATTTTCCGCGTGGATCATCACGAGTGCACCTTGTTTGCTGGCTAACAAAAGGATATCTAAAATCTGTTCGTCACTGACCTTGAGGGCATCGTAGGTCATGTAGATTTTGAAGGAAGTGATGCCATCACGAATGGCCTGTGGTAGATGTGTGTTGAGTGTCTGTTCGTTCGGATCGGTGACAATCAAATGCATCGCATAGTCAATGACTGCACGTGGACGTGCCTTTTCGTGATAATCCCGGATCACTTCGGGCAAATGCATGCCGCGATGTTGTGCGGCAAACGGAATGATGGTCGTTGTTCCCCCAAATGCGGCAGAAATCGTGGCGCTTTCAAAATCATCCACAACCGCCATGCCGAAAGGTGATTGCTCATCGACATGGCAGTGACTATCGATCCCTCCGGGCAGAACCCACTTTCCAAGAGCATCGATATCTTTTCGGCCTGGCGGTAAGTTTTTACCGATTGCCGCAACTTGTCCTCGCATGACGCCGATATCGGCCTCGAACGTATCGCCTGCGGT
Source organism: Bordetella parapertussis (assembly GCA_945868195.1). Classification (GTDB taxonomy): domain Bacteria; phylum Pseudomonadota; class Gammaproteobacteria; order Burkholderiales; family Burkholderiaceae_B; genus Zwartia. The sequence goes on from CAMBLP010000116.1 coordinate 3,717, forward strand.
CGAAATTCGACCATTTCGAATGGTCAGGTCAAATTGGGGATGACTCATGAGCTTGACTCCTAGTTTGGCAAAATCGAAGCAAAGCGCTCATTGGGGTCAAGCGCCGCATGGAACTTCTAAACGCAGGGTCGGAAGAGGATATGATTGACCCAATCATATCAATTTCTCTCAGATATCGTTGAAAAAATGGAATATGTTCATCAGTAATCCGACTTACAATCCATCCTTAAATTGATAAATTGATCTCTCTGGATTTCAAATGGCAAGCAACATTCAAGTCACCCCAGTCATTCTCTGTGGCGGTTCTGGCACAAGGCTTTGGCCACTGTCTCGTGGCGGCTTTCCAAAACAGTTTCTATGTCTCACAGGGGACAACAGTCTATTTCAGCAAACAGCGGAAAGAATGCAGGGGCTCGGTAACACCCAGGCGCAAGCGACCCCACCTCTGATCGTTTGCAACGAAGAGCATCGTTTTCTTGCGCAGGAACAACTCCGTGAAAGTGGCATCAATGGTGCTCAGTTCTTGCTTGAGCCCATCGCACGCAACACAGCGCCCGCGCTCACGCTCGCGGCTCTGGCGGCACGCGATGGCGGGGCTGATCCCATTTTGGCGGTGACGCCGGCGGATCAGGCTGTCTCTGATGTGGCGACATTTACCCAAGCCTTGCAGGCCGCGATTACTGAAGCTGCAGCGGGTAGTATTGTGATTCTGGGGATCCAGCCTGACCGTCCTGAAACCGGTTATGGCTATATCAAGGCAGGTGCTTCAGCCAAGACACAGGGAACAGTTAAAAATGTTGAGCGTTTTGTTGAAAAACCCAATCTTGAGACGGCTCAAGCCTATGTGAACGAAGGCTGTTATTTCTGGAATGCCGGTATTTTTGTTTTAAAGGCCTCAGTATGGCTACAGGCGATGGAGAATTTCCAGCCTGAGATGCTTGCCAAGGTCAAGCATGCTTGGGATGCCCGCCAGCCCGATAGTCAGTTTTTACGCCCTGGTAAGACTGAGTTTGAGCAGGTGCCGAGTGAGTCAATTGACTATGCCGTCATGGAGCGCTGTCCAGGCAGTGCGTTCGCCACCAAAATGGTGAGTCTGAATGCGGGCTGGAGCGATCTCGGCGCATGGGACGCGGTCTGGAATATTCAGGAAAAAGACGTCGATGGAAATGCGCACAAAGGCGATGTCATTTCTAAAGATTGTCGCGACACCTTTGTGCATGCCTCTAGCCGTTTGGTGAGCTTGGTCGGCGTCCAAAATCTAGTCGTGATCGAGACCGCTGATGCGATTTTGGTCGCAGATAAGTCTCGTGGTCAGGACGTGAAAAAAATTGTTGATGCGCTCAATACTCAGAAGCGCGAAGAACAAAACCTCCATCGCAAGGTCTATCGCCCATGGGGTTGGTATGACAGTATCGATGGTAGTGAGCGTTTTAAGGTCAAGCGGATTCTCGTCCATCCCAAAGCAAGTCTGAGCTTGCAGATGCATCACCATCGGGCCGAACATTGGGTGGTCGTATCAGGTACGGCCGAAATCACCAATGGTGACAAGATCACGATCTTGTCTGAAAACCAGTCCACCTATATTCCTCTGGGACAAACGCATCGACTATCTAATCCAGGTACGATTCCGCTGGAGATTATCGAAGTGCAATCAGGGAGTTACCTGGGCGAGGACGATATCGTGCGCTTTGAGGATCAGTACGGGAGATCAAATAATTAAAAAGGAGCGAAGATGAGTCAAATTAATCCTGAGATGTTGACAGATGAATTAGTTGCAAGTTTAACGGCAGTCGATACCCCAACCATCTGCAATGCTCTTGAGATCGCGACCGGATCACGCTCAAATCGTGGCTTTACCATTGGCGCCTTTCATTGTGCACACCCTGAGATGAAGCCTGTTTTGGGTTTTGCAAGAACAGCAACACTTAGAACAGCTGTTCCCTATACAGACCCACCTTCTGTTTTAAAAGAACGCCGTCTTGCTTGGTATGAGCATATTGAAGGAAAAGGAATTCCCACAATTTCGGTTGTGCAAGATATCGACGATGTTCCCGGATTGGGAGCATTCTGGGGTGAGGTTCATAGCAATGTGTTGAAAGGGTTAGGGGTTAAAGGTGTCGTGACAAATGGCGCAATGCGAGATTTTGGAATGCTGGCAGATGACTTTCAGATTCTAGCCGCCACGATTTCACCCAGTCATGGTTTCGCGCAAATCATCTCCATTGGAGAATCTGTCGTCATTCAAGGTTTAGACATTGCAGATGGCGATCTGATTCACGCAGATCGCCATGGCGCAGTCATTATTCCTGCTGCTGCTTTACTTGCATTACCAGGCGCGATCGACCTCGTGATACGTAAAGAGCGTCCATTGATAGAGGCCTCTAAAAGAGCAGGCTTCTCTGTTGCTGATTTGCGGTTGGCTATGGCAGAGGCTGACGACATTCATTAAAGTCTATGACTTTATATATGAGTCATTGTCAAATTTTATCTGCCCATCGCCTTAATCGACTTTGGCTCCGGACATCTTAATCAGATCTGCCCATTTTGGAATTTCAGCATCCACCACTTTTTTGAAGTCGGCAGGATTGCTGCCAATAGAGGTCGATCCTTGTTCGGCAATTCTTTTCAAGACACTTGGATCTTTCATCACCGTTTGTATGGCGCTACTCAGTTTATTGACAATCGCTGGTGGTGTCGCAGCGGGTGCAAAAACGCCGTTCCACAAGACGATTTCATAGCCTGGCAGGATCTCTGCGATTGCCGGGGTATTGGGAATTCTGGAAGAGCGATTTTGAGTGGT
>CAMBLP010000117.1 GCA_945868195.1 Bordetella parapertussis
AAAGCCGAGCTCGGCAAACAAGCGCAGGCCACCTTTCAAAAGCTCGCCACCCGCGACCAAGAGGTCGCGAGCGTACTTTCTCAGGACGAAATTACAGAATGGAGTTTTGGCAAACTCCCTGAACTCATGGAGATTCGTCGTAAAGATCAAGTTGTCTTGGGCTATCCAGCACTCGTTGAGCGTGGCGCTGCCTGCGCGTTGGATGTCTTCGATGATCCGCAGGTTGCACTTCAAGCACACAAGCGCGGTCTGGTTCGCTTGTTCCGCCTGGCCTTGCGCGAACAGGTCAAGTTTCTTGAAAAAAATCTGCATGAGCTGACAAAAATGGGCATGCTTTATTTACAGCTTGGCACGCAGGAGCAACTCAGAGACCAAATTATTGATTGCGCCTTGATCGGAGCCTGTCTGGCCGAACCTTGGCCGGATGATGCACAGACCTTTGAGGCGCGACGTCAGGAGGCCAAGACTAAACTTGGGCTTCTCGCCCAAGAGGTCGCACGACTCGCGTTTAACGTCCTTGAGGGATGGGCTGCGGTTGCGCGCAAACTTCCTCAGGCGAAAACCAGCCCCGCAGCCTATGCTGATTTACAGCAACACCTGCAACAGCTTGTCTCTGCGCGTTTTATTGTGGAAACACCCTATAGCCAACTTGTGCATGTGCCGCGTTACCTCAAAGCCGCGGTCGCGCGGATCGACAAACTTAAGCTTGATCCGGCCCGAGATGCGCGCCTCATGGCGGAAATGGCACCCGTGCTGACCCAGTACAGTCGAGCCCGCATTGCGCTCAAGGGGGCACCAGACGTAGGGCTCGACGAGTTTCGTTGGTTATTGGAGGAGTTGCGCGTTGCTCTCTTTGCTCAAGAGCTCCGCACACCGATGCCGGTATCGGTCAAGCGCTTGCAAAAAACCTGGGAGGCCATGCAGCGCTAAAGCTTAGCGCCTCAGGTCGTGTGGCACCATGTCGTCATGATTTACCAGACAATAAACAATACGATTGCCAAAGCAATCAAGCCAAATTTAGTGGCTTTATAGGCAGTCCGGTTGGCCTTTTTAAACGCACGACGTTTTTGATCAATGATCCAGTGGTAATGCGTCAGTTTATTGACGAGGCCTGTCTGATCGGTTTCGGCATTGGGCGAACTTGCAGCGGACATGGCGATTTTGCCAAACCAGTGGTTGAACCACTGGGCCCAGCGCCATTTAAGTGGGCGTTCGACGTCGCAAAATAAAATGATGCGATTTTGCTGGCTCTTGTTATAGGCATCGTGGATATAGGTTTCATCGAAAATGACGCCTTTTCCATCGCGCCAGCTATGTCGAATGCCATCCACGTCGATATAGCAGAGGTCGTCGTTCGGGGTCGCCAATCCCAGGTGGTAGCGCAAAGACCCCGCAAAAGGGTCTCGGTGTGGGTTGAGCTGACCGCCAGGAGGGAGCTCCGCGAACATCGCGGCCTTGACGGAGGGAATCTGGTTGAGCAGGGCGACTGTTTTAGGACACAAAGCGACCGCGGAAGGGTGTTTGGCGTCATACCATTTCAGGTAAAAGCGCTTCCAACCGTACTTGAAAAAAGAATTAAAACCAATGTCATTATGGAGTTCGGGGGCTTTGATTTCTCGCAAACTTGCCAGATGCAGAGCCTCGTCGCGGATGGTTTCCCAGTTGTCTTCGAGCAGTTTGAGCTCGGGCATCGTGTCATTAGGAATATAGGGGGTTGTCGGCACGCGCGAGGTCAGCACCATGAATGCATTGATAGGGGCCAAAATAATCGAATGATCAAGCAATTGGCGCCCAAGGGGAAGTCTGACGCGACCACGTAAATGAGCGAAGAGAATGGCGGCAATCCAGGTTCCAAGAACAATCCATTTCATGCTGTATCCCTTGCTAAAACGTTGTGCCACAAGCTCGCGGCGGTCATACTCACATTGCGACTAAAAATAACGATAGGTGATCTAACAATAGGTACAATTGACCTATGTCAGAAAGCGTCCATTCTCAGCCCTTCGTTCACCTTCGCATCCATTCCGAATACTCGGTGGTCGACGGTACGGTCCGCATTCCGGAGCTCATCCGTCGGGCTGCTCAGTTCGGCCAACCCGCAGTCGCTTTGACAGACCTGTCAAACGTGTTCGGCTTGATCAAGTTCTACAAAGAAGCCCGCTCGGCTGGCATCAAGCCAATCGCAGGTTGTGACGTTTGGCTGACCAATGACGAAGACCGAGACAAACCATACCGTATTTTACTGCTCGTCGCGAGTCGTGCGGGATATTTGGCGTTATGTGAGCTCTTGACCCGCGCCTGGCTCACAAATGCCCATCGTGGCCGCGCTGAAATGCGCCGTGAGTGGCTTGTCGGGGCACAAGGCTTGATTGCCTTGTCAGGCGCGCGTGCCGGCGATGTCGGCCAAGCTTTGATGGCTGGGAACCCGGAGTTGGCGAAAACCTTGGCGCTGCAATGGAAAAATGTGTTTCCAGGCGCCTATTACATCGAACTTCAGCGCACCGAAGCCGAGGCTGATCAGTCTTATGTACGCGCGGCGCTTGCTTTAGCTTCCGAGTGTGATTTGCCCGTGGTGGCGACCCACCCTGTACAGTTTCTAGGGCCTGAGGACTTCTACCCTCACGAAGCGCGAGTCTGCATTTCCGAAGGTGAAATCCTCACGAATCCCCGCCGTCCTCGTCATTTCACGCCCGATCAGTATCTGCAATCAACCGAAGCCATGGTTGAGCGATTTAGTGACGTGCCCTCTGCCTTGGCCAACGCGGTGGCGATTGCGCAGCGTTGCAATTTGACACTGACACTTGGGCAGCCCCAGTTGCCTGACTTTCCAACACCAGAGGGTTTTTCTCTGGATGATTATTTGATTCATCTCTCCGAGATTGGTCTTGAAAAACGGATGTTGCAGTTGTTTCCGGACAGCGAAGAGCGCACTCGCGCGATGCCTCAGTATTCGGCTCGTCTGGCGCTTGAGTGTCAAACCATCATTAACATGGGTTTCCCCGGGTACTTTTTGATTGTTCAGGATTTTATTAACTGGGGCAAAAGCAATGGCGTACCTGTGGGGCCGGGCCGTGGTTCGGGAGCGGGCTCTTTGGTTGCGTATTCTCTAGGTATTACTGACCTGGATCCCATCCGCTATGACTTGCTGTTTGAGCGCTTCCTCAACCCTGAGCGGGTCTCGATGCCTGACTTCGATATCGATTTTTGTCAGGATAATCGCGAGCGGGTCATCGAGTATGTCAAACAAAAGTACGGTCGTGAGGCGGTTAGCCAAATCGCGACCTTTGGTACGCTCGGAGCCAAAGCGGTGGTGCGTGATGCCGGACGCGTGCTCGATATGCCCTACATGCTTTGTGATGGTCTGTCCAAGCTGATCCCCCACAATCCTGCTGACCCTTGGACGCTTGATCGTGCGCTCAAAGACGAACCTTCTTTCAAAGCCCGCTACGAATCCGAAGAAGAAGTCCGTGCGCTGGTGGATCTCGCCCGTCCGCTAGAGGGTCTGACGCGCAACGTCGGGATGCATGCGGGCGGTGTATTGATCGCTCCGGGCAAGCTCACGGACTTCTGTCCGCTTTATTGTCAGCCTGGTCAAGAAGGTAGCGCCTTTTCCCAGTTCGATAAGGACGACGTCGAGGCCGTGGGACTGGTCAAGTTCGATTTTTTGGGTTTGCGCAATCTGACGATTTTGGATTGGGCGGTACGCTTTGTGCGTGCCTTCAATCCTGCGATGCGAGACTTTGACATTATGTCTTTATCGCTGGATGATCCTGCGACCTACCAAATTCTTTGCGACGCTAACACGACAGCTGTCTTTCAGCTCGAATCGCGTGGCATGAAGGATCTTCTTAAAAAGCTCCGCCCGAATACGTTCGAAGACATCGTCGCCGTGTTGGCGCTGTTTCGTCCCGGCCCGCTCGAGTCTGGCATGGTGGACGATTTCGTGAATCGCAAACACGGTCGCGCTTCAGTGGACTATTTTCACACTGACCTTGAAAACACACTTAAAAGCACTTATGGTGTGATTGTGTATCAAGAGCAGGTGATGTTGATCTCACAGATTATCGGAGGCTATTCACTGGGTGGCGCGGATTTGCTCAGACGCGCCATGGGCAAGAAAAAACCAGAGGAAATGGCGGCGCACCGTCAGTTGTTCGAGCAGGGCGCCATTAAAAAGGGCTATGACGCCAGACTCGCGGTCAAACTTTTCGACTTGATGGAGCTGTTTGCAGGCTACGGCTTCAACAAATCGCACTCTGCGGCCTATGCGCTGATCGCTTATCAGACTGCCTGGCTCAAGGCGCATCATCCCGCTGAGTTCATGGCGGCGACCTTATCGTCCGACATGGACGATACCGGCAAAGTTCAGATCTTTTGGCGTGATTGCCTGGCAAATGGCATCAAGGTCTTACCACCTGATGTGAATGCTTCAGGCTATCGTTTCGATCCTGTCTCTGATGAGCACTCCGCAAACGGTTTGCCTCCACGTACGATTCGCTACGGAATAGGCGCCGTCAAGGGTACGGGGCAGGGGGCAGTCGAGGAGATTTTACGTGTCCGTGCAGACGGTCCTTTCGTTTCTTTATTTGACTTCTGCCGCAGAATTGACCGTCATACGGTCAATCGACGCAGCATTGAGGCGTTAATTCGTGCCGGGGCCTTCGATCAGATCGAGCCAAATCGGGCCGCGCTTCTTGCTTCACTTGGCACAGCACTCGAAGCTTCGGAGCAAGCCGCTCGAAGTGCCAACCAAGTGTCCTTGTTCGGCGATGATGGTGCGGATGTGGTTGAAAGCGAGCTGGCGCAGTGCGCGCCCTGGGATCTACATGCTCGCCTGTCCGAAGAAAAACTTGCGCTGGGTTATTTTTTTAGTGGACATCTGTTCGATGCCTGGCGCGCAGAGGTCAGGAATTTTGTCACCAAAGCCTTAAATCGGCTCGAGCCTTCCCGTGATCCTCAATGGTTAGCTGGTGTGATCTCTGGATCTAGAACGACGATCACTCGCCGAGGGAAAATGCAGTTCGTCATGCTGGATGACGGGACTGCCCAAGTCGAGGTGTCTGTCTATGCCGACCTGATGGAGCAACACCGTAATCGTTTGCGCGATGATCAGCTCCTGATTGTTCAGGCCAAGGTCACTAACGATGAATATTCCGGTGGAATGCGCGTGGTGGCCGAGCAGATTTACGATTTACAACTCGCTCGGGAGGCGCGTGCCAAAGCGTTGCGTATTCGTCTCAATGGGAATGCCGATGCGGCCATGTTAAAACGCATGCTCAATCCTTTTCGGGCTGCTCCGGAAAATGGCATGCCTGGCACTCCCGTCGAGATTCAGTATGAGACAGAGGGTGCATTTTGTACGCTCAGACTGGATGAGTCTTGGCGGGTCAGGTTGTCTGACAAACTCGTCGAACAGCTGACAGAATGGACTTCGTTGGCAGATATTGAAGTAGCCTACAAATAATAGTGATTCAGCACAATGCAAGACAAGCAATCTCTGAGAATCCTCCACTCCGAAGCTGCGACCGATTTTGGTGGTCAGGAACATCGCATCTTCAAAGAAATGATAGCCATGCGTGAGGGCGGGCATCATCTTGAGGCTGTATGTCAGCCCCATGCCGAACTCACCCTGCGTTTGCGAAGTGAGGGCTTTGTCGTTCATACGATTGAGATGGATGGTCCGTTAAATTTTCTTCGCGGTGTCGCCAAGACGCGCCGTATTCTCAAACAGGGTCGCTTTGACGTGCTTAATACCCATAGCCGTCGGGATACGATCGTTTGCGCGACGGCAGGCAGATTGGCGAGTACGCCTCTGATTGTGCGTACGCGACATCTTGCTAACCGAGTCAATTCGCTCTTGTCCTATACATGGCTCCCACATTGCGTGACAACAGATAGTCACTTTGTCCGCCGTCAGTTAATCAACAAAGGTGTTGCTCCTGAGCGGATTGAAAATATTTACACGCCGGTATTTAAACCTGCCCCAATCGAACAATCTACTTTGCGGCAAGAACTCGGTTTGACTGCTCAAGATGTCGTCGTGGGTTGTGTCGCAGCCCTGAGGCCAACCAAGGGGCATCTTGAACTCGTCCGAGCGATGGCGCCTCTTTTTTTAGAAAAAAGTCATTTGCACTTGGTCATCGTGGGGAGTGGTGAGACGGTTTTCCGTGCTCTCACACAACAAATCGCGACACTCGGTCTTGAAAAGCGCGTCCATTTAATGGGTAGAAGAGACGATGTGATGAATTTGATGGCGGGTTTTGACATGTTCTGCCTGACGACACGCCTCGAAGCCAGCGGTATGGTGTATCTCGAAGCAGCATGTGTCAAAATCCCCGTCATTGGAACGTCTGTTGGGGGTGTCCCGGAGATGTTGATGGATGGTCATACGGGTTATCTCGTTGAGCTCGATGATGATCAAAGCTTGCGGGATATCATCACCAGGCTAAGCGAGGATCCCGAACTCAGACAAAAGATGGGACGTGCGGG
>CAMBLP010000118.1 GCA_945868195.1 Bordetella parapertussis
CTCGACCCTCGTTGAAAAAAATAGAGAATATGTCCAAGCAGCACGCGTGATTGGTATTTCCTCGCCCGTCATTATGTTTCGCCACGTACTGCCCAATGTACTCGGTCCAGTCCTCGTGTTGGCGACCGTCCATCTGGCGACCGCGATCATTACAGAAGCGACACTGTCCTTTTTAGGCGTGGGTGTGCCGCCAACGTCCCCTTCGCTGGGAACGCTGATCCGTGTGGGCAATGATTTCTTGTTTTCCGGAGAGTGGTGGATCACTATTTTTCCCGGTGCGGCGCTTGTGTTGCTGGTGTTGTCTGTCAACCTGCTTGGGGATTGGCTGCGTGATGCCCTGAATCCCCGTTTGAGTTGAGGGCAGACATGTCAAATATTTTAGAAATTAAAAACCTCAGCGTCGAGTTTCCAACACGACACGGCACCTTAAAAGCATTGAACGACGTCTCGTTTTCAATTGCAGCGGGCGAGGTCGTGGGTGTGGTGGGTGAATCGGGCGCAGGCAAGTCTCTGACAGGTGCCGCCATCATTGGTTTGCTTGAGCCACCGGGTCGTATTTCAGGTGGAGAGATCCTGCTCGAAGGGCGTCGTATCGACAATCTTTCAGACGATCAGATGCGACCGATTCGCGGTCGTGAGATCGGCGCGATTTTTCAAGACCCGCTGACCTCCCTCAATCCGCTCTATACCATTGGCCATCAGATTGCCGAGACAATCGTGACACACCTGCCCATGACATGGTCTCAGGCCCGTCAGCGCGCCATCGAGTTACTCGAGTCGACGGGCATCCCCGCCGCTCGTGAGCGCATTGATCACTATCCTCACCAGTTTTCGGGTGGCATGCGTCAGCGTGTGGTCATCGCGCTAGCGTTGGCGGCGCAACCTAAGCTGATCGTCGCGGATGAGCCCACCACGGCGCTCGATGTTTCCATCCAAGCGCAGATTATCGAATTACTCAAAAAGATGTGTCGCGAACAAGGCACCGCCGTGATGTTGATTACGCATGATATGGGCGTGATCGCCGAGACGGCGGATCGTGTGGTCGTGATGTATGCGGGACGCGTCGCTGAGATCGGCAAGGTGCGCGATGTGATCCACTCGCCACGCCATCCTTACTCCGTCGGCCTAATGGGCTCGATCCCTTCGATTCATCATCATGTCGAGCGTTTGGTTCAGATCGACGGCACGATGCCAAGACTGACTGCGATTCCTCAGGGCTGTGCGTTTAATCCTCGTTGCCCCAAGGTGATGGAACGCTGCCGCGTAGAGCGTCCCGAAATCATTCAGGTCGGCACCTCTCAGGCAGCCTGTTGGTTGCACGCAGCCAAGGAGGCGTCATGAGTACAGAGCGTCCTTTAGTTGAAGTTCACGACGCTGCGAGATGGTTTGACGTCTCCGCACCATGGCTCGAGCGTGTGTTGTCGCGTAAACCGCGCAGTATTCTTCGAGCGGTCGATGGCGTCTCCTTTAGCATCCGCAAGGGTGAAACACTAGCCTTAGTGGGTGAGTCCGGCTGTGGTAAGTCCACGATTGCCCGCCTGTTGGTCGGGCTCTATCCGCTGACGCGCGGCACGATCACCTTTGATGGTCAACCGATCTCGAATATGCAAGGTCGCTCAGGTCTGGCTTTGCGCAAACGTCTTCAGATGATTTTCCAGGATCCCTATGCCAGTCTGAATCCACGTTGGCGTGTCGGACGGATCATCGCTGAGCCAATGTTGGCGCATACGGACATGTCTGAGCAGGAACGTGATGACCGTGTCGATATGTTGTTGACCCAGGTGGGTTTACATCCCTCTGACAAGTCCCGCTTTCCTCATCAGTTTTCTGGCGGTCAGAGGCAGCGTATCTCCATTGCCCGTGCCTTGGCGGTCAATCCTGAGTTTCTAGTGTGTGATGAGCCGACGTCAGCACTGGATGTTTCGGTTCAGGCGCAAGTGCTCAACATCATGAAAGACTTGCAGAGAAATCTCGGTCTGACGTATCTATTTATTTCACACAACTTGGCGGTTGTGCATCACGTGGCGGATCGGGTTGGCGTCATGTATCTTGGTCGTATCGTTGAGATTGCTGATCGGGACACGCTGTTTGCCAATCCTCAGCACCCCTACACGAGGATGCTGCTTTCAGCCATTCCTGATATGACGGGGCAGGGACGCAAGCGCACGCCTGTCGCAGGCGAAGTACCTAATCCGCTTAATCCCCCCTCAGGTTGTACTTTTCACCCACGTTGTCCGTTTGTGCGCGAACGCTGCAAGATCGAGGCGCCCGCGACACAAAACTTTAAGGGTGTTGAAATTGCCTGCCACGGGGTTGCAGAGGGTTGGCCAATGCAGGTTTAGTGAATAGACGGCGGCTTGCCCGCCTGTCCCTCTGATGCGTCGTCATCCTCTTCGTCATCCCCGAGATCCTCCAGTAACTCTAGATCTGGATCCGGCAAGGCCTCATCAGTCAAATCAAAAGGCAAAAGCTCGACAAGTTCCATCGCGAAGTCAAACTCGTCACCGTTTTGATCCAGACGAACAAAGCGCGCTTCGGGATCTTCGGTAATTTGGATCGCCCAGAGATACTGGCAGTCATAGACTTCCGTATCGAGATCGAGGCCGCCACGGTTACCGACAAAATGCGCGCCCGGCCCACCCATTTGCACATGCGTCGCTTTTTCATCGGGTACTTCATCTACACCCAGCGGGATGGCAAAAATGACCCACTCCGCATCGTCATCCCTTCCGATTTCCGCTAATACGGATTTACCCATATAGGCGCTCAGGCCATCGGCCGTTTTGCCCAACATGGCAAGTTCTTGTTCGGTAAAGCGCAGGGCGTGGTCAGATGTCGTCATAAGAAGTCAGTTTGGAGCCGTTCGGTCAGGCAAAAGTCGATTTAGCCGTCATCATAGCGCCCTCCAAGCTCTACAATAGCGCATCGTCTTTTTATTCTCTGATGGATTTATGGCTCAATACGTATACACCATGCACCGCGTGGGCAAAATTGTCCCCCCCAAGCGCCAGATTCTGCGTGATATCTCCTTATCCTTTTTCCCGGGTGCCAAAATCGGCGTGCTGGGTTTGAATGGTTCGGGCAAATCGACCCTGCTCAAGATTATGGCCGGCGTGGACAAGGAGATCGAGGGCGAAGCCGTTCCGATGCCCGGTCTCAACATCGGCTACCTGGAGCAAGAGCCCAAGCTCAATCCCGACCACACCGTCCGTCAGGCGGTCGAGGAGGGTATGGGTCCCGTCGTTGCGGCTAAAAAGCGCCTGGATGAGGTGTATGCGGCCTATGCCGAGCCCGATGCCGACTTTGATGCACTCGCCGCCGAGCAGGCCAATTTAGAGGCCATTATTTCTGCGGCCGCCTCAAGCGGTTCGGACGATACCGAAACACAAATGGAAATCGCCGCTGATGCGCTGCGCTTGCCACCCTGGGATGCCAATGTCGGCAAGCTCTCCGGTGGTGAAAAACGCCGCGTGGCGTTGTGCCGTTTGTTGCTGTCCAAGCCAGACATGTTGCTGCTAGACGAGCCCACCAACCACCTCGATGCCGAGAGCGTCGAGTGGCTGGAGCAGTTTCTGGCAAAGTTTCCCGGTACCGTCGTGGGCGTGACCCACGATCGTTACTTTCTAGACAATGCCGCTGAGTGGATTCTCGAACTCGACCGCGGTCACGGCATTCCCTGGAAAGGCAACTACAGCTCCTGGCTCGAACAAAAGAACGACCGTCTTCAGCAAGAAGAGGCGAGTGAGTCGGCCCGCCAGAAAACCATCAAGAAAGAATTGGAGTGGGTGCGTCAAAACGCCAAGGGCCGTCAAGCTAAAGCCAAGGCACGAATGACACGCTTTGAGGAGCTCTCCTCCCACGAATATCAAAAGCGTAACGAAACCCAGGAGATCTTTATTCCTGTGGCCGAGCGCCTGGGTAACGAAGCGATCGAGTTCGTCAATGTCACCAAGGCCTTCGGCGACAAGCTGCTAATGGACAACGTGAGCTTCCGAGTTCCACCAGGTGCGATTGTTGGCATCATTGGTCCTAATGGCGCTGGTAAATCAACACTGTTTCGCATGATCGCCGGACAGGACAAGCCTGACAGTGGCGAGGTCAACATCGGTCAGACCGTCAAGATCGCCTTTGTCGATCAGTCCCGCGATGCCTTGCCTGATGCCAAGACAGTGTTTGACACAATTTCCGACGGCGCAGATCTGTTGACGGTGGGTCGTTTTGAAATGCCGGCGCGCGCTTACCTAGGGCGTTTCAATTTCAAAGGCGCGGATCAAGGCAAGATGGTTGGGCAGTTGTCCGGTGGTGAGCGTGGCCGTCTGCATTTGGCTAAAACACTTATCACGGGCGGTAACGTGTTGTTGCTGGACGAGCCTTCAAACGATCTGGACGTAGAAACCTTGCGCGCACTCGAGGATGCGCTCCTTGAGTTTGCAGGCTCTGTGATGGTGATCAGTCACGATCGTTGGTTTCTCGATCGTATTGCTACGCACATCCTTGCGTTCGAGGGCGATTCGCAGGTCGTGTTCTTTGATGGTAACTATCAGGAATACGAAGCGGACAAGAGACGTCGCTTAGGCGAGGCGGGTGCAGCGCCCAAGCGGATTCGCTACAAGGCGCTGCGTTAAAGCTTCAACCCAAGCGACAAAGAGCCATTGAAATCATTTTTTGATGGGTTGGAAAATTTTGCGTAACTCTGTTTTCAAGATTTTCCCGTAGTTGTTTTTTGGCAAACTTTCACTAAAGATGTATTCGCGTGGACGTTTAAAGCGCGCCATATTTTCAAGGCACAGTGTGTCCATCTCTTCGCTTGTGACAATGTGTCCTGGTTGCGTGACGACAAATGCAACGGGCTCTTCACCGAGATCAGCATGCTCACGTCCCACGACGGAGACTTCGATGATGGCCGGATGCCGCAGCAAAACTTCTTCGATTTCTCGAGGATAAATATTGCTGCCGCCACGGATGATCATATCTTTGGAGCGGTCCCTCAGTGTGAGATATCCCATCTCATCCATCGTGCCGATGTCTCCTGTCCAGAGCCATCCATCCCGGATAGTGGAGCGTGTTGCTTTTTCGTTGTTCCAATATCCAAGCATTCTCGTGTCGCTACGCGTGATGACTTCGCCAAGCTCTCCGTTTTTGACTTCATGTCCCTCATCATCCACCAAGCGCAGTTCAACCCCCGTTCGAGCTGTACCGCAGGAGGCCAGTCTTGCCAGATGACGCGTGTCGCGCGTGCCTTCGTGGTCGCGTTTTGACAAGCCTGTGATCGTCATTGGACTCTCGCCTTGACCGTAGACTTGAAAGAGTTTTGGACCAAACAGATCAAGCGTTTGTAGGAGATCGCTGACGTACATCGGACCGCCTCCGTAATAGGCGGTCAGGAGGTTGCCTGCGGGGTTATTGACGCCATGCGCTGAACGGTTCAGTCTTGAGAGCATCGTCGGCGCGGCAAAGATAGAGACTTCGGGGTAGCGCTGCAGGGACTCAAAGACGATGTCAGTGGTAAACGCACTTTCAATGACTTGATGTCCGCCACCAAATAAATGTGGCAAAGCATACAGGCCCGAACCATGCGAGAGCGGAGCAACATGGAGCATGGTCTGGCCTGGCAATACTTGATCGACATCGGCGCAATATTGCAGACACATCGTCATCAAGTTCCGGTGGGAAAGCATGGCTCCTTTTGGAGTACCCGTCGTTCCGCTAGTATAAAAAATCCATGCCAAGTCATCAGGGTGTTTGTCGACGCAGGCAATCGGAGCGTGTTTGACGTTGCTTTCGTACTCGAGATCATCGACACTCAAGATTTCGCAATGTTCGAGTTCGCCTGATAGCGCTTGATAAAGCCCTGGGTAGAGCGACTGGCTGGTGAAAATAATGCTCGCACCACAATCACTCGCGATGGGTTTGATTTCCTTTGGGTGCAGTTTGGCATTGATGGGGACTGCGCAGAAGCCGGCAGCCCAGGTTGCAAACAGAACCTCCATGGCTTCGCGTCTGTTTTCCATGAAAATCAAGATGCGTGCGCCTGTTTTCAACCCCTTTATATGTTGAAGTGCGCCCGCGAGCCCAAGTATGCGCTGTGCTAAATCACCAAAAAGGACAGTGTGTCCCGCGTGAGTGATCGCGTTGAGTTCGGGATGGCTTCGAGCCCGTATCAAGAAAGGATGAGCGATGTTCACGAAAGAGTATTCACCTTTTGCGCAAACGTGCAGATTTAGCGCTGAGGCATCTCGATTTTGACTTCAAGCACTTCAATACTGTCTTGACGATCAAATTGGACCTTGATGTCCTCGGGGTTGATCTGCACATATTTCGAGATCACTGCCAGCAATTCTTTTTGGAGTGCGGGCAAATAGTCTGGTGAGTTATTCCCGCCGCCGACGCGCTCGTGGGCTAGGATAATCT
>CAMBLP010000119.1 GCA_945868195.1 Bordetella parapertussis
TCCATCGGGAATGTCGAATAAATTGCTACCCCAGGTGCAGTGATACACCAATCGGCAGTCAGACCGCACTGATTACTGAAATCAGCGAGTGTGACCGCACCGGTATTTTGATCGATATTCGCAGCGGTCACCGCAATCAGCGAGCCGGCCGCGCTTGAGAAGTCCGTTTTATCAAGATCGCCGAATGGAATCTGGTTACTGTCCCAAGTAGAGGGATTTTCTTTATCAGCCGCACCCGTATAAATACGATAAACAGCATCTGCCGGATGACTCGTATAGCCAAGCGCGGTATTGGCTGGTGTAATGAGGGGGATGATGACATGACCCGCGGGTACTTTTGCAGCCAATGGCTGTAAAAAAGGTTCGCGTTGGTTACCCGCTGAAAAGACCATAACGATGTCAGCATCAGCGAATTTCTTTATCTCTGATACGTAACTCATTATTTGGCCCCCAGACAAGAACTGGAAATTAACAATTTGGTAGTTTGGATTAGGTCCACCATCTCGGCTCCCTGCGGGAATTAAAGGCCAAGGTGTAGCAAACGGTCCAAAGCTTCCGTTCATGACAGCAACCTTTGCATCTAATAAATCTTGTGTCCAGTTATTCGACGCGGGATAACCTGGATCACCCAATATCGTTACGTGAGCAATCGAAGCATCGTGTGCTACGCCCACCATGCCTTGACCATCGCGTGCAGCCGCAGCAACTCCCATGACATGGGTGCCGTGATCAGGCAAATTAGGATAACCAGGGGCTGGAAAGGGCGGCTGTAATAATGGTGCAACAACACGACCCATAAACTCTGGATGACTCAATTGAGCCGGACCATCTACGATTCCGAGTCTGACACCCTTGCCGGTAAAGCCTAGTGCCCAAGCATCTGCGGCATATGTGTGTTGAAGGCCCCAGTTTGCGAAGTATTCTGGAGTGTAGAAAATAGAAGGTGTCGATTGACTATTTGCAAGAGCGGCGATTGCAAACAATGTAAGGCTCGCTCCGACTTTTCGAATAATCATCATGAAATTTCTAAAAGGAACGGCAGTTTTAATGTCGCAGAAGAACTTTTAGGGAATCAGACTCAAAAAGAGATATGCAGCAAATATCACTAAATGAACTGCACCTTGAAGTATCGTTGCACGACCGACTGCGATCGTTAGGATGCTGAGTAAAAAAGTAAGTCCTAAAAAGGTCATACCTAATGCGTCGATACCTAAGCTTATGGGTAAATCGAACATAATCGAAACGAAGGCAACGGCTGGAATTGTCAGCCCAATGCTTGCTAGCGCCGAACCGATAGAAAGGTTTAAGCTATTTTGTAGGCGGTTATTAAATCCAGCACGCGTTGCGGCGACGCCCTCTGGCAGCAAAACCAGCAAGGCGATTGCAATTCCCACGACTGCGCGTGGCGCACCCATCTCATCGATTGCTACTTCAATAGACGGGCTTAAGGCTTTGGCAAGGAGGACCACTAAGATTAGCGAAATCAGCAATAAGATACCGCTAACAAGTGTTTTTAGATTCGAGGGAGGGGAAGCATGACTGACGGGATTCGCAAGTTCAGCCTCGCTTTGTTGCAGAAAATAATCGCGATGCCGAATCGTTTGTACGAACACAAAGGTACCATAAAGCACTAAAGACATAGCACCTGCAAATATCAATTGACTATCTGAAAAGGTAGGACCTAGTGTTGTGGTTGTAAAGTTAGGCATCACTAGGGTCAGAATTGCTAGTGCAATCAAGACGGTCAAGCTCGAATTGCTGCCCTCAATGCGAAACGATAAAACGCGGTGTCGTAAACCACCTAAAAATATCGATATCCCAATAATCCCATTCATGACAATCATGACCGTGGCAAAAACAGCATCGCGCGCGATTAATGCACCGTCTTCACCTGCCGACAACATAATTGAAACAATTAAAGCGACCTCAATAATTGTGACGCATAACGCTAAAACCAACGTACCAAATGGTTCGCCAGTTTTATGCGCAATAACTTCGGCCTGATGGACCGCATTGATGACAGCGGCGATCAATAGCGCTGCAACCAAGAGGATTTGCCAAAGAGACTCAGGATAAGGGAGCATGATGCAGTGCTGCGTGTTGATTGAATTTAGCCCGGATTGAAACTAATGCGGGGTGTTATGAGTTGAGCTATTTTAAAGCGGTTAGTCCGCAATTTAAGAAAAATATAGCCAATCCATTCAACATAATTTGAAATGAGCAAAGTGAATGGCCTTTCAAAATACGAAACGATTTTTAAAATGCCAAGCTAAAACGTTTAAATTACTGACAAAAAGGGAGGCGTCACTACTGTGGACAAAACATGGGGTTGGGTTAAAGACGACAAAGGGCAGATGCGTATTGTGTTGCACCACTCATCACTCGAATTCGCTGGGCAATAAATACCAATAAGAATGATAAAAACCCTAGCGTTCGCGCTAGGGTTTTTTGCTTTTGGTGGCTTGTCATTGAAACAATGGCTGATTTCGTCAAATTTCAGTCCTCACCCAAGGGATACTACCTAGCCCCGAAATTGATCTTTTCTTTTAGCATCAGCTGCAGAAGCACAATAATCTTAACGTAGTCAATATAATTATACTTAGCCCAGCGCTTGACGCTATTTCTGCTCAGCCGCTCTGTCACCCAGATCTGGAGAAGTTTATGAAACTGATACAACGCGCAACGATCGTCATGGCCGGTGTCCTGACCCTTGGTCTAGCCACTACTGCATATTCACAAACCGTGATGCGAAACAGTATCTCTGTCGCACAAAACTCGCATCAGGGTGTGGGGATTGATGTGCTTGCCCAAGAAGTAGAAAAAGGCACAAAAGGCCGCATCATTATTAAAAACTTTTATTCAGGCAGCCTGGGTGGAGAACGAGAAAGCATTGAGTCCGTTCAGTTAGGCACGCAGGAACTCACGGGCACAAGCACTGGACCAGTGCCCAATTTTGTGCCTGCAGTTCGTATTTTAGATATCCCATTTTTATTCCGTGACAAAGCCCACGCACGTGCTGTCCTAGACGGCCCTATTGGTCAGGCTATGCTCAAAGAGTTTGATAGTAAAGGCTTCAAAGCACTGGCATGGTCTGAGAATGGCGTGCGACACATGACCAATAGCAAGAGGCCCGTGAATGGACCCGATGACTTAAAAGGTCTCAAGATGCGCACAATGGAAAATCCCGTCCATGTCGCCGCATACAAGGGCTTTGGGATCATCACAACTCCGATGGCTTTCCCAGAGGTCTTTACGGCCTTGCAACAAGGCGTTGTGGATGGTCAAGAAAACCCACTTTCGGTCATTATGGCTGCAAAGTTTGACCAAGTACAAAAGCACATGACACTCACTGGTCACGTTTACAGTCCTGCCATTTTTCTGATGAACAAAGCCGCTTTTGACAAACTGTCACCCGCCGATCAAAAAGTGTTCTTAGACGCGGCGAAAGTTGCCTCTCAGGCTCAACGCGCACGCGTTGATCAAGATGATGCGAGTGGTGTGGCTGAGTTACGGAAGAAAGGCATGTTAGTCGTCGAAAATGTCGACAAAGCTGCCTTTGTCGCGAAACTCAAACCCGTCAATGCACAATTTGAAAAAGAATTTGGTAAAGATAAAATCGACGCCATCCGTAACTATAAGTAATTAAGAAGCATCTAATATGGGCGTAGCGCGCAAGTGCTGCGCCCATTCTTTCTGGAATCGGAATGAAACGGTATTTCTTTGCGTTAGAAAATCTAACAACCCGTGTCTCAATAATCGTTTCCTGCCTGATGATGGCTCTCGCCGTCACGCTCGGACTCTTTCAGGTCATCATGCGGTTTGTGCTGGAAATCCCAGCCGAATGGACAGAAGTTCTCATTCGCTTCAGTCTGATCTGGATGGTCTTTATGGGAATCCCCTACGCCTTTAGAGTCGGCGCGATGGTGAGCGTTGATATGCTGGCGCGCCTGGTCGGCCCTCTCGGCAAGCGTATTTTATCTTTTTGTACTTGTATCGCGGCACTGACTTTAGTCATCACAATCATTTGGTGGGGCTGGGACTATGCCACACGCGGCCGAATGCAAAGTGTCATTGGCCTTGAAGGTGTCACCATGTTTTGGGCCTACTTGGCCCTACCCGTTGGAAGTTTGTTCTGCATACCAGCGATTGTGGCGCAATTTTTTGATCCTATAAATGGTGAATTAGAGGCCGCACAATGAGCATCACGATGCTGATTACGATGATGCTGTGCTTTACGCTGACGATCTCTGTGGCCGTATCGATCGGACTCGCAGCGATTTTGGGTATTCAGATCGCCAACATCAATATGTTGATTTCAGTCAAAGAGATGTTTAACTCTTTGAACAAGTTCCCTTTGGCGGCGATTCCATTTTTCATTCTTGCTGGCAATCTCATGGAGACCGGCGGTATTTCACGACGGCTCGTAGAGTTTGCAAAAAGTATCGTCGGGGGCGTGCAAGGCGGCTTGCCGATGACCTGCGTGCTGACCTGCATGATTTTTGCTGCAGTGTCGGGTTCGAGCGTTGCCACGACCTTTGCTATCGGGGCTATTTTAATACCAGCCTTAATCAAACACGGTTACCCGACGAACTATGCGGCTGCGCTTCAAGCGACTAGCGCAGAACTAGGTGTCGTGATCCCCCCTTCGATTCCTCTGATCCTGTACGGTGTTGCTGCAGAGGTTTCTATCGGTGAGTTGTTTATCGCAGGGTTTGGTCCCGGTATCTTTATCGGCATATCCCTGATGGTCTTTGTTCATCTTTACTGCCGATGGAAAGGCTGGGGGAAGAATGATGGCGAAGGGCGATTGAGTGTGGGACGTGCGACTATTCAAGCGGTATGGGCCTTATTGATGCCAGTCATTATTTTGGGCGGCATTTATGGTGGCATCTTCACCCCCACCGAAGCCGCGGCCGTCGCTGTTTTTTACGCCCTCTTTGTTGGCATGGTGGTGTACGGTGAAATCAAGCCCCGCAACTTGTTTCCAATTTTGAAAAAATCTGCTGTGTCTAGCGCAGTGATTATGTTCATCATCGCAAACGCAGGACTCTTCGCATTTTTATTAACACGCGCGGGCGTACCTGGTGAAATTGGTCGCTGGCTCAGTATGGTGCTTGAATCACCCGCCATGTTTTTACTAGGCGTCAATATTGCCTTGTTTGTGATCGGCATGTTTATTGAAACAAGCGCGGCGATCCTTGTCTTGGCACCCATCTTGGTGCCAGTTGCCATTCATTTTGGTGTCGATCCCGTTCATTTCGGACTAATCATGGTCATCAACCTGGCCATGGGCATGATCACGCCTCCTTTCGGAGTCAACTTGTTCGCCGCATGTACCATCGCACGTATTTCGCTCGATCAAATCGTGGGTCGACTGATTCCGTTTATTGTCGTGATATTTTGTTGTCTGATGGTGGTCACTTATGTGCCCTCCATATCACTGACCTTGAGGGATTTTGTTTACAAGTGAATTCGGTTGATTGCCGAGGTGGCCGAACCGTCGGATCAATTCGACGGTCGCGCCATCGGCCATCATGTCACGCTCCAGACGATAAGTGTCTCCGAAGAAAGCTTGACTGGCCATGCGGTCATTTAATACTGTTCTCAGGACTCCCAGTGCCGCTTCACGATCAAAAATGCTTTCCATATAAAGCACTCTTGTTCCGGCAGTGCCGGGGCCGAATGCATAAACAAAATACTGGAACTGCAGATTCCCTTCACGGGGTGTTTTTGGACCTGTAATGACCGCGATTGCTTTCTCGAACTCTCCAGGTTTCAATTTTTTAGTCAGTTCACGTACAGCGTGATCAAGAGCGTCGATCTGAACACTTGCAGCATCTGCGGCATTACCAAGTAGGAGCGGTGCGAGAGCACGTGCGTACTGGTTCACCGACGCTGTGGCGATACTTTTGCTTTTCAAAATTTCATCAAGATAGGTACGTGATAGAGACAGGATATTCTGCTGACGGACCCTTTGTGACTCAGTAAAGGATGCTTTAGCCAGATCTACCTCAGCACTGTCTACTTGTTTGCGCAACGCACTCAGCCTTTCTATCCAACGTTGTTCCGTTGGGTTTTCGATGAGTCCTATCGCTGCCGAATACACGCCAAGAGGAAGGTGCGAGATGGACTTTAGTTCGTGATAAAGAGGAGGCGAATACGGCAAAGAGCCTAAATCCTCACCTCGAATCAATGTCACGGTAT
>CAMBLP010000120.1 GCA_945868195.1 Bordetella parapertussis
AATCGCCAAGCTGATGGGTGCTAAAACCGTGATTGGCACGTCGACAACGCCTGAGAGACGCGCGCAACTCACCAAATTTGGCGCTGATTTCGCGATTGACAATAGTGATCCGCAGTGGCCCCAGCATGCGATCGAAGCGAGTGGTGGAAAAGGAGTCGACTTGATCATCGATCAACTCTCCGGACCATTCGGTACGCAAAACTTGGAGGCCTGCGCGATCTTGGGCCGAATCGTCAACGTTGGGCGCATGGCGGGACGTTTTGCAGAGTTTGATTTCGATTTACATGCACTTAAGCGCATCAAATACACCGGCGTGACCTTCCGTACACGTAGTGTGGAAGAGGTCAGAAGTATTACCTCATTGGCATTAGGCGACTTGGGTGCGCATCTTGAGTCGGGAAAATTGTCGCTTCCAATCGACAGCACTTTTGCCTTTGCGGATATCGCGCAGGCTTTTGAGCGGATGCGCACCAACAAACATTTTGGAAAAATTGTCGCGACACTGGACTAGTGTGATGAAAATAGAAACGCTCGAACAGCTCAGAACGCTCTATGCGACGCCTAAAGAGCGGGCGGTTAAAAAGCAATTGGCCGCTTTGGACAGGCATTGCAAGCATTACATCAGTCTGTCTCCGTTTGTGGTGCTGTCGAGCATGGGGGGCGACAAGGTACTTGACGCATCCCCTCGCGGTGGTCCGCCAGGTTTCGTCAAAATCATCGATGACAATACCTTGTTGATTCCGGATTCGCCTGGCAATAACCGTCTCGATACACTGGAAAATATCATTCACACAGGGCGTCTCGGCTTGTTGTTTTTGATCCCGGGAGTGGACGAGACGTTGCGTGTGAATGGCGCAGCTGAATTAAGCGTGGCTCCCGCGGATATCGCGCAGTGCACGACAGAGGTGCGCGCGCCAAAACTTGTGATTCGCGTCAAGGTGCAACAAGCTTATTTGCATTGTGCAAAAGCGTTTATGCGTTCAAAACTTTGGGATAGCACGAGCCAGATTGAGCGAAGTCAATTACCGACAATGGTTGACATGATCAACGAACAGGCTGCGATTGAAGGTGTCTTTGAGACCCACGAAGAAATCATGCGGCGCTATCGAATCGAATTATAAAAATGATTGTTATCCATCGGATGAGACCAAGATATGACAGCACCGCTTGCAGGAATCAAGGTTGTTGAAATTAGTGTGGCGATGGCCGGTCCTTTTTGCGGCATGTTGCTCGGAGACTACGGCGCCGATGTGATCAAAATCGAACGCACCGAAGTAGGCGATGACAGTCGCGCCTGGTCGCCTTATTTTTACGGTGCGATGGGTTATTACTATGCATCGGCGAATCGAAACAAGCGCGGGATGGCGCTCGATCTAAAAACTGAAGAAGGTGTACGAATTGCGCGTTCCCTGATCGAAGACGCTGATGTTTTGGTGCATAACTATCGCGTGGGGGCGTTGGAGCGATTGGGTTTGGACTATGAAAGTTTGTCACGGATCAATCCACGTTTGATCTATTGTGCGATTAGTGGCTTTGGTGCTACCGGCCCGTTGAGTAAAGAGCCGGCGAATGATTTGTTTATGCAAGCCTATGCAGGTTCGATGAGCATTACTGGCGATCCCGAGGGTAGTCCGGCGAAAATGGGCATGTCCGTTGCCGATGTGGGAGGCGGTATGTTTGGTGCGATCGGGGTGATGATGGCGCTTGAAACAAGGCATAGGACAGGTCGTGGACAGAGGGTGGACACCTCGCTGCTCGAGGGGCATATCGCCATGATGGCACAGTTTTTTACGCGCTATTTCTCAAATGGAGAGGTGCCTGGTCCTAGCGGAAGTGGCGCATTGACAAGTCCAACCTATCGCGCCTACCAGGCAAGCGATCAGTGGATTGTGATTTCTGCTTTCAATCAGCGCATGTGGAAAGGACTCTGTGCGGCGCTTGAGCAACCAGACTGGTTGAAAGATCCGCGTTTCATCGACCCTCAAATGCGTGCATCGAATCGCACGCTATTGATTAAATTGATCAGTGCAGAAATTATTAAGCAGCCTTTGGCTTACTGGGAAAAGCGTTTAAAAGAAAATGATGTACCGTGCTCGCCGGTCAATACGATTGATAAAGTTGTGGAGCAACCGCAAGTGCTGGCGCGTGACATGGTGCAGGAAATCGAGCTAGAAGGTCTGGGAATGATGTCGATGGCAGGGCTGCCCATCAAGTTTAGCGATTCGCCAGGGTCAGTGCGTCTGCCTCCTCCGAGATTGGGTCAGCACACGGCAGAAATACTGACTGAAATGGGTTATGCGCAAGAGCAGATTAACGTCCTGGCTAAGCAGGGCGCGATTGGTCTTGATCCAGGCTGGGTGAAAGTCGAAGCTACTCCGAACTCTCCGGGATAAGCTTTTTAACCTTGACGCCGAACATTTTGCCGTAAAGTGAGCGCAGCGGTTCTAGTAGCAAGACGATGATAACCACAGACCAGATCCCGATGGCGATCGGGCTCGTGTAAAAAACAGATACATCGCCCAGGCTCATAAATAAACCTTCGCGCAAGTGCTTTTCAATCAAGGGCCCGAGTACAACGCCAACGACTAAGGGGGCGAGTTGAAACTCGAGCTTGCGTAACGCATACCCAATCATCGCGACTGCCCAGAGCATGTAGACATCCACCATGCTATTACGCACGCTATAGCAACCAATTGTGGCGACCATCAAGATGATGGGCAGAAAAACATGGTTTGGAACTCTAAGCAAACTCACCCACAGACCGATCAAGGGAATATTTAAGACGACGAGCATCGCGTTGCCGATCAGCATTGAAGCAATCACACCCCAGAATATTTCGGGGTGCGAGGTCATCATCATCGGGCCGGGTTGTACGCCATGTACCATCATTGCAGCCAGCATCAGCGCCGTGACAGAGCCAAACGGGACACCAAGCGCAAGCAATGGCACCATGGAGGAGGTGGCGGCAGCGTTATTTGCAGTCTCAGGGCCCGCGACGCCTTCGATGGCGCCGTCTCCTAATTGTTCTTTGTATTTCGACACCCCTTTTTCTAGTCGATAGGAAGCAAAACTCGCCATCGTCGCTGAGGGTCCGGGTAAGAGACCAAGCACAAAGCCCAGCGCCGTTCCGCGACCATACGGTCCCCAGGAACGTCGCCACTCCTCTCGCGAGGGAAACATTTCTTTGAGCTTGACGGGAATTGGCTTGCCTTGTTTTTGCAACGACTCTACGACCGACATGATTTCAGTCACGCCGTACAGACCGACGACAAGGGCGACAAGCTCAACGCCAAGCGTGAGGTCTCGAATACCAAAGGTGAAGCGATCTGCACCAGTCACGATTTCCTGACCCACGGTGCTCAGCATGAGTCCAACCGCCATCGGGAAAATGCCAGCGGCTAAGGTGCCGCCAGAAATACGTGAAAATAATATAAGTCCTCCAGCCGTCAACGCAAAGAACTCGGCCGGACCAAACAGTAAACCAAAATTAGCCAAGGCGGGTGCGAACAGCATGACGCCAAGAACTGAAAGACCACCTCCTACAAATGAGCCGATCGCGACAATGGTGAGCACCGCACCCGCACGACCTTTTTTAGTGAGTTTATAGCCATCAATGCAGGTAATGACAGAGGCGGACTCGCCGGGCATGTTGATGAGAATAGCCGTCGTCGAACCGCCATACATCGCCCCGTAATACATGCCCGCCATCATGATTAAGCCACTGGTAGGATCCAATGCATAAGTTAAAGGCAGGATCATCGCGATACCCGCTGTTGGACCTAGACCTGGCAAAACGCCAATTAACGTGCCTGCGAGTGCACCAACGAGTGCGGCTAATAAGTTGTTTAGCGTGAATGCAACGCCGAGACCGTAGAGGAGACCTTCGATCGCTTCCATCTCAGTTCCTGAAAAAGTCGATGAGTACGCCTGCTGGCATGGGTACTTTGATGGTCGTGATGAAAATCAGATGGATCACGGCAGTCATTAAAAAGGCATAAAGCGCGCAGCGTTTCCAATCAAGATTTGATAGCAGGCGTATCAGCAACATACAAAAAAGAATGCTGCTCAACGAAAAACCCGCCCAGGGAATGGCGAGAAAATAAATCAGTAGCAGACCGACCATCTTGAGCAATCGAATACGGTCTGAGCCCTCAGGCAGCTCGAGAGTGGGGCTGTTGTTCCTGTTTTGCCAACCTTCCCATAAAGCAGAAACGCTCGCGACGAAAAGGATGCCCGCGACCAGCACGGGAAACACACCCGCGCCAGGCTGATCCATTTCACCCATCGGAAGTTCGAGAGTCATATGCAGATAACCCGATGACAATAAAACGCCAGCGGTTCCCGCACCGATGTATCCCATACTTCGACTGATGACTTGCACAGTGTGCTCCTTACTTCGTTCGGTAATTTTGATCGACGGCAATGAGTGTTTTAAGTTTTAGCATCGATTCGGTATCCATCGTTCCAGATAGACCTGGATGGGTTGGAAAGTCCGACACCACATTAGAGTCTTTAAGCGCGGAAATTTGTTCAGGGGTTTTCCCGAGAATCTCTCTGAGGATGCTGTCATTGTCCTCTCCAAAACGAGGCCCAGGTTTCTTAATATGGGCGTCGCGAAAGCGCAGCTTGTAGGGTCGCCCAATAAGCGGGCGTTCACCGATAGGTTCCGGGTGTATAACCGTTTCGTAAAAGTTGCGATGTTTGAGATGAGGATCGCGCAGTAAGTCCCTGCTGTTTAAGACGGGTGCCGCAGCAATGCCATGAGTCTGCAATTGCTCGAATAGCGCTTGCGGGGTGTGTGTCAGGCACCAGGCGGCAACGAGTGCGTTGACCGCGCTTCTGTTGTGCTGTCGCGCGGTAGCGGTGCAAAAGCGTGGATCGCTCGCCAGTTCAGGTTGCTGCATCAAGACCGTCAGTGTCGCCCACTGACCATCTGTTTGAATACTCAGTGCGAGCCATTGATCTGTCCCTTTCGTCTGATAAAGATTGCTTGGCACGTGTTCGGCATGCTCGTTACCCATCCTGACAGGCTCGGTCCCATCTAACTGCTTTTGCAGTAGCGGTTCGGGCATCAATGCAACGCCGAGTTGATACATGCCAACGTCAACCCATTGTCCTTGACCCGTTTTTCGCATGTGTGCGATAGCCGCCCATAGGCCATTGAGCCCGGCCCAGCATGCAATAAAGTCAGGATACGACTGTCCCACTTTCCAAGGCTTGCCCCCTCGATAGCCCGTGTAAAAGGTAATCCCCATGGTCGCTTCCAAGGTTGTACCTTGGCTGGGGAAGGACGACCAAGGTCCTGTAGAGCCATAGCCGGTGTTAGACAACATAATGAGGGAGGGTTTAATTTTTTTAAGCTCGTCGTAGTTCAAACCCCATTTGCGCATCACGCGCGGTGTGAAGTTTTCAAGAACGATATCGCTCTTAGCGACAAGTTCACGAAATATTTCCTGACCCTCTGGTTGACTCAAGTCCATAGCAAGGGAGCGTTTGCCGCGATTCACGACATAAAAAATGCCGGAACGATTCCAGGGATCTTGAGCTGGATCATTATCCAAATAAGGACCAAAGGCTCTGCCGCGCGTTTGATCGAGTTTATGTGGCGCTTCAATTTTGATGACTTCGGCGCCGAGATCGCTCAAGAGGCCGGCCATATATGGCACTGCGAAGACATAGGACAAATCCAGTACACGCATTCCGTTCAAAGGCAAGGTGGCTTTTGTCATGTACGACTCCCAATCAAAGCGAGAATTTCATCGCGATGCTCGTCAAGCATCGGTGAACGTCGACGCACTGAGGTTGGGGTGAGCGAAAGTTTGGCGAGCTCGGCAGGAAAGCGAAAGTGTGTATCGGTTGCTGGATGTTCTAGCGCGGTGAACGCCTGTCGTTCTTGGAGGTGTTCACAACTCAATAAGTCTGCTGCACTCTGCACGACACCAAGCAGTAAACGTTTTTGCGCGCCTGCGAGAAAAACTTCTTTGGCTTCTCGATTAGCCACACACTCCTCGAGTAACGCCTTGACCTCTGGCACGCGCTTTTCACGCTCGGGAGGGCTGGAGAAACGTTTTTCACGAAACTCTGGTCGATCAAAGAGTTCCGCGAGCGTCTCGAAAGGCGCTCCGCCTCCTGTCTGAAAAGCAAGATACCCTTTTCGAGTGGG
>CAMBLP010000121.1 GCA_945868195.1 Bordetella parapertussis
GCTGCTGAATGCAAGAAAACGCCTAAGACGAGAAAAAGAACATTGAGCAAGCCAAGCACGGCGTACTTATTGGAGGTGAACTCGGACACATGTGCCGCCAGTTGCTGTGGGGCGGAGGCCTCGGTCAGGTATGTGCCAAGCAAACCGCTGGCCGCCACAAGTAGCATCACGGTGGCGGTCTGCACTCCACCCTCAACGACAGACGCTTTTAAATGCGCCCAGTCGAGTTCGCGGTAAATCACCAAACCAAAAAAGAGTGCCGCCACCACTGCAAGTGCTGCACCCTCGGTCGCAGTCACCACGCCACCAAAAATACCCCCTAAAATGATGAAGGGCAGCAGCAAGGCCCAGCCGGCACCGAGCATCGCCTTCCACACTCTTCGGCCAGAAAACTTGTCTTCGATCGGCAAGTTATAGCGTTTGGCGAGAAAGTAGGACAGCACCATCATGCCCAAACCGCCAATTAGACCCGGAACGATACCCGCGACAAAGAGCTTCACAACAGAAGTCTCGGCCATGACCGCGTAGAGAATCATTGGAATCGAAGGCGGAATAATCACCGCCAACGTCGCCGACGATGATGTCACCGCGGCACTAAATGCCGCGGAGTAGCCCTTGCGTTTCATCTCAGGAATCAAGACCGAGCCTAAGGCAGCGACGTCAGCGACCGCAGAGCCAGAGATCTCGGCAAAGAACAAGGAGGTACCAATATTGACATGCGCCAAGCCGCCGCGAATCCAACCAAACAGCGCTGAAGCCAACTCGACAAGACGATGTGAAATCCCTGAGGAGTTCATGATGGCGCCAGCCAAGATAAACAAAGGGATCGCCAACAAAGGAAAATTCGTGGCGCTCTGATACATCACAACCGGAAGGTTGGGCATGATATCTGCACCACTGGAGAGCACCATCGCAATCGTCGCGACGACCCCCAAGGAAACAGCGATCGGGATATTGATAAAGACAAGCGCTAAGACAGCGCCGAAAATCAAGATAATGGTTTGCATGATGCGGCCTCAGTCCTGAATCGGTTTGACGAGAAGATCATAAAGAGCTAGAAACTCTCCGATCAGAATCAGTACCGCTGAAATTGGAATCACGGACTGAGCAACCGCCATCGACACATCCGGAAGACTCGACATAAAGTCAGTCGCCAGGATAGGCATAATCTCCATGCCATACCAACCCAGCGTTCCGAAAAAAACTATCACTATGATCTGTGAAACGACACCTAGTGCGCGTTTGAATTTCGGCGCACACATGTCGACAATTTCCGGACAACCGATGTGGGCTCGATTAAACGACGCAAGTGCAGAACCATAAAACGTCAGCCACGCTAACAAGATTGAAGCAACTTCGTCATACCAAACTAATGGTTGTCCTATCGTCCGAAAAATAACGCCCAAGGTCACCTCAATAAATAAGGTCACCATTAAAATACTCACTACCAGCGTTAGAAATTGGCCATAGATGGTGCGCAACCGTCCATAGTCCGAGGGCATCGTTGCCGCCTGCGACATAAAAGAAGCTCCTACTGAGAGACTAAAGTCAAAGAGCGCCCACCCAAGCAGGCGCCCTTACCTTTTTACTTTTTATTAACGAAGTGAATTGACCTTGTTGATCAAGGCTGGAGCACCGTTGACCTCTTTACCGAAATCAGCGTAAATCTGTTTGCTGGCATCGACAAACGCCTTTTTATCTACGTCATTGGAAGCAGTCTTGCCACCCGCCGTAATTTTTGCGAGCAACTCGTTATCGCCTTTTGCGCCCATCTGATAGGCATAGTCTTGAACCTCGATCGCAGTTTCCTCAAGAATCTTTCGGACATCTGCAGGCAACTTTTCCCACTTGCGTGAGCCCGCAGTTAAGTATGATGGAACGTAAACATGACCCGACATCGAGATATATTTCTGTGCTTCGTGCAGCTTAGAAGAAAAAATCTGCGTCAGCGGATTTTCCTGGCCATCCATCACGCCTGTTTGCAGCGCAGTGAACAACTCAGAGAATTTCATCGGGCTTGGATTGGCGCCATAGTCTTGGAACATGCGCACGCGCCACTTGCCTTCGGGGACGCGCAACTTGATCCCCTTGAGATCCTCAGGCTTGACGATGGGCTTTTTGTTGTTGGTGATGTGTCGATAGCCGTTTTCCCAAACACCGATAATCTTCAACCCTTTTTTCTCAGCGGCAGGCACCAGTGTTGGCCAAACGACTTCTTTTGAAATGCGCTTCATGTGCTCGCGATCCTGCACAAGATAGGGCAACTCAAAAACACCGAACAAATCCGACTCGGAGCTCATGACACTCGAAGGAATCGATAGATCGAGCGTGCCGAGCTTGAGCTTCTGAACCATTTCTTTATCGCCACCAAGCTGGCTCGAGCCAAACACCACGACCTTAGCCTTGTTGCCAAGCTTTGCGTTGGCGCGCTTAGCAAACTCGGTCGCCGTCAAATCATATAAAGAGCCAGGCGCACTCACGTGTCCAAGCTTGATCTCGATCGGTTGCTGTTGCGCAAGCGCCTGAAAAGACGCACCCATGCCAACCGTTCCGAGCGCAGCACACAGCAAACCTGCATTGAAAGAACGTCGTGTGATGAAACTATTTGTTTTTTTGCTCATCGTTGTCTCCTTAGCCCTACTTGATGTTGGATTAAATATTTAAAAACCGCCTTTGCTACATTACAAAATAACATCCCCGTTTTTACACTAAAAATGGATGGATGAATGAGAAATCATACCCACATGCCAAAGCTGGCAAACCATTTTTCTTTTTTGCATGAACCGCTTCAGTGACTTTTTTCCAGTCAGCAACTTGGGAATCCCTACAAATTCCAGGTGTTGCGGGATAACCCTTGCCTAGGTTTAAGATCTGCGCGGCCTCGGAAATCATCATGCCAGTGCTAGCACGCTGATCCGATTTTTGAGTGTCAAGGCAAAATTAGATAGTGGAAACCATTAGACAATACGGTTGTCACTTGCGTGGCCAGCCGCTATATTGCAAGGCGTTACCACTTTGATCTGGAACTTATGTCATGACTGCGTCAAAATCACAAAAATTCGGTATGAACCCGGTGCGCCGGTTGTTGGTCGGTGCTTCCTTGGCCGCCTCTGTCGCCCTGACAGCCTCTTGGTCTACGGTTTCCTTTTCTCAGGAAATCAAAGATCTTTCTATCGCCTTGTCGACGCCCGTGACAACGGTTGACCCGCATTTTCATAACCTAACTCCTAACAATGCGATGGCTGCCCATGTCTTTGAGACCTTGGTCAAAACGGATGCGGCGCTTAAAACTTACCCTGGGCTTGCCGAGTCCTGGAAAGCATTATCCGACACTGAGTGGGAATTTAAACTCCGCAAAGGCGTGAAATGGCATAACGGTGAGCCCTTCACCGCACAGGACGTTGCCGCCTCGATTAAGCGCGTCCCTAACGTGCCCAACAGCCCGGCCTCCTTCGCTGTGTTTGTCCGCGCAATTACTGACGTCAACATCGTCGACGATCACACCATCCGCTTTAAAACCAAGACACCCTATCCTCTGCTGCCCTCCGACATGGTGTCCGTTGCGATCGTGCCTAAGGCCATTGCAGAAACAGCCAAGACCGAGGATTTCAACTCTGGCAAAGCGATGATCGGCACAGGTCCGTTCCGTTTTCAACAGTATGTCTCAGGCGACCGAGTGATCGTCACACGCAACAATGACTACTGGGGTGATAAGCCTGACTGGGACAAGGTCACCTTTCGCATCATTACCAGCGCACCTGCCCGCGTCGCGGCCTTGCTTTCTGGTGATGTGCACATGATCGAGGGTGTGCCCACCGCAGACGCTGCCAAACTCAAGAAAGACAAGCGCGTCGAGGTGTCTAATGCCGTTTCGAACCGTATGATCTATTTGCACATGGATAGCAATCGCAAGACAAACTCTCCGTTCATTACCGCAGCCGATGGCAAACCAATGGAGGCTAACCCGTTGACGGATGCGCGTGTTCGCAAAGCGATCAGCAAGATGATCGATAGAAACGTGATCGTTTCTCGCGTGATGGAAGGTCAGGCTATTCCTGCTGGACAACTACTGGACGAGGTCTTTTTTGGCACAAGCAAAAAGCTCAAACCCGATGCCTATGATCCGGCTGGCGCTAAAAAGCTCATGGCCGAAGCAGGCTATCCGAATGGTTTTGGTGTGACACTGCACTCACCCAATAACCGCTACATTAACGATGGCGCAACGGCTCAAGCCGTGGCACAGTTTCTGTCGCGTAACGGCATCCCGACTAAAGTCGACACGATGCCCTCCAACATCTTCTTTTCACGCGCCAGCAAGTTGGAGTTTTCTTTCATCCTAGCGGGTTGGGGTGCGGCCTCGGGGGATACTTCCTCGCCCTTGCGCGCCCTACTCGCGACCAACAATCCTAAAGCAGGCATGGGTGGCGCAAACCGCGGCCGTTTCTCGAGCCCTGAGTTAGATGCCTTGATCGCTAAAGCTGTCGTGATTATTGATGACAAGCAGCGTGATGCCGCCTTGGCGCTTGCTAGTGAAAAAGCCATCGAACTCATGGGTCTGATTCCTTTGCACTACGAAGTCAGTACTTGGGCTTCACGCAAAGGCGTTCAGTACCCTGGCCGTGCGGACCAGTCTACACTGGCTCATTTCGTTAAACGTGCTAAATAATTGACGCTCAACGTCTCACCTCACCCACAAAGGACTTGTAACCAGTGACCGCTTTTATTCTTCGTCGTTTGGCACAGTCCTTGTTGGTGTTGTTTGTTACGTCAATTTTGGTGTTCGGGGGTCTCTATCTTGTTGGAGATCCCATCGAGATTTTGGTCCATCCTGAGGCGGATCAAATCGAGAAAGAGCGCGCTCGGGTCGCGCTTGGTCTCGATAAACCCGTCGTCGAACAGTACTACCTCTTTCTCAAAGGGGCGCTGACCGGCAACCTCGGCAACTCTTTTGTTTACGCAAAACCTGCGCTGGAAATCATCTTCGAAAGAATGCCCGCCACCATGGAGCTGGCTATTCTGGCGATGATGATTTCGGTATTTCTCGGTATACCGCTTGGTCTTTATGCAGGGCTGAGGCCAAACTCTCCCTTTTCTAGATTCATCATGACGAGTTCGATCGTCGGCTTTTCCTTGCCGACTTTCTGGGTGGGCTTACTCCTGATTCTATTTTTTGCAGTGACCTTGGGCTGGTTACCCTCGACAGGCCGTGGTCCCACCACCGATGTTTTTGGCCTGCAATTGTCAATATTTAGTTGGGAAGGTCTCAAATACGCTTTCCTCCCCGCGCTCAACTTGGCACTTTTAAAACTCGCGCTGATTATCCGGCTGACGCGAGCCCAGACCCGCGAACAAGGCCTGCTTGACTACATCAAGTTCGCTCGTGCCAAAGGGCTCAAATCGAGCCGCGTGGTCGGTGTCCATCTATTGAAAAACATCCTCATCCCGCTCGTGACGGTTATTGGACTGGAGCTTGGCTCTGTGATTGCTTATGCAATCGTGACGGAAACAATTTTTGCTTGGCCTGGCATGGGCAAGCTCGTCATCGACTCCATTTTCCAACTGGATCGTCCCGTTGTCGTGGCTTACCTCCTCGTGGTGGTCGCGATGTATATCATGATTAATTTGGTGGTGGATATTCTTTATTCTCTTCTAGACCCAAGAGTACGTATTGCGGAGCAACACTGATGAGCGAAGCTATCACCCCGGTCGTCAAGGTGCAAACGCCTTTCAAGCGTTTATGTACGCAATTCGCCGAAAGTCCTGTCGCGATGGTCGGTCTTGTGATGTTGGTCGTGGTCATGTTCACTGCGCTCTTTGCGCCATGGATCTCACCCCAAAACCCCTATGATCTCGCGTCTTTGGACCTGATGGATGCACGTCTGGCTCCAGGAGAAAAAGGTCTGAACGGACAGACTTATCTGCTCGGCACGGACGGTCAAGGTCGGGATATGGTCTCAGCCATCTTTTATGGCCTGCGTGTTTCTCTCTATGTCGGCTTGACCAGCGGCATCATTGCGCTTGTGATCGGCAGCGTTCTAGGCGTGTTGGCCGCACACTTGGGTGGTCGCTTTGAGCAAGTCATTATGCGCCTGGTGGATATTCAGCTTGGTTTTCCCGCTATTTTGGTCGCCTTGGTTTTGCTAGCCGTTCT
>CAMBLP010000122.1 GCA_945868195.1 Bordetella parapertussis
TTGTGCCGATCCAGAAGCGGCGCGAAGGGTCGGAGGGCAGGGTTGGGGGAACCGCGCCATCGTCGTCATGCACAATCGAATCCTGACTCATCTTCCTATCCTTATTGCAGCCAACGCGGCTGAGCGCACGCGTTGCAGACTGGTTTACATCAAACTTGTTACAAATTTTCTAACCTCTTATTATAGCCCCACCAACTACACACTTCCATCAGGGGAATCAAGAAATGAGTCAAGCACGCGGGTTTTTAAAAGAATTTCGAGCAGTTGCCGTCCGGGGTCAGGTTGTCGACCTCGCAATTGGCGTGATCGTGGGGGCCGCATTCAGCAAAATCGTTGATTCTTTGGTCAAGGATATTGTGATGCCGCTGGTGAATTTCATGGTGGGTGGCGCGATGGATTTCAGCAACAAATTCTTTGTTTTATCCCGCCCAGTGAACTATGTGGGGCCTGAAACCTATGCCGACTTGACCAAGGCGGGTGCGACGGTGTTCGCATGGGGTAACTTTGTCACCATCGTGATTAACTTTATCTTGCTGGCGTTCGTGATCTTTTGGATGGTCAAGGTGATTAACAAAGCGCGCACCAAGATGGAACTCGAGGCTGAAAAAGTGACGCCTCCGATACCTGAGGATGTATTGCTTTTGCGCGAAATTCGCGACTCTTTAAAGAAGTAAATCAAAAATTAAGGCGCCTTGCCGCGGGATCAGACCGGATTGTCGATGTCCACAAAATCGACACGGATGCCAAACTCCTTTTCGATCGCAGAACCGAGCGCTTGGACGCCATAGCGCTCGGTGGCATGATGTCCCGCACAGATAAAGCCCACAGCCGACTCTCGCGCGAGATGGACGGTTTGTTCGGAAATCTCGCCAGTGATGAACACTTGGGCACCTGCGTCAATGGCGCTTTCCAGCATGCTTTGAGCGGCGCCTGTGCACCAAGCCAAGCGTTTAGCGGGCATGCCAGGGTCTCCGATCACTTGAGGCGAACGTCCGAGCGCCAGTTCAACTTTTGCGGCAACCTCACCTAAGGTGGTTTTCCCAGGCATTTCACCTAGCCAAACGAGTCCGTTGGGGCCTGACGTATAGGGTTCAGGTGTCAGTCCGAGGACGCGGGCGAGTTGTGCGTTGTTACCGAGTTGCGGGTGCGCATCCAATGGCAAATGGTAGGCGATAAGATTGATGTCTTTTGCTAGTAAAGTGGCAAGTCTTTTTTTGCGTGTGCCACGGACCCGAGGATCCTCGCCTTTCCAAAACCATCCGTGATGCACAAGCACCGCGTCGGCGCCGCGCGCGCTGGCGACGTCAAGGAGCGCCTGACTCGCCGTCACGCCCGTAATGAGGTGAGAGACCGATGATTTGCCTTCTACCTGTAATCCGTTTGGGCAGTAGTCATTGAAAGAAGCTGCATCTAGCGTGGTGTCAAGCCATGCACACAGGTCACGGATTGTGATGGTTTTCATATTGAGACAGCAACCTGTTAAGCCAGACTAAAGCCACGCTCAATTAATGTGAGGGCGAAGAGGTTTCTGCTGTGCCAGCCTGTTCTTCGTTCGCGCCAGGTGGGTGGGCAACAAACAGGTTTTCTGCTTGCGTCAGGAGTGGACGGCGAACGAGAGGGCTTAGGTGGTAATAAATTTCCTGAAGACGCGCTAGATCCTCGTCTTCGGTGTAGAACCAGCTGACGGGCATTTTTAGAATGTCGGCGACGCGACACATGAGCTCGTAGTCTGGGGAGTGTTTGCCCCGCTCGTACTGGTTCATCCGGGCGCTTGCGGACATGGGGTCGATCCCGGCAAGCTTGCCAAGTTTTTCTTGCGACAGGCCGGCACGAAGGCGGGCTTGTTTGAGACGGTGAGCGAGCACAATGGTCCCTTTGGAGTTCTTGCAACTTGAATATAAGAACAAAACGGTGAATGCACAAGAGGCAAAGCCTGACACAAACAACCAAAAATTAAATTCTAAGACGGCAAAAGATATACCTTTCCACAGACAATCACAACTAATTTATTGGAAGATAATCTCCCCTTTGTTCGCACATCGGGGCGGAATTGATGAGTGATCACAGCAAGATACGTACGCTTTTTAGGCTATAAAGTACTTTTTAGCAGAAAATCGAGTAAAGAGCCATTTTCAATTTGTGGAATCGGTTGCGTCTGTTTTTGGTTCTGCAGGGCGTGCTTTGATGGCTCTCGCCAACAAAATGCCAATTTCATACAGTACACATAAAGGTACGGCGAGTAAAAACTGACTGACGACATCGGGGGGCGTGACGACGGCCGCGATAATAAATGCGCCGACGATGACGTAACCACGCGCTTGTTGAAGTTGTGCAATCGTGACAATGCCCGTACGAACCAAAAGAATCACGGCAACGGGCACCTCAAACGTGATGCCAAAGGCCAAGAACATGGTCATGACAAAGCCGAGGTAGGCTTCGATATCAGGTGCGGGCGTAATGGACTGTGGTGCAAAGGTTGCGATAAAGCTGAAGACAGTTTTGAAGACAACGAAATAACAAAAGGCCATGCCCGCTAAAAACAGCAGCGAACTCGACACAATCAAAGGCAAAGCCAGGCGTTGTTCGTGTCGGTAAAGTCCGGGCGCAACAAAAGCCCAAACTTGATAAAGCACGACAGGAAGTGACACGACAAAAGCCGCCATCATCGTGACTTTGACGGGGACCATAAAGGGCGTAATCACACCGGTGGCAATCATGCGTGTGCCTTCGGGCAGAGAGGCAAGCATTGGGGCCGCAAGCAAATCATAAATAAAGGAGGCACCGGGATAAATGAAGAGCACAATAAAAACAACGAGCATCGTACCGACCGCGGTCAACAGGCGTGTGCGCAACTCGACAAGGTGAGACATGAAGGTGTCGCCGCTTTGTTCAGCTTCTTGGGGTTTTTCTTCAGTACTCAAGTTTTTGATCCGGGCGAAGACTCTGGTGTGGCTGCGACCTGGGCTGGCGGCGCTTGTACAGACGGTAGTGCAGGCGTTTGCGCAGGCGTATCTGGCGTAGGCAAGGCCGCAACAGGGCTAGAGGCTGGAGGAGTCGACCCTGCCCCCGTATCGGGGCTGGCAAGGGGAGACTTCAGTTCGTTGAGCGTGGACATGGTCGACTGCTCGAAGGCCTCAAGGGGTTGGCGAAGGGCAGTTTCAGTGTTTTGCAAACTCGACTGAACATTTTGCGCAGCATCTTGCATTTGATCTTTGAGTTTGCGCAACTCATCGAGATCGACCTCGCGTTGGATGTCGGTTTTGACATCGCTGACGTAGCGCTGGGCACGACCAACAAGGTGACCAATGGTGCGAGCAACTTTAGGCAAGCGCTCGGGACCAATGACCACCAACGCAATCACACCGATCACGAGTAGTTCTGTAAAGCTGATATCAAACATAGTGATCGTGGGGCGGGGTAAGCTCAGCTAAGGCAATGACAAGCAAGGGGACAAGCAAAGCGCTCAATGAGTGCCGGTCTTTTCTTTTGCTTGGACATCGATCGTTTCGTTTGAAGCGACACGTTGTGCGGGAGCAGCTTCGGCGGCAGCCGTCGTTGCATCGGCTTCTTTAGCGTTTGGGTCCTTCATGCCGTCTTTGAAACCTTTGACCGCGCCACCAATATCCGCACCAATGTTGCGAATTTTTTTGGTGCCAAACACAAGTGCCACGATAACGAGGACAATTAACCAATGCCAGATACTAAATGCGCCCATGACGGTTCTCCGAATTAGGCTACGGTGGGGGCTGGCCCTTTCCAGGGGCGGCTTCCACCATAGATATGAAAATGTAGGTGTAAAACCTCTTGACCACCCTCGACGCCGGAGTTGGTCATCAGACGAAAACCGCCGGATGGTCCGGGATTGCAACCGTTGTCGAGTGCAATTTGAGGCACCTTGGAT
Organism: Bordetella parapertussis; assembly: GCA_945868195.1. Taxonomy (GTDB): domain Bacteria; phylum Pseudomonadota; class Gammaproteobacteria; order Burkholderiales; family Burkholderiaceae_B; genus Zwartia. The sequence continues at coordinate 3,902 of CAMBLP010000122.1, forward strand.
AGCATTCTACCTAACCAAACGGCATCTTCGGGATTAATCTCTTGCATTGAGACAATATGTCGCTTGGGGATCATTAATAAATGCACCGGCGCGGCAGGATTGATGTCATGGAAAACCATGCAATCGTCGTCTTCGTAGACAATTTTGGCAGGTAATTCGCCGCGTACGATTTTGCAAAAAATGCAGTGATCACTCATGGAATCTTAAGATCCTAAGGGGTTTTCAAACGCGAAGCTTTTTCCTGTAAGCCAGAAACACCTTCGCGACGTGCCAATTCTGCCACGACTTGCTCAGGGCGAAGCCCGTTCTCAGTCAGCACAACCAAGCAATGAAACCAGAGGTCCGCCATTTCGGACACGATACGCTCAGGTTGCTTGTCTTTAGCCGCCATCACAAGCTCGGTGGCCTCTTCACCTACTTTTTTGAGCGCCGCATCAGGTCCTTTGGAAAACAGTTTGGCAACATAGGAGGCGGACGGATCACCGCCTCGGCTAGGTAAACGTGTTTCCAGCAGATCTGCAATCCGCGCAAGCACCAATTCGGAGGCGTCTGGGGTGAGGTGTTCTTTGTTCATTTGTAGATGAGCTCCGGGTCTTTGAGGACGGGATCAACAATCACCCATTGTGAGCCTGGGTTTGTGTCTTGGTCGGAGTTCTTGTCTAGTCGTCGGTAAAAGCAACTCGCGCGTCCCGTATGACAGGCGATGGCGCCGAGTTGTTCAACCTTGAGGAGCAAAACATCGCCATCGCAATCCAAACGCAACTCAAGCAGGCGTTGGATGTGCCCTGATTCTTCGCCTTTGCGCCACAGACGATTTCGAGAACGCGACCAAAATACGGCACGTCCTGTGGCCACGGTCTCGGCAAGCGACTCCGCGTTCATCCAGGCAACCATTAAAATTTGGCCGGACTGCGCATCTTGTGAAATCGCGGGGATGAGACCTTGCGTATCAAAACGTACCTCTTCAAGCCAGGCAGGTCGCTGTGGTGTCGTCATGTCAGCCAATCCTGACCGGGATGCCCTGACGCGCCATGAATGCTTTGGCTTGTCCGACGGTGTATTGACCGTAATGGAAAATACTCGCGGCAAGTACCGCACTAGCACCCCCTAGGGTGACGCCATCTGCAAGATGTTGCAGGTTACCTACGCCGCCCGAAGCAATCACGGGAACAGAAACGGCATTTGAAACTTGGCGTGTCAGCTCGAGATCAAAGCCTGACTTGGTGCCATCGCGATCCATGCTGGTTAATAGAATTTCGCCGGCGCCATACTCTGCCATTTGGCGAGCCCAGGCCACCGCGTCGATACCCGTACCGCGACGGCCGCCATGCGTGAACACTTCCCAGCGAGGCGTTTCGCTGTTAGTCACGCGGCGCGCATCGATGGCAACCACGATACATTGAGAGCCGTGATAATCAGAGGCTGCACGAACGAGGTCAGGATTGGCAACAGCGGCGCTGTTCATGGAAACTTTGTCGGCACCCGCATTTAATAGGCGTTGAATATCACTGACCTGACGCACTCCGCCACCGACAGTGAGGGGGATAAAAACCTGTGAAGCGACTTGTTCGATGATGGGTAGGATTAAATCGCGACCATCACTGGTCGCGGTGATATCCAAAAACGTCAGTTCGTCTGCGCCTTGTTCGTTGTAACGATGTGCGATCTCGACGGGATCGCCCGCATCCATCAGCTGAACAAAATTGACGCCCTTTACTACGCGACCCGCAGTCACATCGAGACAAGGAATGATTCGACGTGTCAACTCACTCAGTGTGTTGGGCGCGAGGAGGGTTGTCATGGTGAAAGTTCGTCAGCGCGTTTTTGCGCAGCTTCGAAATCGAGCGTGCCTTCGTAGATACTACGCCCAAGAATGGCACCTTCGACGCCTTCTTCTTCGACCGCGCAGAGCGCATCGATATCACGCATGTCCGTCACACCACCCGATGCGATGATGGGGATGCGAACATGCTGGGCTAGGCGAACGGTGGCTTCTATATTGACACCCGAGAGCATGCCATCGCGACCAATATCGGTATAGATGATGGCTTCGCAGCCATAGTCTTCGAATTTTTTAGCGAGATCGCTGACGTCATGTTTAGTGAGTTTGCTCCAGCCGTCTGTCGCGACTTTGCCGTCGCGCGCATCGAGGCCAACAATGATATTGCCTGGAAAAGCACCGCAAGCATCGTGTAGGAAGCCAGGATTTTTGACGGCGGCCGTACCGATGATCACGTAGGA
>CAMBLP010000123.1 GCA_945868195.1 Bordetella parapertussis
CTGCTCGGCATCCGGTGCGCGCCTTGATCCTGACACCGACGCGTGAGCTCGCTGACCAGGTGTATGAGAGCGTCAAACGTTATGGTTTCAAGACACCTTTGCGCTCGACGGTGGTGTTTGGCGGCGTGGATATCGGTCCTCAAAAGGAAGCCTTGCGCAATGGCTGTGAGGTCTTGATCGCCACACCTGGACGCTTGCTTGATCACGTCGAGCAGCGCACCGTCAATCTAAGCCAAGTCGGTATTTTGGTGCTGGACGAGGCTGACCGCATGCTGGATATGGGCTTTTTGCCCGATCTCGATCGCATCATGCGACTGCTGCCCGCTCAGCGTCAGACATTGCTTTTTTCAGCGACCTTCAGCAATGAAATCCGCAAGCTTGCCCGCACCTATTTGAAAAATCCGGTTGAAATTGAAGTGGCAAAACGCAATGCCACAGCAGATACCGTGACACAGATTGCGTATGCGATGGCCGGTGAGGCCAAGCGCGCTGCAGTGGTTCATCTTGTTAAATCGCGTGGACTCAAGCAAGTCATCGTATTTTCCAACACCAAAATCGGTACGAGTCGTCTGGCTCGTCTTTTAGAGCTCGATGGGGTGCGTGCCGAGTCGATTCATGGTGATAAATCCCAAGCGGATCGCATGAAGGCGCTCGAGGCCTTCAAAGCGGGCGAGCTCGAAGTCCTTGTGGCCACGGATGTCGCCGCGCGAGGCCTCGATGTTGCTGGCGTGCCTTGTGTGATTAATTACGACTTACCCCACAGCGCCGAAGATTACGTGCACCGCATTGGCCGGACCGGTCGTGCGGGCGCAAGCGGCGAGGCGATTTCGTTTTTCTCTCCCTCCGAAGAAAAATATTTAATTGATATTGAAAAACTCATCAAGGCACCTGTTACGCGCGCCGTGTTACAGATTCCTGGTGAGTTGCTTGTTCGTGCACCCTTGCGCGAAGATGCGCGTCCCGCTCGTTCGGCACGGTCAGGTGAACGAGGTGGCGAGCGCGGTGGTAGTGGTGGTAGTGGTGGAGCGAACGCTCGACCCAGTCGCTACAGCGCACCTGTCAAGCCTATTGATGAGTTTTTCCTCAAGCCTTATGAACCTTCTGCCTCTGCGGTAGCTGCCGCGGCGCAGGCGCCTGCCTCGACAGGCAAAAAACCTGTGACGCAGACAAAAAGGGTGGTCGGCTTGTTGCTCGGTGGCGCACAAAAAAAACCAGAGGCTAACTAGAACCTGACGTCACATCCGCGCACTAACGCAGTGCGCCTTTGAGCAGCGTCAAGAGCGTTTCGGGCAAATCTGTTGATTGAGGTTTTCCGGGCGCGCGCATGGCGGTGATCAAGCGATCCAGATGTTCAATGTGCGGCAAAATCGTACCCATGAAACGCACTTCAGTCTTATCAACGATGGCGACAGTGGGAAAGTTTTCAACATCTTCGTCGCCTAAAAGTTCAGGGTGCTCCTCGATATCCACCCATATAAAGCATGCGTCGGGATATTGCGCTGACAAACTCTCGAACTTGGGTTGGTATTCTTTGCACGTGTCGCACCATGCCGCACAAAAACACATCACCAGCGTGATATCGCCGCAGGCGAGTCGTTGGTTGAGTGCGGGGGTGTCAGGAAAAAAGCAAGTCATGTCGGCACAAGGCAAAATGATTGTCTATGATAGCCGGTATTCGTCAGCTTTCAATTGAACGTATTGATTGAACGCACCTCAGCCTTTTAGTGGATGCACGCTATGCAGCAGGATTCAGTTTCTCAGACCCCAAACCAGTGCAAAATCTCCACCGGTTTGACGGGTGTGGGTCCGGCATTTTGGCGGGCTATCCTGTCGCAGTTCCATCCGCGGATGTTATTCGCGCTTTTGATGCCGTTTTTGATCATGCTCATCGGGGCGATTTTGTTGCTCGTGTTGGCGCTTGGTCCGTTGACGGACTGGCTCAATCAACAGCTGAGTCAGTCAACGATGCTCATCGCGACCAATGAGTGGATGGTGTCGGTGGGTTTGTTTTCGCTCTCCGCGATCAAGGCTTGGCTCGTGCCGTTTGCCGTGGCGATCGTGCTCCTGCCGATCTCAGGTATTTTGGGTTTGACCGTCGCGGCAATCTTTGTCATGCCGATGGTGGTCAAGCACGTTTCGCATCAACACTTTCCAAGCCTTGCGTTACAGGGACAAAATACGCTGGTCGTGAGCGTTTGGAATGCCGTCTGGGTCAGCGTGGTCTTTGTCTTGGGTTGGGTGTTGACTTTGCCCTTTTGGTTGTTTCCGCCGCTTGGTTTATTGGTGTCGCTCCTTTGGTGGACATTTGCCTTTTCTCGCATCATGCGGATCGATGCAATCGTAGAACACGCAACGTCGCAAGAACGTTTGCTCCTCATCAAGCGCCAAAGCACAGGCTTTTGGACTATTGGCATGGTGTGCGCTCTGATGAATTTGATTCCACCCGCATGGATTTTCTTGCCCGTCTTTTCTGGTTTGGTTTATACCTATTACGGCTTGGATGCCTTGCAGCGCTTGCGCTCAGACAAAACCCTCGATATTTAAGCGATTAAACGCCTGTTGGTCTAAATGATCACGACATTTTGTGCTGAAATGTTGAATTGTTTATTTGATTTTTTAATGGATTGCACATGTCAGTCTCTCAAGCCAAAGCCCGATTCGGTTTAATTGTCGTCGGCGATGAAATTTTGTCTGGACGCCGCCAAGATAAGCACTTTCCCAAAGTCGTTGAATTGCTTGCAGCGCGCGGCCTGCAACTATCCTGGGTTGAAATTCTTTCTGACGATCGCGCGGCGTTGACGGAGGCGCTGACGCGTAGTTTCGCCGGCAAGGACATTGTGTTTTGTTGTGGCGGCATTGGCGCCACGCCCGATGACCATACGCGCCAGGCAGCCGCGGCTGCACTCGGCCGACCCTTGGCACTGCATCCGTTTGCCCAAGAGCAAATTACGCTTCGCTGTATAGAAAATGCCGCAAAAGGCCAAGGAACGGCCGATATGACGGCGCCAGAAAATGTGCAGCGTTTGCAGATGGGTTTCTTTCCAGAGGGGTGCGAAGCCGTCGTAAATCCTTTCAATCGGATACCTGGATTTTTTATTCAAAACCATACCTTCGTACCCGGTTTCCCTGTGATGGCCTGGCCGATGCTCGAAGCGATGCTTGATACGCGTTATGCGCAGCTGCACAACAAGGAAGAGCGTACGGAGTACTCCTTTATCGTCTACAGCATGCCCGAGTCACGCATTACCCCGGCTCTCGAAGCGCTCGAGCAAAAGTGGCCTGGGGTGCGTGCCTTTAGTTTGCCTTCTGTAGGTGATGGCGGTGGCATTCCACACATCGAACTGGGTGTCAAAGGCGAGCCTGTGGCCAGTGCTCAGGCACTTGAGTTCCTCAGAGCCGAGGCGCTTCGTCTTGGTGCTCGCTTCGAACCACCGGCGCAGTGATTTTTCACAATATGGGATAAAATATTTCTGTTGCATCGCAATAGAGAGTGCGTTCCATGAATTCCTCACGTTCCACACGACCGCAATTGTCTTCACTGCAGGCGTCTTTAGCTCAGCCTTCCGTGGCGCCCGCCCAAGCCAATGGCGGCTTGGGAATGGCGATTCAGGTGCTCGAGCGCGCGACAGCGCTGCTGGATGCCTTGGCGGCACAACCCGATCCCGTGGCCCTCAAGGACTTGTCCAAGGCGACGGGACTTCATGCATCGACTGCGCATCGAATTTTGAATGATCTCGTGCTCGGGCGCTATGTTGACCGCGTTGACAGTGGTTTGTATCAACTCGGCATGCGGTTGCTCGAACTGGGTTCACTAGTCAAAGGCCGGCTCAACGTGCGTGAAGCCGCGATCGATGCGATGCACGCCCTTCATACCTTGACCGGTCAAACAGTGAATCTATCGGTCCAGCAGAGTGATGAAATTGTTTATATTGATCGTGCTTGGAGCGAACGCTCGGGTATGCAGGTTGTGCGTGCGATCGGTGGGCGGGCGCCCCTACATCTGACCTCCACAGGCAAACTGTTTCTTTCCGCCGTCGATACCCGGCAAGTTCGCGCATACGCAGCGCGCACGCATTTGGCGGGAAGTACGGCCAATAGCATCACCGTTCTCGAGGCGCTAGAACGTGAGTTATCACTGGTACGACAGCATGGTTACGCCCGTGATAACGAGGAACTCGAGCTTGGAGTTCGATGTATCGCGGCCGGGATTTATGACGACACAGGCAAACTCGTGGCTGGTTTATCCATTTCAGCACCCTCTGGTCGCCTTGAGGATGCTTGGATACCGCAACTTGTCGCGACTGCAGGCAAAATTTCCGAAGCACTGGGCTACGATGCGAGCCTTGCGACCTGAGTTGTGTGGTTTTTTTGGTGCAACGCAACAAAAAAGTGTTGACACTCGGGTTTTGGGGTCTACAATAAGGTCTTGTGCAGTGCAGCAAAGGATTTGTAGCAACATCTACGATGCTCTGCAGCCTACAACGTAGCAATTGATGGAGCAACTTGTGCTCCCCCAACCTTTCAGGAGAACACGATGTCCGCAATTCCTCAGCAAGTTTTAAACAGCCAGAAAGCCGCGATCGAAGCGATGGTTTCCATTCAGGGTTCAGTATTTGGCGGCTTTGAAAAGCTCGTCGACTTAAACCTCAAAGCCATCAAAGCCACTCTCGATGAAGTGTCGGTTAAATCACAACAAGTCGCCGGCGTCAAAGACGCTCAAGAAGCCGTCGCGATGACCTCGAGCTTGGTTCAACCCAACGCAGAAAAAGCAATGGCTTACGGCAAGCATGTGTATGACATCGTCTCATCCGTTCAGGCTGACTTAACCAAGCTTGGCGAAGCGCACCTTGCCGAAGGCAAAAAGCATATGCACGATGCGATTGACCAACTGACACAACATGCACCTGCAGGTTCTGAAAGCGCCGTTGCCATGCTCAAAAGCGGTTTGGCTCAAGCCAACTCGGCCTTTGATTCAATGACCAAAGCCGCCAAGCAGGCTGCCGAAGTCGCTGAAAAGAACCTGGCTGCCGCAACAAGCGCCTCCATGAAAGCGGCTGGCGAGGCTGTCGAAGTCGCCAAGTCTGCAACTCGTGGTCGTCGCGCTGCCTAAGTCTCGCTCTGTTCTTAGACGCTCTTGAAGAGTGTCTAAAAAAAGACCGCCCAACGTTATTTTGGGCGGTCTTTTTGTTTGATGGGCTTAGAGTTATAGGATGGACCGGAGTCTTAACGACGTTGGCGAGCAATTTCTTTCGCGCATTCGCCGACCAGGCTTGGGCCACGGTAAATCAGTCCTGTGTAGAGCTGAACGGCATTGGCACCCGCCGCCATTTTTTCAGCGGCATGCTTGCCAGACATGATGCCACCGACGCCGATGATGGCGAAATCAGATCCCAGTTTGGCACGCAGGCGAGCAATGACTTCGAGAGATCGGGCGTGCAAGGGGGCGCCAGACAGGCCACCCGCTTCTTCGGCGTGTTTTTGTCCTTGCACCGCCTCACGCGCCAGTGTAGTGTTTGTCGCGATGACCCCATCGATACCGTGACGTGGCAGGACCTCAGCGATGATGTCTATTTGTTCTTCGGTCAGATCGGGCGCGATTTTGACGGCGAGCGGAACCCGCTTTTGATGTTGCTCGGCAAGGGCCAAGCGCCGCGTCGCGAGCTGGGATAGCAACTGATCAAGTTCGTGCTCGCCTTGCAAAGCACGCAGATTTTTGGTGTTGGGCGAGGAAATATTGACTGTGATGTAGTCGGCATGTGGGTAAACACCCGACAAGCCAATCAGGTAGTCGTCTGCGGCTTGTTCAATCGGGGTATCGGCATTTTTACCAATATTGAGACCGATGATGCCACCACGACTCCGCCAAGTGCTGCGCTGAACGTTCGCTAAAAATGCCTCGAGCCCTTGATTATTAAAGCCAAGCCGGTTGATCAGCGCCTCGGACTCCGGCAGTCTAAACATGCGCGGTTTTGGATTGCCAGGTTGGGCGCGTGGTGTCACGGTTCCGACCTCGATAAAGCCAAACCCGAGGTTACCCATCGCATCGATATGTGCGCCATTTTTATCAAGACCTGCTGCTAAACCAACAGGATTTTG
>CAMBLP010000124.1 GCA_945868195.1 Bordetella parapertussis
AAGTTTCCCAAAGAAGAATACGAGCGCTTGATGGATGCGCATGAAACCTCCGATCGAGACGGCATCAAGGCCGCGGGAGCCGCGTTGGCGCGAGCGGTGGAGTTGCAAGCTAAAACCATCGTAGCCAAATACGTCTCTCCGCCTCATACAACCGATTTCGCGATTATGTTCCTTCCGAGCGAAAGCCTGTATGCCGAGGTATTGCGTCAGTCTGGCCTGCTCGACAAACTGCACGACTTACGCGTCAATGTCGCGGGACCTGCCAACCTCGCCGCCTTACTCAACAGTTTGCAGATGGGTTTTCGCACGCTCGCGATTCAGGAGCGATCTTCTGAGGTCTGGCAGGTATTGCGTGCGGTCAAAACAGAGTTTGGCAAGTTCGGTGACGCACTTGCCAACGTCAAAAAATCTCTCGACAGTGCAAGTAATAAAATTGGTCAAACCGAGTCTCGTACCCGCGTGATGTTGCGTAGCCTCAAAAGTGTCGAGGCGATGCCCGAAGATCAAGCGCGTGCTGTGTTTGCCGCTGAGTCTGGAGAGGCTGAGCGTCTCGACTTAGACGATATTGAGTCTGCGGATACAGATCCCTCTCATGACAAATAATTTTTAATCAGGAAACGCTTATGCTTTCGCAACAAGATCTCAAACAACAAGCCGCTGATGCTGCGTTGGCACTCATCGAGCCTCTTTTAACAACGCAGGCGGTGATTGGTGTCGGTACGGGCTCGACTGCTGACTTGTTTATTGATGGCTTGGCAAAGTATCGGGGCCGGTTTCGTGGTGCAGTCGCGAGCTCAGAGCGCAGCGCCAAGCGTCTCTCGGCATTAGGTATTCTTGTGCTGGATCTCAATGAGGTTCAGTCCATGCCTGTTTATGTCGATGGCGCCGATGAAATCAATAGCCAACTCCATATGATCAAAGGTGGGGGTGGAGCGTTGACGCGTGAGAAAATCGTTTCTTCAGTCGCCCAACAGTTTGTCTGTATCGCCGATGAAAGCAAGCTGGTTGCGCGCTTAGGCCAGTTTCCTTTGCCAATCGAGGTCTTACCAATCGCGCGTGAGGCGGTTGCACGCGTCACCCAATTACTCGGTGGCAAGCCTGTCTTACGTCAAGGCTTCACAACTGATAATGGCAATCAGATTTTGGATGTTCATGGTCTGATAATCAACAATGCGCCAGAGCTTGAGAGACAGCTCAATAACATCCCAGGTGTTGTGACGAATGGTTTGTTTGCGATCTGCCCCGCCCATGTTGCCTTGCTTGCCACACAGCATGGGGTCCGTCGTTTGGGATAAAAAAACCGAGGCAGTTTTTGCCTCGGAGTGATGCCTACGCGTTCGTCCCGAGCTTAGGCTGGAGGGGGGACAAAACCTTGTGCCTCGACATCGATATCTTCGAACAAGTGTTTGTGCATTTGCTCTTTGAGATATTTGCGCGCCCGTGCATCCGCGAGGTTGAGTCGGTTTTCGTTGACTAAACGTGTTTGCACGTCCAGCCAACCCTGCCAAGCTTGCTTGGAAATACTTTGCCAGATTTTGGTTCCCATTTCACCAGGATAGGGAGGAAACTCTAAGCCCTCGGCTTCTTGTTTCAGCTTGATGCATTGAATAGTGCGACTCATTTTTAGTGTCCTGTTTAAAGCATGTTTGTTGTGATTGTAGGACGTTTGAGCTTGTGTCGACGCTCATAGCCCTAAGCCTCACAGGCGTTTGATAAAAATTAGACTGTTGCGCGACCGGTTGTAATGCGCTTGCTTTTCTTTTGGGAGATCTGCCACACCTCCCTGAACAAAGCCCCGCTTCATAAACCAGTGCGAGGTTCTTGTGGTCAGAACAAACAAGCGCTTGGCACCATAGGCACGGGCCCGAGACTCCATATGGCGCAGCAAGAGCTCTCCTTCGCCAGAGGCTTGCCATTCAGGGTGCACAATCAGGCAGGCCATTTCCGCCATTTGATCATTGGGGTAGTCGTTGAGCGTTGCGCAGCCATAAATCACGCCATCGTGTTCGAGAACGGTAAAGTTCTCGACTTCGCGCTCAATCACGGCACGGCCTCTTGGTACCAGCGTACCGTCTTGCTCTAGGGGTTCAATCAGTTGCAAGATTGCGCCCACATCATCGATCGTTGCCGGACGAAGGTCATCCAGCGTGTCTTCGACAACCATGGTCCCGACACCGTCGTGGGTGAAAATTTCCAGAAGCACCACGCCGTCCATGGAAAAGGGAATCAAGTGCGCGCGCGTGACACCGCGTTTGACAGCGCGTGAGGCGTATTGCAAGTAATAGGCGGTATCCTCATCAAGTTCGCCGGAGGCGAGTAGGGCATCGGCATCGAGTCGAGCGAGTTCGGTGTCCACCGAGCCATCGGGCGCCAACACGCCGGGCGTTTCCGTTAGAAAAATCAACTTTTCTGCCCGTAACTTTGTGGCTACGCTCGTGGCGAGCTCTTCCATCGATAGATTAAAGGCTTCGCCGGTGGGAGAGAATCCGAGCGGTGAAAGCAGCACGATTGAGCCTCGCTCGCTCGCGAAGCGGAGGGCATCAACGTCGATCTTACGAACCTGACCCGTATGTTTATAGTCAATGCCATCAATGATGCCGGTCGGCCTAGCTGTAACGAAATTGCCTGAAATCACCCGAATTTGCGCGTGTGACATGGGGGTATTGGGCAAGCCTTGGCTAAAAGCGGCCTCGATATCAAGGCGAATTTCACCCGCCGCTTCTTTGGCGCACTCCAACGCATCGGCATCGGTGGGCGCGCGGCCTCGGTCAAATTGCTGATTAAAGCCCTTTAATCGAAGCTGCTCGTTGACCTGGGGACGTGAGCCATGCACGAGGACCAGTTTGATCCCCAGCGCGGATAACAAAGACAAATCCTGCACTAAGGCGTTGAGGGCATTGGCCTGAACAAGCTCACCACCAAACGCAACCACAAAGGTTTTTCCTCTGAAAGCATGGACGTAAGGGGCGACCTCTCTAAACCAGCGAACGAATTGCGCTGCTGCGAACTCAGGAGCCTCTTGGGCTGAAACAGTCCCATCGGGACCGATGTTTGAGGATTCCTGATGGGACCCAATCTCTTGTTCTTTTTTGTCTGGCATGGTGGCTTGTGTTGTTAACCTCGTGTTCGCTGTGAGTATTAGAGATAAATTTTATAATAAGCTGATACTCGGATTAAATAATATGCTCGATTCAAAGCGCTTAACCGACATTCCGCCGGAAAGCGTCGTCATTTCCCCACGCCAGCCCCCCAAGATCGTCTATCCAGAGGATTTGCCGGTCAGCGCTCGCCGTGAGGAAATCGCACGCGCGATCGCCGCCCATCAGGTGGTGATTGTGAGTGGAGAGACGGGTTCCGGTAAAACCACCCAATTACCCAAGATTTGCCTTGAACTTGGGCGCGGCTTGAAAAAAATGATTGGCCATACCCAGCCCAGGCGCTTGGCGGCCAGTTCGGTGGCTCGCCGTATCGCCGACGAACTCCAAACGCCCTTGGGAGATTGGGTGGGCTATCAGGTCCGTTTTCAGGATCGCAGCAGCGCCCAGACCGCCATCAAGCTCATGACGGATGGTATTTTGCTGGCTGAGTCCCAGCGTGATCCCCTACTCAAACGCTACGACACCATTATTATCGATGAGGCGCATGAGCGCAGTCTAAATATTGATTTTTTGCTGGGGTATCTGCGTCAGTTGTTACCGCGTCGCCGGGATCTCAAGGTCATCATCACTTCTGCCACGATTGATGCAGGCCGCTTTGCCCGCCATTTTGCCGACGCACAAGGTGTGCCCGCTCCAGTGATCGAGGTTTCGGGTCGACTCTATCCTGTGGAGATTAGATATCGACCCGTGTTGAATCCGGCGCTCGAGGAGGGTGTTGCGGGGGGAGTGACGCCCCAAGCAGGATTGTCCGAGCGCAGTCTGGCGCGAGACGAAGAGCGAGATCTGATCAATGCCTTGGTCGAAGCGGTTGATGAATGCGCACGCGTGGGACCCGGCGATATCTTGGTTTTTTTACCCGGTGAGCGGGAAATACGTGAGTGCACTGAGGCGCTACGCAAACATCATCCGCCCGGTACCCAGGTACTCGCCTTGTTTGCGCGCCTGTCCCAGGAGGAGCAAGAGGAAATTTTTCGCCCGCGTACCAGTGCGCGTCGAATTGTGCTGGCGACCAACGTGGCCGAGACTTCGCTGACTGTTCCAGGGATTCGTTTTGTCATCGACAGCGGTTTGGCGCGCGTCAAGCGCTATTCATGGCGTAACAAAGTCGAGCAGCTTCGCATCGAGCCCATCAGTCAAGCCTCGGCGAACCAGCGCTCCGGACGTTGCGGACGACTTGGACCCGGTGTCTGTATCAGGCTGTACGACGAACAAGACTTCAAAGATCGCGCTGCGTTTACCGATCCCGAAATTTTGCGCTCTTCTCTTGCAAGTGTGATCTTGCGCATGAAAGCGCTACGATTAAACGACATTGAAACGTTTCCCTTCGTGGATCCTCCAAGTGGTCGCGCCATTGCCGATGGTTATCATTTGTTACAAGAGCTTGGTGCCATCGATCCGGACGCAGACAAGCCAGACGCGCTCACGGAAACAGGCCGCGCGTTAGCGAAGCTTCCGGTTGATCCACGACTGGGACGCATGATTTTGGCTGCGCGTGATCAGCACTGTCTGACCGAGATGCTGATCATCGCTTCCGCACTCTCGGTACAAGACCCGCGTGACAGACCGATGCACGCACGTGAGGCGGCCGAACAGGCGCATTCAATATTCAACGATGACAAATCCGAGTTTGTGGCCTACGTCAAACTCTGGAATTGGTATCACGAACAAGTCCGGCACAAAGAATCGCAGCGCAAGCTTGTCGCGCTCTTGCGCACACACTATCTTTCACCTCTGCGATTGCGCGAATGGCATGACATTCACAGTCAGCTGATGGCGCTGGTGGGCGAGCAGGGCTGGCGACTCAATAAAACCGAAGCGACGCACGAGCAGATCCATCTTTCCCTGCTGTCGGGACTGTTGGGGAATCTTGGCTTCAAAGCCGACGAAGCAGGGCATTACCTGGGTGCGCGCGATATTCGTTTCTGGATTCATCCGGGTTCGCGTCTGCTAAAAAAGGCGGGCAAATGGATCATGGCTGCAGAGCTTGTGGACACCAGCAAGCTATACGCGCGTTGCGTGGCCAAAATCGATCCTTCCTGGGTCGAGCGCGTGGCAGACCATTTGCTAAAGCGCTCCTGGAGCGATCCACGCTGGGAACGCAAGCTCGGACAGGTGGTCGCCAATGAAAAAGCGACGCTCTATGGTTTGACCGTTTATTCGGGTCGACGGGTGCATTACGGACCGATCGCGCCGGAGCAGGCGCGCGAGATTTTTATTCTGCAAGCGTTGATTCCGGGCGATATCGACAGCCCGCTTCCATTTCTTGCGCACAACCGCAAGCTGATTGCTCAGATTGAAAAGCTTGAGCATCAGACCCGCCGCCCGGATATTTTGGTCGACGATGCCCTGATACTGGCTTTTTACGACAAGCTTTTGCCTGTGGCCATCTCCCAGACCGCGACACTTGAGCACTGGGTCAAGGGCTTGTCCAAGGAACACGCCCAACAATTGATGTTGACCCGCGATGCCTTGATGCGTCATGAGGCGGCGGGCGTCACCACGGATATTTTCCCCAAGTTTTTCGACTGGCAAGGGGTCAGGCTGGCGGTCGATTACCACTTTGAACCGGGTTCTCCCAAAGACGGACTCACCATCACGGTTCCCCTTTACTTTCTGAATCAAGTCGATGCCGCAAGGTGTGAGTGGCTCGTGCCCGGCATGCTCAAGGAAAAAGCACAACTATTACTCAAGTCTCTACCTCAAAAAATACGGCGCCACTGTGTGCCGTTGCCTGACTATGCTGCGGGGTTTTATGAACGCTGGTACGACCGACTTGAACTGCCCCCTTGTGGCTTGATCGACGGGCTGATTCAAGATATCTGGCAGCAGCTCAAGATTCGACCTCTTGTGACAGATTTCAAACCCGAAACCCTTCCTGCACATTTGTTCATGGCCTTTAAAGTCGTTGATGAGCATGGACGCATGTTGGC
>CAMBLP010000125.1 GCA_945868195.1 Bordetella parapertussis
CAGTTATCTTTGGTTCTGGTCCGTCAGGGTTGCCGTTGATTCTTGGCAATGCTGTGGAAAATACAAGCGCATCCAGTGCATCAAGTGCAGCGCCCGTCGCAGAGACACAAAAGCCAGCAGCCGCTGCTCAGACTGCCAAGCCTCCAGCGGTTAAATAAACTAGCGTGATTGATTGATTTTTGTCATACGTCGTACCAGCCAGTAAAGGGCAAAACGGAACGTTGAAAAGAACAACATAAAAAAAATAGTCACCACAAACACGGTCATAATACGGTCAAACGGTTCCACCATCGTATCGATCTGAAGGAGAGTGTAAGAGACCGCCTCCTTGACGCCAATTGCGGCCCCTAGGCTAGAAGCCATCACGAGAATTGTGAATATCCTAAAGAAGTTTGGAATGATTAATAAAGCTTCAGCATGCTCTGAACGACAATAGTGATGCCAGCTATCTTTGGCCGCATCAGAAATAACGGCTGCTGAGTAGGTGGAAAGCGCCAAAATAAGAATTGTTTTATGAAGATTTTCTGAGGTGGTATGAATAGTCTGTAATTCTTCAGAAAAAAAGTTTAATAAAACAAACATCAATACGAAAGCGGGGAAAGCGCGCATCAGGGCGATAGCAAAGGTAGAGACTTTTCCGATTAAGCCTCCTCGAATGCATGACCAAGTTAATGGCAATCCAACTAGAATGCCGCCGAGTAAGGCGAGCATACCTACTTGAAGATTGATGGTAAAGGCTAATAAAAACCCCGTCAGCAGATCAAGATGGACACTAGCCATATTTTTCCAACCATTTACTAAGGCGACCGCTTAAGACAATAATTATTTGAATGAGTGTTAAGTAAAAAATGATAAGAATGAGATAAGTCGTGATGTATTCGCCAGTAAATGCTGTGATGTCCGTCAAGACAGCCAACAATTCAGGTGCGCCGATAAAGCCTGCGATAGGGCTTGCTTTGGCGGCGTTGATCATAGTGACGCTTAACTGCACGCGTGTTCTACTTGCAATAGCGAAGAGGCTTTGATTGTTTCCTGAGGCTGTTGCAAGCTCGCTCATGGCAGAACCCCCATTCGCACCATTATTTAATCCAATCACGACCACCGACACCAATACTGCGAGAGGCGGAGAGTATGAGGTCAGGTATGACACAATGAGATAGCCTAATATCAATAGCAAAATGATCGGACTATTTTGAAAGAAATGCACTGCAATTTGACCGGCTAGGCGCACAAAAAAATGCTTGGATCGTAATAATCTAAAGAATAATAATGCGAGACCTAGCGTCGCGAGGATCGATCCCGCGACTAAAAGCAATGAGATCAGTATGCCGATCACAAAAAGTCTCGCAGCGTTTTGCCCAGCGAGCATCGGAAACTTGAGCGGGATCCTTTGTTCGGTCAGCCAACCCTCAAAAAGTTTGACCTGAGCCGCAATGGCTGTTGGCTTGTCTGAAACATCTGCCGGCGAATCTAAGCAAGCAGGATTGAGCTGATGTTGAATCAAACAGTTCGAATGTAAAAATAACTGACGCTGATCAGTTAGGTATTGAATATGAACGCCATGCTGTCGCGCAAGTTTTTCCAATACACCTGATTGGTGTAGGTCCGCCATAATCAATGAGAGCGCAGCACCTAGGTCATTATTGGTCTCTTGCCGAACACCAATTCCCCATGGGACTTCATTCAAAGAGAATTTTTCTTCAAATCTATTAGATAAGTTTTTTGGAGCGATGGCTCCAAAAACATTCGCCTGTAAAAGTGATCTGTCGTGGGCGATGATTGAACAAGCACCGAATTGCAGCGCATCAATGAGTCGATTCGGCCGATCGTAAATAAGGAGTTTGACGCGATTGTCAGAAAATAGGATGTTGGAAAAATTTCCAAGAGGTACGCAGACAGTCTTGCCTTTCAAGTCATGCCACCCTGAAATGACCTGGTCTTTGGCAGCTACAACCGTGGTGGGTGAGGCGTAGTAGTGTGGCCGTACAAAATAAATACTCTCTTCGCGCGATAAGGTGTGCACCATCGTGGCGATGACGATATCAACCTTTTTAAGGATTAATTGCTCAATTCTGTTGGCTGGCGTGACGCCTTGAAACTCGGCGTTGACACCTAGATGCTTCGCAATCTGTTTGGCTAAGTCGATTTCAAAGCCTTTGAATTCGATGCCATCGAATTCACCAAAAAGGGGGTATTCTGAGCGAACACCCACGCGTAGGCGTTTATTGCAAAGGACCTGCGCTAGTTGGGTCTGGGGGCTGAGGCATCCTGTTTGTAGTGCCGGAGTGATATGAAGCTGCAACGCTTTTTCAAAATTACTTGAATTCTCAGCTGTTGCTGGGAGACCGATACTTAGCAGTACGCAAACGGCTAAAGAAAGCCAATATTTCATCAAACTTCACGCTAATAAGTGCCTGAGGCAAAAGCATAACCCCCGACATAAGAAAGGCTCTCGCCCTGCAGCACCCGTTCAGGTGCAGGGATTGTCACTGAGAAGCGAGTTGTTGAAAAACTCCCAAATATTTTGTTGCCAGTTGGTAATACAGGTTTATTTTATTTGCTTTTTTAATCTCGGCCGACAAGTTCGCAGCTAATGAATAGCATTTGGAGCGTTTTGAAAGGGCCATATACGTATCGGCGTAAAAAGGAAAAGTTAGAACAATGTCTACTTTTTCTACAAGATCTTTTGTGAAAATTGTACTATTTACATCATTTTCATAGCCCAGTATGTAATCAACTTTATTATTAAAGAGGAGATCTAAAGAGTCTGGGAATGTTGCCGAGCGGACGAGGTTAAGTTTTTTGTTGACGAATTGGCCAAACGCCCCCTGACCATAAACCTCGCCGAGGCCTGCTGCGCCTCTGCGTCCTAACAAATCGTTATATTGTAAAAGGGGGAATCTTTCCCCTTTTCTGACGACAACGTAGAGATTTTGACCTGCATAACTTGGGTGTATAAAGTTAAGATAGCGTTCACGTTCAGCAGAATAGGCTGCTGAAACAACCAAGTCAACGTGCCCCAGTCGTGTCGCGTCGAGAGCTTCTTGCCATGTGTTAAACACCTTCTTTTCTACTTTTTTAACGCCCGCGGCCAAGGCTATTTTCTCGATAAACTCGATCGAGGCGCCTACAAGTTTTTGATCAACGACCCACGAAGAGGGGGGGGATGAAGGCGAGCCCGTGATCACCAAGGTTTTACAAGTCTCGGAAAAGGCTGCGCCGCACCACAGGCTCAATCCAACTGAAATCAAAAAAAAGCGTGTGCGAATCATGGTTTGCCAAGTTTGATCATTAAAAACAGGTGAATACTCGATTGTAATTTAGCTTAGGGGCTGCAGTCGTGCATAGTGGCAAGATATAAAGTATTTGAATTGAGAGCTTCTATGAGCTTTATGCGCTTCATTGAAATAGGATACACTTTTCAAGAATTTCCTATGATTGCACGATTTTTCACATTTTTTTTATAGCGATTATGCTAAAGCTCAAGCTTTTATTAGCATGTTTTCTGATTCCATTTCCTGTGTTTGCTTGGGGTCAGCAAACACCTTCTAAAACCGTGCAAACTAAAGCACCAACAGAACTTCGAGCGATTAATACGTATAACGAAGGCTATGTTTGTACTTTCTACACGAGCAGGTTTGAATTTACTCCATTGTCATTCGTGCTTTCTAAGCATTCAACTTTTAAAGTCGAAGAAAGTTGCGATACTCAATATTTCTATAGCCTTACCCTTGCCTCGATCAATGCCCAGTCCAAGACCTTTACGCAGTCGGCCTTGACTTTGCTGGGGAGTGCACATGCTTACACCATGGATGTCAATTTATCGCCGGTGACAAATAAATTCTATTATGTGGGTAACTTGCGTTTTTCTAAGGTGGGAGAGGTGCGTGTTACTGTACTCGATGCAATCAAAAAGAATGCTTGGAAAATTGCTAGCGTTGCGAACTATCCTTATACGAACTTTACCCTGAGAAGCAAGATTCACTATATTTGGAACATTGGCACTTTGGCGCATACATTAATTGCACCTAATGGCGATCGATATATTATGTATGCATTCACGAATGGAGTCGACCCAGATTTGACTCGGGACAAGCTCATCGGTCTTGGTTCAATGTTGAACCTGCCCGATGGGTGGAGTTATCAAAACTCACTGCTCACTAAAACGATTACAGTCAGACCTAAAACCGATGACGCTTATAGCTCTTTGGTTATTTTTGATGAGTTTGAAAATTATTACGTTAAATATAGTCCTTAGAAACGTTTATTGAGCTGTGATGCCATGCAAAGGTGCGATTTTTTTCACGGCTGGGAGCGCGAGCATCCGCTTAAAGTGATCGGCTAGTTTTGGGAATTGTTCCATATCGACGCCATCACCAACCATCCAGCTTGTCATCGTAAATAAATAAGCATCAGCGACGGTGAATTGCTCACCCATAACCCAAGGACCCCGCAAAATCTCTTTCTCGATAAGTGCGGCAGCTCCTGTCATATTTTCGGCTACTTTGGCTTTCATGCTCTGTTGTGCGTCGAGATCATCGGACCAGCGGCGTCCACGCGCACCGTGCGCATGATGCACGTGTACAGTCGAGCAAAACCAACTATTGATGGATTGCATTTGCGCTAAAGCAAAGGCGTCGTCCAATGGTGCGAGGTTGGCGGCAGGGAAGGTCTGAGCCAGATAAAAGAGTAAGGCAGGCGTTTCGGTCAAAATACCTTGATTTGTGACCAGCGCGGGTACCCGCCCCTTGGGGTTGATCGCCAAATAGCCTGGTGCATTTTGGTCATTTTCGCGGAGGTTCAGTTTCTCTGCCTCGTAATCTGCACCGATGTGCTCAAGCACAATATGTGTAGCCAGGGCGCAGCTCATTGGGGCGAAATAAAAGCGCATCGTCATTTCTCTACTCCTTTCGTCTTTATGAGTCTATGGTTTGTTCTTTGATCCAGCGTTTGAGTCCAGCGTCTGTTTTAACGCTAGTAAGCTCTTCGTTCAAGCGCCTGAGCTCAAGCAGCATATCGCGTTTGCGACTGTTGAGGTGATTTTTGAGCGAAGCCTCATGGATGGTCATCGAGGCCGGCAATACAAATTCCGCGGTAGCCTGTAATTCGGTGTCACGAATTTCACGATGTAGGGCTGTTAGGCGTTCGCGCATCAGGTCGGTCAGTGCAGCGATTTTTTTGCGAGCCAAGGCCGAGGTCAAGGTGGCTTCGGGGAGTTGAGCCTTGGACTGAAGCTCAAGCAGGGCGAGCAAATCGCGTCGCTCGTAGGCGGTATTAGCCTCGCTCATCAATTGAGTTTTGTAGGCGCGCACTTCTTCGTTGCTCTCGCGGTCTGGGTGCAGCGCACTCGCCAGTTTGCGGTATAGGCTGCGTAGGGCGCTTTCAACATCGTCAGCGGCTTGCAGATCTGCAGCCGACATTTTTTTCTTTTTGGCGCGTCGTGCTTCTCTGTTGCGGGCGCGAGCCTCGGCTTCTTTGCGCATAAAGTCGAATTTGGCATGCAGAACATCATCCAGATTTTCAAATATCTGGTCCTCGCCGAACTCCTCGCCCATGGCTTCTTTAAGATAGGCTTGCGCCTCGGCGGCTTGCGCCCGTTCGATGTCGGCTAGTTTTTCTTCACTGTGCACATCGTGCAGTGCGCGCATGACACGATCCCCCGCGAGTGCGAACTCCATAGCGATACTGCAAATCAAGCGTCGAATCAGACGCTCATGACGGGCGGTCAGGCCTTCGCCTTTGAGGCGCTGATCAAGCCACAACACCATGGCGCGGCGCAGGCTGTCTTGTTTCTTTTGCAGAACGGGGACGGTGTTGGCGTATTGCCGACGATGCTGATCAATCAGTGTTTTGAGCGCCTCGAGTTTGCTGGAGAGCGTTTTGCCCTGCTCGATCAGGAATTCAAATTCTGCTTGTTCCAGTGAATCAGGTGCTTCGTCTTGTTCGACGGCACTCAAGGCATGGATTTCAGTGGTGCTGGAGAGGGTTGT
>CAMBLP010000126.1 GCA_945868195.1 Bordetella parapertussis
CATTCAACAAGCTACGCTTGACGACCATAGCGAGGTGGTCCCACCCCTTCCCATCCCGAACAGGACCGTGAAACACCTTAGCGCCGATGATAGTGGACGTACGTCTGTGAAAGTAGGTCATCGTCAAGCTCTTACCCTCAAAACCCCTCTGGCCTTGCCTGAGGGGTTTTGTCTTTGGGCGGTTGATATCACAGTGACGTCACCTTTGTGTGATGCGCGTACGCCAATTATGTAAGATAATTACTATGCATCGGTGAGCTACGCAGGTGGACTATTCAGAACACTTGTTGATTATTTAAGGAGTGTTGCAAATGTCGAATGAACAAAGTCCAGAAAGCAAACCCCCCATTGATTTGCGCACGCTGACTCATGTTGCCTATGCCCTGTTTGCAATTGGTTTACTCAGTGGCGGCATGTTTGGTATCGCGACCATTGCGGCGATGGTTTTGCTTTATGTAAAAAGGCCTGACGCAGCCGGTACAGTCTATGCTGCTCATTTTGATTGGCTGATGCAGACCTTCTGGTGGGGATTGCTTGCCCTGGTCATTAGCGGTATCGCGACCTATATTTATATCGGTTGGCTCGGAGTTGTTGCGACAGGAATTTGGATTTTGTATCGTCTGATCAAGGGATGGCTGGCACTCCTAGAGTGGAATGCACCCAACTAACAGACCAACACCTTCAATACAAAAAGGGCGCTTATGAAGCGCCCTTTTTTATCATTTAAAAAAACCAAATCGGTTTATTTCAGATGACCACTGACAATTTTTGTCAGTTCGAACATTGAGACCTGAGCCTTGCCAAACAGAGGCTTGAGCTTTTCGTCGGCATTGATATTGCGACGATTTTTGGGATCTTGCAGGTCATGCTTTTTGATGTAGTCCCAAATCTTTTTCGTCACTTCTGTGCGAGGCACAGCGGCAGCGCCAATCACGGCAGCCAGCACAGCGCTAGGTGTCAATGCTTTCATGAATGCGGCATTGGGTTTGCGTGCCACTTTCTTTGCTGCGGGTTTAGCGGCAGCTTTCTTTACCGCAGCTTTTTTCACTGCAGGTTTTTTGGCAGCGACTTTTTTGGCGGCAATTTTCTTCACTGCTGGTGTTTTAGCAGCGACTTTTTTGGCGACAACTTTCTTTGCGGCTGGTTTCTTGGCGGTGGCCATGTGGGCTCTCCTAGTGGAACAGATTAATGTGCACAACGGGCGCAGCATAACGCTTCTCACAGTGAAAGACAAAGAATTTATAGAGAACGTCGCAAAATTGTCTCAAATGACATGGTTGCTTGACCTCCTTGTAAAAACCAATAAGTCGTATTCAGAGCAACTCAAGACGGGTAAACTCAGTTTTGTGATCAATTTTCTGACGCTAAAACTATGCAACCAAGATCTCCGCTTGCTGCGATTCAAATGTTCCACAAAGAGCTCATGGCGGTCCGAAGGGATTTGCATGCCAATCCTGAGCTCGGTTTCGAGGAGGTCCGGACCTCCGGGATTGTGGCGGGCGCACTTGCGGCGCTTGGCGTCGAAGTGCATAGAGGGATCGGGAAAACAGGCGTCGTGGGGGTGATTAAAGGTCAGCGCGACGATTCCGGCAAAATGATCGGACTCCGCGCAGATATGGATGCCTTGCCGATGAGCGAGGACAGCACGGCGGAATATTGCTCAACAGTGCCAGGGATGATGCACGCGTGTGGCCATGATGGCCATACGACGATCCTGCTCGGCACTGCTAAATATCTGATGCAAAACAGAAATTTCAATGGCACTGCCATTTTGATCTTTCAGCCGGCCGAAGAAGGGCTGGGTGGCGCGCAAGCAATGATCGAAGACGGTCTGTTTGAAAGATTTCCCTGTGATGCGATTTATGCGCTGCACAACTGGCCGGGCCTGCCTGTGGGCGTGATAGGCATCAATCCCGGACCGATGATGGCCGCTTCGGATAAATTTGAAATCACCATTCAGGGACGTGGCGGCCATGGGGCGCATCCCTACCAGACGATCGATCCGATCGTGGTGGCGGCCAATATGGTGACAGCTTTACAAACAATTGTTTCAAGAAACGTCCATCCACTCGAAGCGGCGGTGCTGTCTTTTGGACATATCCACGCGGGATCGGCTTCGGCCGCAAGCGTGATTCCTGGGCAAGCCAAACTAGTCGGTACCGTACGAACGTTTAGTGATGAGGTGCAAAAAGTGGTTGAGGCGCGGATGCGCACACTGATCGCGTCGATCGCCGAGGGCTATGGTGCCAAGGCTGAGTTCAAATACTTGCGTAATTATCCTGCCACCATCAACACCTCGGCTTGCGCACATTTTGTCGCCGATGTGGCAACAGAGCTTTTTGGCGCGGAGCGCGTGGTCCGGGATCTGACCCCTTCGATGGGGTCTGAAGATTTTTCCTTTATGTTGAAAAAAGTGCCAGGTGCTTACTTTCGCTTGGGTCAGGGTGGTGCCGAGGACGGTCGATTCCTGCATAACCCCAAGTTTGATTTTAATGACGACGTGATTCCCGCTGGAAGCGCAACCTTCGCCGCCTTGGTTGAGCGTAGCATGCCTCTTTAGGACGCAAAGCTTCATCTTTATCCACCCTTTAACCTTCATCATCCAGCATGACTCAAACGACGCTCACCATCACACGCCCTGACGATTGGCACCTCCATCTGCGCGACGCCGAGGCTTTGCGCGCCGTGGTTGGCGATACCGCACGACAGTTTGCGCGAGCCATTGTGATGCCAAACCTCAAGCCTCCTGTCACGACCGCGGCTCTGGCTGTCGCATATCGCGAGCGTATCGAGCAAGCACTCGTCGCCGCGGGTGTTCCAGCAGGAAGTTTTACACCGCTCATGACGCTCTATTTGACAGACAGCACCCAGCCCGACGAAGCGGTAAAGGCCTTTGAAACGGGCGCAGCGGTCGCGTTCAAGCTTTACCCTGCCGGCGCTACGACCAACTCAGATGCGGGCGTCACGGACCTGTTGGCACGTTGCAGTACGGTATTAGAGGCGATGCAGCGTATCGGCATGCCCTTGTTGGTGCATGGCGAAGTGACGGATCCTGCGGTCGATGTTTTTGATCGTGAAGCCCTGTTTATCGATCGTGTCATGATTCCTTTGCGTCAAGCGTTTCCGGCTTTGAAGGTCGTGTTTGAGCACATCACCACCAAAGAGGGTGTGGACTATGTGCGCGATGCTGAGGGCCCAGTCGCCGCGACGATTACGGCGCAACATCTTCTTTACAATCGCAACGCAATTTTTCAAGGCGGGGTTCGACCTCATTTTTATTGCTTACCGATACTAAAACGTGAAGTCCATCGACGCGCTTTAGTTGAGGCTGCGACCAGTGACAGTCCGCGATTCTTTTTGGGTACAGATAGCGCGCCCCATTCCAAAGGGCTTAAAGAGCATGCGTGTGGTTGTGCGGGTTGCTATACAGCGCTGCATGCCATGGAGTTGTATGCAACGGCTTTTGATGGTGTGGGCAAGATCGGTAAGCTTGAGGCTTTCGCCAGCTTTCGCGGTCCGGATTTTTATGGGTTGCCGCGCAATACGGGAACGCTCACGCTGGAAAGAGGTGATTTTCCTATCCCGACGGAGCTACCCTTTGGCAAGGAAACAATCGTCCCCTTGGCCGCAGGTGAAACGCTTAAGTGGCGTGTACGCGCCTAATCAGGATTGACGCGCCTCCAACGCCTCCCAGCGCGCGAAGTGTTTGAGTAGCAAGGTATCGATTTCAGTCAGCCTTGACTGAATAGAAGTCAGCTTTTCAGGGTCATTTTTGTAAAGCTCGCTTTGCCCCATCTTAGCGACAAGCGCCTCCTGTTCTTGCTCAAGCTGTTGAATATCAAGTGGAAGTTGCTCGAGTTCTTTGAGCTCCCAAGGGGCGAGTTTGTTTGGGCGCACTTTGGCAGGTGGGGGTGTTGTGACTGTCGCCGCAGGCGTTGACTTGGCAGTGCCTGAATCGGGCGTATTGCTTGCGACTTGATGTACAGATTTCAGTTGGGCAATGGCGGAAGGTCCCTGAGTTGTTTTGAGCTGACGTTCCCAGTCGACAAAGCCGCCGACGTAGTCTTTCCAACGACCATCACCTTCACTGGCAATGGTCTGGGTCACCACGTTATCCAAAAAAGTACGATCGTGGCTGACAAGCAAAACAGTGCCGGGGTAGTCTTGAAGGAGCTCCTCGAGCAACTCGAGTGTTTCGATATCGAGATCGTTAGTGGGTTCGTCTAGCACCAGGATATTCGCTGGACGCGCAAAGAGTCTTGCCAACAGCAAGCGGGCACGTTCACCGCCTGAGAGGCTTTTAACGGGCGAATGCGCGCGTGCGGGTGCGAATAAAAAATCACCGAGATAGCTCATCACGTGTTTGCGTGTGCCACCAATTTCAATCCATTCGCTCCCCGGATTGATCACGTCTGCTAGGGTGGCGTTTTCATCGAGTTGACTTCGCATTTGATCGAAATAGGCCACGCTGAGGTTCGTGCCTAATTTCACTATGCCGCGATCAGGTTGCAGGGTGCCGAGGATCAATTTGAGAAGCGTCGATTTACCCGCACCATTCGGACCAATGAAACCGATGCGATCGCCGCGCATGATGGTGGTGGAGTAGTTGTTCACGACGCAGAGGTCCCCAAAGGACTTATTGACGTTTTCGAGTTCGGCGACGAGCTTGCCTGAGCGCTGGCCTGAGTCGAGCGCGAGTTGAACATTACCCAGGCGGTCTCGGCGATCCGCACGCTCGCGGCGGAGTTGTTCGAGTCGTCGAACGCGGCCTTCGTTACGAGTGCGACGTGCTTCGACGCCTTTGCGGATCCAGATTTCTTCTTGGGCCAGGAGTTTGTCGAAGCGCGCATTTTCAAGGCGTTGTGATTCGAGCCACTGCGCTTTGCGAACTTGCCATTCGGAGAAATTGCCTGGAAAACTCAGAAGCGCACCGCGATCAAGCTCAACGATGCGCGTGGCAATGGAATCCAGAAAGCGTCGGTCGTGTGTGATCACAATAGCGCTACCAGGCCACTGTTTGAGTGTGTTTTCCAACCATTCGATACCATCGAGGTCAAGATGGTTGGTGGGCTCGTCAAGCAAGAGCAAGCTCGGCTCGTTGGCCATGGCACTGATCAGTGCTACGCGTTTGCGCATGCCGCCTGAGAGCGTGCCCACAATGGCTTCGGGGGGAAGACCGAGTTTATCAATCAGTGCACGAACGCGCGAGGCACGATTCCAGTCTTCGCTTTCAGGATCGTATTCGCCGAACACGGCCTGCTCGATTGTCAGTGTTTCATCGAGCTGTGGCTCTTGTTCGACCGTCGCGACTTTGACGTAACCTGCGATGTTGATCGCGCCATCATCAGGTTGTGTGCGTCCATCTAAAAGGCGTAGCAAAGAGGATTTGCCTGCGCCGTTGCGTCCGATCAAACCGATTCGTTCGTGCGCATGGATGGCAAGGTCTGCGCCGTCTAGCAAAGGATGGTGTCCGTAGGCGAGGTGGACGGCGTTGAGGGTAATCAGAGCTTGACTGGACATGTTTGATGCGGCTGCAATGAGAAGTTAAGTCCGCTATTGTCGCAGGAGTTGCCCTTGACCGTATGGCCTTACAATGGACACGCAAGACAGATTGGGCAATCGCGGTGCTTCGTGCATCGAGGAAGGTCCGGACTCCACAGGGCAGGATAACGGTTAACGACCGTCCGGCGCGCCACGCGCAAGCGTGCGGGCGACGAGGACTAGGGCCACAGAGACGAGTTTGCAGTGAGGGTGCGTTGCAAGACGCACTCCGCCACGGGGTCACCGTGGTGTAGGGTCCGCTTGCGGATCGGGCATTGCAAGGTGAAACGCGGCAACCTCTATCCGGAGCAACACCAAATAGGCATGCGTGTGGTTTCGACCACGACGGGCGGCTCCGTCCAAGTATGCGGGTAGGTGGCTAGAGCATTTCAGCAATGAAATGCCCAGAGGAA
>CAMBLP010000127.1 GCA_945868195.1 Bordetella parapertussis
GCATACAAGGCAACTACGATGACTCCGTACATCATGCGGCACAACAAGCCGCAGAACACGGCTGGACGGTGGTCTCCGACACAACTTACGAAGGCTACCGAGACATTCCGATCGACGTTATGCACGGCTATGGGGTGATGTCAAGAGAAATCGTGAAAGAACTCCGTGACAACCCACCCACACACGTATTGGTTCAAGCTGGTGTCGGTGCGCTCGCGGCTTCGGTCTGCGCCACGTTTTGGCAAGCCTGGGGGGGCAAACGCCCGCAGTTCGTCATCATCGAACCAGAACGTGCGGATTGTTTTTTTCAGAGTGGTCAGGTCGGCCATCCTGTTGTGGTTACCGGCGATCTCGATACCGTCATGGCAGGCTTAGCTTGCGGCGAGGTTTCGCCCGTCGCCTGGGATATTTTGAAAAACGGTATTGACTGCTACGCCACGATCGCAGATGAGTTTGCACTAGAAGGCATGCGCGTCTTTGCCAATCCAATTGGAAACGATCCAAAAATTGTCTCAGGTGAAACAGGCAGTACGGGTTTGGGATTAATGATGGCAGCCCAAGGCAATGCCTTGCTCTGGAACACCCTCGGGCTTAATGCTGATTCACGCGTGTTGTTGATTGGCAGCGAAGGCGACACGGACCCTACGATCTATCAAGAAGTCGTCGGCAAGACCGCGCAAGAAGTACTGGCTTAGTCGCGCGCGCACATCATGCACACCTTACACACCTTGCACACTTTGCAGATTAACGGCACACGCCTGTTAGCTCAACTCCAAACACTGGCCGACATTGGTCGCACTGAAACCAATGCGTGTTGTCGTCTTGCTCTGACGGACGATGACAAGGCAGGACGAGATCTGGTCGTGGGCTGGATGAAAGAGCTCGGCATGTCTATTTCTGTCGATCCCATCGGTAATATTTTTGGCGTGCGCGCGGGTACGCGTCCCGAGCTCGCCCCCATCATGACAGGCTCTCACACCGATACCGTACGTACCGGTGGCGCTTACGATGGTAACTACGGCGTGTTGGCAGGACTTGAAGTCGTTGCAACGCTAAACGATGCCAAGATCAATACCGAACGCTCAATTGTTGTCGGGATCTTTACCAACGAAGAAGGCGCGCGCTTTGCGCCCGATATGCTGGGCTCACTCGTCTACGTGGGTGGCATGCCGCTCGACGAAGCCTTAGCTGTCAAAGCGATTGATGGCGCAGTCTTGGGCGACGAACTCAAACGCATCGGTTATCAAGGCTCCGCGCCACTGGGTGTGCACAAGCCCCATGCGTTTGTAGAGCTACATATCGAACAAGGCCCACTGCTTGATGCCGACGGTATCAAAATCGGCGCTGTAGAAAATCTGCAAGGCATCTCCTGGCAAGAACTCACCATCGTCGGTCAATCCAACCATGCCGGCACGACACCCATGCGCCTGCGCCACGATGCCGGCTACGCCGCAAGTGCCGTATCCACCTTTGTACGTGAACTCACACGCAAGATGGGCGGCAATCAGGTCGGCACCGTCGGTCATATCGTACTCACCCCCAACCTCATCAACGTGATCGCCGCACGCGCCACCATCACCGTTGATTTACGCAATACCGATGAGCTGTTATTGCAACAAGCCGAACAAGCATTCAAGGACTTCCTAAAATCACTCTCTGAGTCTGAGGGCGTCACCATCACCTCGAGACGCCTCGCGCGTTTTGAACCCGTTGTTTTTGATGCAGCACTGACCGACCGCATTGCACATCACGCACAGGCCCTAGGGCTCTCGCATCAACGGATGACCTCAGGCGCTGGACACGATGCGCAAATGATGGCGCGTATTTGCCCAACCTCCATGATTTTTGTACCAAGCGTTGGGGGCATCAGCCACAACCCCGCCGAGCATACCGAACCTAACGATCTCATCGCTGGCGCCAATGTCCTGCTCGCCACACTAACCGAACTTGCCACTCAGGAGTCCACCCCATGACCCGTATCATCACCGTCGGCGCTGCTCAACTCGGCCCCATCCAACGCGCCCACTCACGCAAAGACGTCGTCGCGCGCCTGATCACCCTGCTCGAACAAGGTGCCCGTCACGGCTGCGATCTCGTGGTGTTTCCAGAGCTCGCGCTGACGACTTTTTTCCCCCGCTGGTATATGGAATCGCAAGCCGAGCTTGATGCGTTCTTTGAAGCGCAGATGCCCGGTCCCGAAACACAGGCTCTGTTTGATGTCGCACGCAAACTTAAGGTCGGCTTTTATCTCGGCTATGCGGAACTCACCGAGGAGGACGGTCGCACAAGACGTTTCAATACGTCGATCCTGGTCGACCAAACGGGCAGTATCGTCGGCAAATACCGCAAAATCCATTTACCTGGTCACGCCGAGCACGAACCCTGGCGACAGTTTCAACACCTCGAAAAACGCTACTTCGAAACGGGCAATCTCGGCTTTCCAGTGTTTCGCGCCTTTGGCGGCATTATTGGCATGGCGATCTGCAACGATCGCCGCTGGCCCGAAACCTATCGCGTGATGGGTCTGCAAGGTGTCGAGATGATTTTGATCGGCTACAACACACCTGTCCACAATCCTCCTGCTCCCGAGCACGACAACCTCTCGCATTTTCACAACGAGCTTGTGATGCAGGCTGGCGCCTATCAAAACGCTTCCTGGATTATTGGTGTCGGTAAAGGCGGCTGCGAAGAAGGCGTGGATCAAATCTGCAACTCCATCATCGTCGCCCCCTCTGGCGAGATTGTCGGCGCCTGCAGCACGCTGGGTGACGAGTTGGCGATCGCGCGCTGCGATCTGGACCTGACCTTGTCGTATAAAAACTCAGTGTTTAATTTTGCCAAGCACAGAGAACCCCACGCGTACGGCATGATCGTTGAGCGTAAAGGCGCGATCATTGAAGTGTAAAGAAACACAAGGTTAAATTTTTTGATGTTCAATACTGGCGCACTGCGCCACCGTAATTTTCGGATGCTCTGGTTCGCGACGTTGCTGTCTTCGACAGCACGTTGGGCTGATCTTGTCGTCGTAGGTTGGCTCACACTTGTGCTGACGGACTCTGCCTTGATGGTCGGGATCGTCACAGGCTGCAAGATGGCCGGCTATCTGCTCGCTCCCATGATGGGCGTGCTAGCCGACCGCATGGATCGACGCAAGCTCTTGATCATGGCCTCGCTCATTAGTAGTGGCGTGACGCTCACCATGCTCGTGCTTTTACTGACCGATACTTTAAACGTCGGTCATCTCATTGTTCTCGCGCTCATCAGCAGCCTCACATGGGCACTCGATCATCCTACACGCCAAGCTTTTATCCCCGATCTTGTCGGCAAAGACGACCTCACCAACGCTGTGGCGATGAATGCTGTTGCCACAGAAATGACCGTAGTGATCGGACCCGCTTTTGGGGGTCTACTCATCCCCGCTTTTGGGATGAGCGGTGCCTATGCCCTGATCGCTCTGATCTATCTCTTGGATCTCGGTGCACTGTTGCGTCTTAAAAATGCCAAATATCCAATCGAGCAAGCCCCCCCACGCAAACACGAACCTCCTCTCAAAAGTCTGGTCGCGGGCTTTCATTATGCGTGGAGCCATCAAACGGTCTTTGTGCTGCTGCTGATTGCGTTCATGCTCAATTTTTTTGTGGCGCCCTATCGATACTCATTTCTGCCGCTCTTTTCTCGCTATGTGTTGGATGTCGGCCCAACGGGCTATGGCATGCTCACCGCTACGGCAGGACTCGGTGCCTTAACAGCAGGATTGCTCGTCGTCTCGCTAGGTAACTTCAAACGTCGTGGTTTGTTTGTGGTCATAGGCGGTTTGCTCTGGCCCGCCAGTCTGTTTTTATTTTCATTATCAGACTCCTACTACCTGTCGCTCGGTATCGTGTTTTTTGCAGGCCTCGCCCAAGCCATCACCTGGACGCTGATTGCGACTTTGATCTTGAGCATCACTGCTCCTGAGATGCGCGGTCGTGTCATGGGTCTACGCACGGGAGTCGTTATCAGCCTGCCTTTCGGCAACCTCTTCGCCGGTGCCGTCGCAGAAAACTTCGGCGTCCAGATTGCCCTCAGTGCCTACGGAATCTGTGCCGCTGCGCTGATGCTGCTGATTATTCTAAAAGTGCCGGCTTTGAGGAAATTGCAGTAAAGTTCAAGAAAATTGATCATTAACAAGGTAACTAAAAAAATGAAGTCCTATTGGATGCAAACCGTTGGCAATAAGACTGTGCTCGAGATGCGTGACATCGAGCGTCCCACACCGGCCCCAACACAGATACTCGTGCGCCTGCACGCAGCCAGCCTCAATCGCGGCGAGTTCGTGATTGGTCATGGCCTGCACAAAGGGGGTCAAGCGAGCGCAATCGGCATGGAAGGCGCTGGCGTCATCGAGGCACTCGGCTCAGAGGTCAAAGGCCTCAAGGTCGGTGATAAAGTCATGGGCCGATGCCGGGGCGCCTTTGCGGAGTATGCGGCCATGGATGCAGTCGAAGCCATGCCTATACCAGCGACACTGAGCTTTGAACAAGCCGCAAGCGTTCCGCTCACCTTTCTCGTCGTGCACGATATGCTGTCATTGCAGGGGAAACTTCAGCCTAACGAATGGCTTCTGATTCACGGCGTTTCCTCAGGTGTGGGTGTTGCCGCATTGCAAATGGCCAAGGCCATAGGCGCCAAGGTCATCGGCACCTCAGGTTCACCAGAAAAACTCGCACGACTCAAAGAGTTTGGTCTGGATGTCCCCCTCTGTCTGCGCGGCTCAGGTTTCGAAGAAACCGTGATGAAAGTCACCGACGGCAAAGGCGCGAATCTTGTCGTCGATACTGTTGGTGGCTCTGTTTTTGCCGAGAGCATTCGCTGCATGGCCTTCGAAGGTCGCTTCGCGATGGTCGGCTATGTCGATGGTGTGCTAACTGCCGAGTTCGATTTGCTTGCGCTCCACTCCAAACGTCTGAGACTGTTTGGTGTGTCGAACAAACTCCGCTCACCCGCGCAACGCGCAGAATTCCTGCCTGACTTTAAAGCTGAGGTGATTCCAGCTATCGCAGATGGCCGCATCAAGCCACTCGTCGATCAAGCGTTTGCATTTGATCAGCTCGAACAAGCCAAAGAAATGATGGAAACAAACAAGCATGTTGGCAAAATCGTGCTTCGCATGCCTGTTTAGAGACAAACGAGTCGGTACATCATCACCGACTCGTTTTGTTTTTATTTTTGAAGAACGATATTGGCGTCCTTGATCACTTTGGCCCAAGCCGCGGTGTCGTCAGCCATGCGTTTCACAAAATCGGCTGGCGTTCCACCCACTGCGTCAATGCCCATCCCTGCGAGTTGTTTGCGGATCTTAGGGTTCTTGGCAACCGTATTAAAAGCCGCATTGAGCTTATCAACGATCGGAGCAGGCAATCCCGCAGGTCCAAGTACACCAAACCATGTCAGGGATACAAACCCTGGCAGCTGCTCTGAAATCGCCGGCAGATTAGGCACGAGCGGCGAGCGCTCGGCTGACGATACACCCAAAGCGCGGACCTTACCGTCACGCACGTGTGGATAGCCTACTGAGAAACTATCGAAAAGAACGTCAAGACGACCTGCCATCAGGTCAGGCATTGCCAAGGCGGTTCCTTTGTAAGGAACATGCGTCATTTTCGTACCAGACAATGCCTGGAAACGCTCACCTGACAAATGAGGAATACCGCCAATACCCGCAGAACCAAAGTTCAGTTTGCCTGGGTTGGCCTTGGCAAGTGCGATGAACTCAGAGACGGTTTTAGCCGGTGATGTCAATGGCACAACCATGATGGAAGGCGATTGCACCAGATAGATGATAGGCGTGAAACTTTTCACGGGTGAATAAGGAGTCTTGGGATTGAGTAACGGTCCGATGACATGCGTACTGTTGGTCGTCATCAACAAGGTATAACCATCAGGCTCAG
>CAMBLP010000128.1 GCA_945868195.1 Bordetella parapertussis
TAAAAATAAACATAAATACCCATCATGGCGGCGCTAATGAGACCGGGTACAACACCACCCAAGAACAAGCGCGGAATAGATGCATCAGCGAGTACGCCGTAAACCACAAAAGCCAGCGAGGGTGGAATCAAGATACCCAAGGTCCCTGCAGAGACCAAGATGCCGCCCGCAAAGGCAGGGTTGGAGCCATTACGAAGCATGGCCGGGATCATAATCGTACCCATCGCGATCGCGGTCGCGACCGAGGATCCACACATGGCGGCAAAAATCGCACAGGTCAGTACAGAGACCAAACCTAAGCCACCGTGAACACGTCCGATCCAGGCTGTCGCTGCATTAATCAGCGCTTTGGCCACACCACCACGCTCCATGAATGTTGCAGCAATCACAAAATACGGGATAGCCAACAAAGTGGGCGAGTTCAGCTCGTCAATGATCTTTTGCGCGAGAGGAACCAGACTACCTTCAGAGGCAAAGACTAAGCCCGTGGTCACACCCATTGTCAAATAAATGGGTACGCCAAGAAACAGCAGAATAATAAAGAGGGGAGAAAAGAAACTAAGCATGCTGCTGCTCCCGCTTACACCATTTACGATAGAGGCGGACGATATACGCTAGGCTCATCACAAAAGCGCCACCAGGCAAGGCCGCAAAATATATCCACAGCGGGACTCTGAGCACCGTTGTTGAAACATCGCCAAATTCCCAAGCTTGATAGGCCACTGCACTGCCGTAGTAAACAGCGCACGCCGAAAACACCAAACCAAGCACATCGGCGAGCACTGCAACGCCATGCTTCAGTTTTGGTGGGAACATATTGATAAAAAAATCTGACTTGACGTGACGATCCAGCAGGGTCACGGTGCCAAGCGATAAAAATACCGCCCAGATCACCATGTACACCTGTACTTCTTCGACAAAGTCCAGTGTCAACGAGGGTTTGGTCAATCTCACAATGACGTTGTAGGAACACATCGCCAGGGCAAGCGTTGCCAAGCCGCCCACCACCAAAGCTTCGATAGGATGAGATTTGGGAACTGCGTGGGCTTCTGCCTCGAGGTCAGCCTGAGCTTTTTGACGCAAAGTCTCGTAGAGTCTGTTGCCTGTCGGCTCGGCTGCCTGAACTGTATCTTTGACTTGCATGATTAGTACGCTACGCCTGCTGCTTTAAGATTTTTAAGTGCTTCGTCGACCACGTCATTATCCATCTTGATGCTCTTGACGAGTTCGGGTTGCATCTTCATCAACTTTTGACGGCTTGCGAGCAACTCTGCCTGAGATGGCACCACGACTTTCAGTCCGCTTTTAACCAATGCTTCTTTAGCTTTTAATTGCGCATTGGTCGCGTCTTTACGTTGCTGTGTCGCGGCAATATCCCATGACTCAAGAATCGCCTGTTGCACTTCTTTGGGCTGTTTGTTGAAGAAGTTTGCGCGCATCATCGGCACATATTGATTGAACTGGTTACTGTCTTCATAAGCAAAACGCATCCCAGAATCCATGAGTTTGGATGAAAGACTACTTTCGTATGTCGTCACCAGTCCATCCATCACGCCTTGGCTCATTGCCAATGGAACATCGGGCCACGGTACGAGCAGTGCAGTACCGCCGAGGGTATTAATACGTTGCGCATTCGCGGTACCGCCTGCATAACGTAGTTTCATGCCAGTGATGTCAGCCGGCGTTTTAATTTCTTTCTTGATGCTGTAAGTGTGCTGCATACCCAGCTCCATCCACTTACCAAGAATCTTGACGCGCATGCGATCTTCGAATTTTTTATTCAAAAATTCACCGAGCTTACCGTCCATCACTTTATAAACAGTCGGGCCATCCACGCCGTAAAACATCGGCAAGCTTTGCAAGGCTGCGTTTGGCTCTGCGCTGTCTAATTGCCATGTGCCTGGAACAGCCATTTCAACGGCGTCCTGACGCAGTGCGCGTGGGACATCGCGATCACGGAACAACTGACCGCTTGGGTAGACTTCAATCGCAAAACGGTTACCCGTGCGTTTTTTCAATTCTTCAACAAAAATTTCCACGCCTTTGTTACGGACATGAACAGGGTTCGTGTCGAGCGCAATGCGAAGTTTTTCCTGAGCCGAGGCAGGTGTCGCGACCAACGCCGACGCCAACACTGCGAATGACGCAGTCATGAGTTTTATGGATAAAGAGGACATGTGATTTCCTTGAAAAAAAAGAAGTCTAGTTCAGGCTGTGAACTAGACACTCGTTCACTGTAACGAAATAGCCTTGCGCTGTAAATAATGTTTACCCTAGTACCAAGGAAAACATGGGGAAACTACTAGTTTTTAAAGCGTACGACCAAGGGCTTTGAAAAATAACTCAGACTGCAGTCTTTCACCAAGCGTCTGATTACCAACACGCTGAGCTAATAATGTATCGACAGGCTCCAGTGGTAATCCAGAGGACATCGCCAACACTTGCATCATGCAAGCGCGCTCCAAAAAGTACAGATCATCGTAGGCATAGTCTACCCTCTCACCACATACCACTACGCCATGATTACCAAGAAAAACAACATCCGCGCCCTGCATCGCATGCGCGATACGATCCCCCTCGCCTGGGTCCAATGCCAAACCGTTGTAGTGCGCATCAATTGCAACACGGCCATGAAAGCGCATAGCGTTTTGCGAGAGAGTCGTGTCCAAGGCTCGCTGTCGTGTCAAGGTCAGTGCAGTGGCATAAGGCATATGGGTATGGAGTACACAAGTCTTTTTAGCGATTCGATGCACTGCAGCATGGATATACATAGCAGTCGGTTCGACGGGATGACGACCGGCCAAGATCTCGCCTTGCGCATCAATCATCACAATGTCTTCAGCCTGAATCTCGCTCCACAGCAAACCTCGAGGATTTAGTAAAAAGCGTCCACTCTCATCAGGGATTTCAATGCTGAAATGATTGCAGACGCCTTCGGACAACCCATGATGCGCGGCGGCACGCAAAGCAAGAGCCAAATCTTTTCGCAATACGCGGATTGCAGGAGATTCGAAATCCTCTTCATGCATACTCATTTTCATTTTATTTCTCCACTAGCGGGATGATGTTCTAACGCATGTTCAATATATTGAGGCGCGACTGTTGTACGCGGGACTTTGAAGGGAAACCAGGTCCGTACGTCCTCTTCGAGGCCGATACCATGCATATAGTTATAAATCGCTTTTCTCAAGCCAATGCCTAAAGCCGCGTGATCGACATTCGTCGGGTCGTTAAAACCGACATCGTTTTTAGCAAAGCTCGTCGGCGGTAAAGGCTCGAGTGTGACACCATAATCAGAGGGATTTAAACCTACAGGCGAATGTACGGTACAGGTGAAGCGATGAAAAAATCCACTTTGTATACAGCCACTGGAAAAAAGCTGGCGAACATATTCCAAGGCATCTACGGTGTCTTTGACCGTTTGCGTTGGAAATCCGTACATCAAATACGCATGGACCAACACCCCAGCATCACTAAAAGCGCGCGTGACGCGAGCGACCTGTTCAACAGACACGCCTTTCTTCATCAAATTGAGTAGACGATCGGACGCCACCTCAAGACCACCGGAAACCGCAATACAACCGCTTTGAGCAAGGAGCTGACAAAGTTTCGGAGTGAAGGTTTTTTCAAACCGAATATTGCCCCACCAAGAGATATTGAGGTCGCGTTTAATGAGCTCTAAGGCTAGAGACTTTAATGCCTTGGGAGGAGCGGCCTCATCGACAAAATGGAAACCCGTCTGTCCAGTTTCTCGGACAATCGCTTCGATACGGTCGGCGAGCACTGCGGCAGAGGCTGTTTCATAACGACCGATGTAATCCAGGCTCACATCACAAAAACTGCATTTTTTCCAATAGCAGCCGTGCGCCACGGTTAGCTTGTTCCAGCGCCCATCGCTCCAAAGACGATGCATGGGATTAAGCATGTCTAATAAAGAAAGATAGTCGGAAATCGGCAAGCCGTCCCAAGTAGGCGTACCCACCTCCTCGAACGGCACTTCGGGTTCGACCATATTGATATAGCGCACCTCACCAGACACCGAATCACGTAAATAGGTGCGTACTAGGCGCTGCTGAGATCGCTTCCCCCTTAAAAAATCAAGGAGTGATAACAAGGGACGTTCACCCGCATCGAGAGTCACAAAGTCCACGAAATCAAAGACTCGGGGCTCAGAGAGCTCACGAAGTTCAGTATTGGCAAAGCCTCCGCCAAGAACGATTTTGATCTCAGGATGCTGCGCTTTGATGGTCTGTGCAATCCTAAAAGCTGCATAGACCGTACCCGGGAATGGCACCGAAAGCAAGACAACGGTCGGTGCATGCCGAACGATCGCCTCAAGAGTCAGTTTTTCCAGGTAAAGGTCTACCAGCGTTTTCGGTGCGGCGAGAGCGAGGGCCAAAGGTTCAAAACTTGCCTGACTTGCGGCAAGCGACTCACCATAACGTACAAACTCAAATCTTGGATCGACGGCATCGCGCAAGACATCCGCCAAATCATTTAAATAAAGCGTCGCCAAATGCTTGGCGCGATCCTGCATCCCGAGCGCACCAAACGCCCAGCCCAAGGGATCGCCAGTTTCATCATCGACGTAAGCATCCAAGGCTGAAAAACGGGGTCCTTCGGGGAGATACTGACGACTGACAATACGATGCGCAAGGGTCGAGTCACGACCTTGTAAGAAAGCAATCACGGCATCAATGGTGTTGAGATAGCGATTGCGTTGCGAGACAAAGGCCTGCAAAGATGGGCTTCGTTTTCGAGCGGTCACACCGTCAACCTTGAGAGCAACTTCCTCAAGACCCGCTGAACTTAACAGTCGTAATACGAGAGCTAAAGCCAGATCCTCTTGGACCGCCTCAATATCGCGCGAGCGTAAAAATCCGGTTAGATACGCAGTCGAGGGATAAGGCGTATTGAGCTGCGTCATCGGCGGGATGACAGACAACACTCGAAGAGTCGCCAAGTTGGTTTTAGGCATTAGATCATCCAATTCACATTTAACGCATAATGAACGGATTGGCCGGCGCACCTTGTGCATAAGAGATCCACGTACTCTTGGTTTCAAGGAAACCCTTGATTGCCTCGATACCGCTCTCTCGTCCAATGCCTGAATGCTTCATTCCACCAAAAGGCATCATGTAGCTAATCGCACGATAGGTGTTGACCCACACGGTGCCGGCTTTTAAAGCCGCTGACATACGTAAAGCACGCCCAATGTCTTCGGTCCAAACACCTGCCGCCAATCCATAAATCGTGTCGTTGGCTAACTTAATCGCATGCGCTTCGTCTTCGAATCCGATAATCGACAGAACGGGACCAAACACCTCTTCGCGTGCAATGCGCATATCAGGCGTCACATCTGTGAAAATCGTGGGCTCTACAAACTGGCCTCCTGGTAGATCAGGAGAATTGGCTGGACCACCACCAAGGATGCACCGTGCGCCTTCGGCTTTGGCGATTGCCATATAGTCCAAAATTTTCTTGTACTGAACGGGCGTTGTCACAGGACCGATATTTGTATCGAGTGACATGGGATTTCCCTTTCGTGCAGAGGCACCCAACTCGGCGACGCGTTTGGTGAACTCTTCTTTGATTGAGTTTTGAACCAGCAATCTGGAACCTGCAATGCAGGTTTGACCCGTTGCTGCAAAAATTCCAGAAATCACACCTGCTGCTGCTTTGTCGATATCGCAGTCTGCGAAAACGATATTGGGAGACTTACCGCCCAACTCAAGCGCTACCCGCTTCATGCTCTTTGCTGCTTGGGCATAGATCATCGCGCCTGTCGTATCAGAGCCTGTAAAAGTGATTTTTGCGATGCCGGGATGATCCACAAGAGCAGAGCCCGCCTCAGCTCCATAGCCCGTTACAACATTGAATACGCCATCCGGAAAGCCAGCCTCTTTGGTGAGTTCAGCAAACGCGA
>CAMBLP010000129.1 GCA_945868195.1 Bordetella parapertussis
ATGTTCCTACATTGCTAGAGCAAGGTGTAAAAGACAATACGAGTTCATGGTATGGCTTGCTTGCCCCAGCTGGCATACCCGCAGATATTGTTAAAACATTACAAACTGCTGCGGTGAAATACTTTTCTCAGCCACAGGTACGCGCCAGAGTTGAAGCCGGCGGTTCTGAACTGAAACTTTTGGATTCTAAGCAGTTTCGTGCCGCTATGATTCAAGAAAAAACCGAACTTAGCGAACTCAACAAGATTTTGAATCTCAAGATTGAGTAATGACATTCGATCGCTTTGTAAACGATTAAAAATTTTCTACGATAAATATGAATAAAGTTGTCGCAAGTGCCAACCAGGCTATCAACGATATTTCAAATGGTGCCAGTGTTGCTATTTCTGGTTTTGGTTTAGCGCATCGCTTTCCCAATACATTGATCTATGCGCTGAGAGATAAAGGCGTTCGTGATTTAACGGTCGTATGTAATTCTCTTGGCGCACCAGGTGAAAAGGGTCAGCTACTCGTCGAAAATGATCAAGTTAAAAAAATCATTACCTCCTTTTCGATTCGTGCGGGTATGGAAACAGAGGCAGAAAAAAGAATCGCGGCAGGTACTCTCGAGGTTGAATTAGTGCCTCAGGGCACACTCGTTGAGCGTTGTCGTGCCGGAGGTTCTGGAATCCCTGCCTTTTATACCCCGACAGGAATAGGGACCGATTTGGTTGAAGGCAAAGATGTTCGATATTTCAACGGCAAACCTTATTTACTAGAGCATGCTATTGAGGTTGACTTTGCTTTCTTGAGTGCATATCGGGCAGATCGTGCAGGCAATATTCAGTTTCGTGGCGGAAGCGCTAACTTTAATGCGAGTTTCGCGAAAGCTGCGAAAGTAGCGATTGTTGAGGTTGAGGAAATTGTTGAAGTAGGCGAATTGGCGCCAGAGCTCATTGGCCTTCCTGGAATTTTTGTTGATCGCGTCATCAAAATTACTGACCCAATCGATATCAATTCCTTGTCTCGATCAGGAAAAAGAGCGGCAGATAGTGCGCGACTCTACAACGGAAAAGCCGCGTTGACACGTAGCGATATCGCTAAAAATGCTGCGCTTATCGTTCGAAACAATTCCTATGTGAATTTAGGTGTCGGTATCCCAACACTCGTCTCTAATTTCCTAGAGGGACGCGGCGTATGGCTGCATGCAGAAAATGGTGTGTTGGGTTATGGCGGAATCGTGACTGGGGATGCCGTCGATCCTGATGTTTTCAATGCGGGTGGTCAGTTTGTCGAGGCCATTCCGGGTACATCTTATTTTGAAAGCGTGACTTCGTTTGAAATGGCCCGAGGGGGTCATATCGATACCGTCATTCTTGGTGCGTATGAGGTCGATGCCGAAGCGAGCGTTTCCAACTGGAGTGTCACAGATGCCAAGCGTGGGGGAATCGGTGGAGCGATGGATCTCATCTCCGGCGACGTTGAGCTTATTATTGTGATGGAACATACGGACAGTAAAGGTCGTACAAAACTTCCGCGTCGCTGCAAGTATCCGCTGACAGGAAAACATTGTGTGGACTGGCTCGTCACTGATCTTGCTGTTTTGCACTGGGTTAATGGGCGATTTATTTTAGAGGCTGTGGCACCTGGATTTACGCCAGAAGAGATCAAAGCCTTTGGAGAGATTGATTTCGTCGTCGCTGAGCATGTAAAAGTGATGCAATAGAAAATTATATTTTTAAACACGCATTTCAAAAACTGAATACGACGGAGACAATCCAAATGAATACACTGACAACACGCTTGAGCAAGCTCGTCGCCGTAGCCTTGCTTGTGCCACTCTTTGGTACCTCTTTGGTATCGGCACAGAGCAATTCTGCAGAGCGCCCCATCCGCATCATCGTGCCTTTTTCACCTGGTGGTGGCACAGATACGATCGCCCGCACGCTGGGTGCTGCAATGTCCCAAGATCTTGGCCAGACTGTGATTGTTGAAAATAAGCCAGGTGCTGGAACGGTCATCGGTACGGATACTGTTGCTAAAAGTGCGCCGGATGGAACGACGATATTGATCGCCACTTTTGCGCATGCTGTGAATCCAAGTTTACGTAGCAAAATGCCGTTCGATACACAAAAGGCGTTTGATCCTGTCGTTCTAATTGGCCGTTCACCTAATATTTTGGTTGTTCCTGCTAACAGCCCTTACAAAAATATCAAGGAGCTTGTCGCAGCAGCCAAGGCCGATCCGGGCAAACTGACTTTTGCCTCTCAAGGGGTTGGGACCTCTGCACATTTGGCAGGCGAGTTATTCAATAACTTGGCTGGCGTCACGATGACCCATGTCCCATACAAAGGCGCAGGTCCAGCACTCAACGACTTATTGGGTGGTCAAGTCAATATGATGTTTGCGACAGCGACAGCTGCGGCGCCATTGATTGAGAGTGGCAAAGTGCGCGCCTTGGGCGTGACCACGCCAGGGCGTTCGCCCGTTCGTCCGGAGGTGCCTTCAATCGCGGAGGCAGGAGTGCCAGGCTATGCAGCGGAAAGTTGGTATGGATTTTTCGTCCCTGCAGGTACGCCGGCTGAGATCGTCAATAAATTAAACGCTGCAACGGCCAAAGCAGCACGATCAGAGACATTTCGTAAGCGTGTAGAAGGTGAGGGCCTGGTGATTACGACTGGGACTCCCAAAGAGCTTGCTGATTATGTCAACGCAGAGCAAAAGCGTTGGGCGGCTGTTGTTAAAGCCGCGAAAATCAAACCCAATTAATGATTGAAGAGAGCTGCATGAGTGAATTCATTGAATTGAATGTGACAGACGGTATTGCAACCGTATATTTGAATCGACCAGAAAAACGCAATGCCATGAGCGACTCGATGCGCAGCGAATTTATCGAGGTGTTAGAAGGTATTGCAACAGATCGAAGCATTCGTGCCATGGTGTTGACGGGACGCGGAAAGGGATTTTGCGCGGGAGGTGATGTCGCGGGTATGGAAAAGCGCATGAAGGCGCCGCCCGGTGAAGTCGCGTTTAATGGTTGGGCGCGTCAACAACGTGTCCATCACACGCAATCACTCCTTTTTACAATGCCCAAACCTACGATCGCTGCAGTAAACGGCTCTGCATCGGGTTTAGGTGCGGATACAGCATTGGCTTGTGATTTTGTGATGGTGAGTCCGAATGCTAGTTTTACTTGGTCGTATATCAATCGTGGTCTGATTCCTGATGGCGGCGGCATGTATTTTTTGCCTCGTCGAGTTGGTTTACCTAAAGCAAAGGCATTGATCTTTAGCGGTAGGAAAGTCGACGCGCAAGAGGCACTCACACTTGGTATCGCGGATCAAATGAGCACAGAAGAAGGACTTGTCTCAGATGCTCAGGCTTGGGCGAAGTCGCTCAGCCAAGGATCGGCGACAGCGCTCGCCTTGGGTAAAACGATCCTGAATCAAACGTTTGAACTGAGTGCAACGCAAGTGTTTGCCCAGGGGAGTCAGGCACAAGGTATTTGCTATACGAGTGCTGAACACCGTGAGGCTGTCATGACATTCCTCGAACGTGCTGCTGCCGCTAAAAAAGTATGACGTCAAACATGAAGTCGATTGAACGGTTGATGCAGCCTCGCAGTGTTGCGGTCATTGGCGCCTCAGCGGACGCACGCAAAACCACGGGACGTCCAATTACATATCTCATGAAGCATGGATATGCCGGCAAGGTGTATCCCGTCAATCCAAAGGCTGAGCGGATTGGTGACTTACCTTGTTATGCAAGTATCGCTGACCTGCCAGAGGCCCCAGATGTTGCGATTGTGCTGCTTGGTGCGACTAGAGCGCATGAGGCAGTACGTGAGCTTGCAGAGCGAGGCACGACGGCTGCGATTGTATTGGCGAGTGGCTTCGGCGAAACGGGTGAGGAAGGCGCTTCGCGTCAGTCGGCGCTCATGCAGGCGAAAGGTCAAATGAGGATTCTAGGTCCGAATACGATTGGCCTCGTCAATCTCACTGATCGCATCATTTTGTCGGCAAGCGCCGCACTCGAAATGAGTGGTTTTGAAGCGGGTCCGGTTGCTCTGGTTTCTCAGAGTGGTGGTATCCTCGGTTCGATATTATCGCGTGGTGCATCACGGGGCATTAACTTTTCAAAACTGATTTCAACCAGTAATGAAGTTGATCTCGAGTTATCAGATTTTGTAGAGTATTTAGCTAACGATCCTGTAACGCAAGTGATTGCTTTGTATGTAGAGACCATTCGCCAGCCTGAGCGATTTCGACGGGCGGTGGAGATAGCACGTGCTGCAGGTAAGTCAGTCGTTGCCTACAAGGTAGGACGCTCTGAAGCCGGTGCGCGTGCAGCGATCTCTCACACCGGTGCAATGGCCGGTTCGGATAGGATGTACGATGCTTTTTTCAAACAGATTGGCGTGATTCGTGCCGAGCAATTTAATGATCTGTTAGATATCTGCTCTGCGTTAACGACGACCCGTGTATTAAAAGGTAAGCGCATCGCAGTGCTAACGTCAACGGGCGGTGCGGGCACCTTGGTTGCTGATAGTTTAGGAGTCGCTGGTTTTGAGACGCCATCACCCGATGCAATCACGGCAAAGACCTTGCGTGATTTACAAAAAGGCGATGAAGCGGCCCTAGATAGAAATCCAATCGATGTCACACTTGCTGGACTGGATCCTGTGTTGCTGCGCGGGATTATTCGAGCGGTGCTTACGAGTCCTCTTTATGATGCGTTGGTGGTCGTGGTGGGCTCATCTAGTTTGGCGATGCCTGACTTGGTGGCAGATGCGATTCGAGATTGTTTAGGTGACTCAGACAAGCCTATTTTGACTTATGTCAGTCCGCATGCCCCACATGTTGTCAAAGTTCTGGAGGGCCGTGGAATACCAGCCTTTTTAAACCCTGAGTCTTGCGCCGTAGCGTTCAAAGCAATGGAAAACGTTTCTCTATCGCTACCTACTTTTACGCCATTGCTGAAGGTGCAAGACCCACCAACTCTGACGGGTCGCGCAGGTGCGCTCAATGAATTTGAGGCGAGCCAACTTTTTGGTCGATATGGTATTCATTGTGCTCAGACGCAAGTCGTACATACTGCACAAGAGGCTGTCGCTGCTGCACAAAAATTAACAGGCCCCGTCGTTTTAAAAGTTCTATCTTCTGAGATTCTTCATAAGTCAGAGGTCGGTGGTGTACGGTTAGGGTTGACGATTGAATCCCTACCACAGGCCTTTGATCAAATGGTCAGGGATGTACGAACACACACAGGACTGGAGGCAACGTCTTTTATCGTCCAACCGATGTTGCGCGCTCCTGCAGAGTTGATTGTCGGCATGCACAAGGATCCGCTTGGCACGGCTCTGATGGTGGGTATGGGCGGCATTACTGCAGAATTGATGAACGATAGTGTTTTATGTCTGATGCCGCCCGAGAAGGCGATCTCCGAGGAACAAGCATTGAGTCTATTGAAGCAGTTGAAATCTTGGCCATTACTCGATGGCTATCGGGGCAAACCAAAACTTGATGTAGATGCTGTTGTTCAAGCGATGATTAGATTTTCGACGATGATTGCTTCATTGGGAGAGCGGTTACTTGAGGCAGAGATCAATCCACTGTTGGTGATGGAAGCGGGGCAATCGGCCATCGCCGCAGACGCTGTCGTGATTTTGGCACCTAAGGCAATTTGATTTGCCCGTTGTTTCGCGGGATCCCATTGCCATCCAGCTTGGCTTCAAATATTTTCCAGGAAATCGTTGTGTCAGGTTGAATGGTCATCTCTACTGCCCAGCCAGTATTGGTATCTTCGGTATCAAAGCTATCAAAAACAAAATTTCCTAGGCTATAAAAAATCGTTTTACCTTTGTAAATTTCTATATTTTGTGTGACGTGTGGATGCCCACCAATGACTGCATCCGCACCACTGTC
>CAMBLP010000130.1 GCA_945868195.1 Bordetella parapertussis
AGGCCGTTAAGCGTGGCACGAACCATGTTGTAAGGGTTGCTCGAACCGAGGCTTTTTGCCAC
Organism: Bordetella parapertussis; assembly: GCA_945868195.1. GTDB lineage: Bacteria > Pseudomonadota > Gammaproteobacteria > Burkholderiales > Burkholderiaceae_B > Zwartia. Next base: position 63 of record CAMBLP010000130.1, read on the forward strand.
GACGTTACGCACACCCATCACATCAAAAATAGCGCGCATTGGGCCACCGGCAATCACGCCAGTACCTTCAGCAGCAGGCGAAATCAGCACTGTTGACGCACCATGCTTGCCAACGACCGTATGGTGGAGCGTGCCGTTCTTGAGAGCAACTTTGAACAGTTCGCGACGCGCCTGCTCCATTGCTTTTTGAACTGCCACGGGCACTTCACGCGCCTTACCCTTTCCCATACCGACTCGACCATCGCCATCACCGACCACGGTCAGTGCGGCAAAACTCATGGTACGACCACCTTTAACGACTTTGCTGACGCGGTTTACCGCGATCATCTTTTCGCGAAGACCGTCATCACGCTCTTCAGGAGCGTTCTTGCGTTGTTCTTTAGCCATTTGACTGTTCCTCGCTTAAAACTTCAGACCGGCTTCACGCGCGGCATCGGCCAAGGCTTTTACACGGCCGTGGTAACGGAAACCTGAACGATCGAAAGCAACAAGCTCAATACCAGCAGCCTTTGCTTTCTCTGCCACGCGCTTACCAATCAATGTGGCAGCGGCTACATTGCCACCCACACCTGACTGACCTGCGAGTTGCTGACGCACTTCTGGCTCAACGGTCGATGCCGATACCAAAATGCGGTCGCCTTCGGGCGAAATAATGTTTGCATAAATGTGCAGATTCGAGCGGAAAACCTGGAGGCGATTAACTCGCAACTCAGCGATTTTCTTACGCGTCGGAACAGCACGACGCAAACGGGAAATTTTTTTGTCCATGATCTTTCCTTGTTTGCGCGATTATTTCTTCTTGGTTTCTTTGATGATGACGTGCTCATCGACGTAACGCACACCCTTGCCTTTGTAAGGCTCAGGAGGACGATATGCGCGAATTTCAGCAGCCACTTGCCCAACCACTTGCTTGTCCGAACCCTTGAGAATAATTTCTGTCTGAGTTGGGCATTCGGCTTTTACGCCGGCTGGCATGGGATGAACAACATCATGTGAAAAACCAAGTTGCAATTTGATCGCGTTACCCTGGAGAGCGGCGCGGTAACCCACGCCAACCAGAGTCAACTTACGCTCGAAGCCTTTGCTGACGCCAACAACCATGTTCGCAACAAGTGCGCGCAGAGTTCCAGACATTGCTTTAGCTTCGCGGGAGTCATTCGCAACGATAAAAGAAAGCTTTCCGCCATCTTCGTTGACAATGACATTACCAATTAGCGTCTGGCTCAATGTTCCCAAAGGTCCTTTTACGGAGATTTGGTTAGCAGTGATTGTTGCCTCAACGCCTTTTGGCAATTCGACTGGGTATTTAGCAATACGTGACATTTGATAATCTCCTTAAGCCACGTAGCAGAGGACTTCGCCACCCACGCCATTGGCGCGCGCTTTGCGATCAGTCATCACACCACGTGAAGTGGAGACAATAGCCACACCCAGGCCGTTCATCACCTGAGGAATGCTTCCGTTACCTTTGTAAATACGCAAGCCAGGGCGCGAAACACGTTCAATGCGCTCGATGACTGGACGACCAGCGTAATACTTTAGGGTGATTTCAAGTTCAGGCTTTTGGGCCGTACCTTTAATCGTAAAACCGTCAACATAGCCTTCATCCTGAAGCACGGCAGCAATGGCTACCTTGAGCTTGGAGGAGGGCATGGTCACCGATGTTTTGTCTACCTGCTGCGCATTACGAATGCGTGTCAGCATATCGGCGATAGGGTCGCTCATGCTCATATTTTATTCTCCTACCAGCTAGCTTTGGTCATGCCGGGAATTTCACCCTTCATAGCCAATTCGCGTAGTTTCATACGGCCAAGTCCGAATTTGCTGAACACGCCACGCGCACGTCCTGTTATCGCACAGCGATTACGCTGACGACTTGGGCTCGAATTACGTGGAAGTTGCTGAAATTTCAGCCGCGCTTCGTAGCGCTCTTCGTCGGTCTTGGATGAATCATCGATAATCGCCTTGAGAGCAGCGCGCTTTGCAGCAAATTTCTCTGCAGTCATTTTGCGCTTGATGTCACGATTAATCATTGAAAGTTTAGCCACGTCTGCGCTCCTTAGTTGCGGAACGGGAAGCTAAAGGCTGTTAACAGCGCCTTGGCTTCTTCGTCTGTCTTAGCGGACGTGGTGATGCTGATATTCATCCCACGCAACACGTCGATTTTGTCGTATTCAATTTCGGGGAAAATGATCTGCTCTTTCACCCCGATGTTGTAATTGCCACGACCGTCAAACGCACGACCTGAAATGCCACGGAAGTCACGCACGCGCGGCAATGCCACGGATACCAGACGATCGAGGAATTCATACATACGCTGACCGCGCAATGTCACCATACAACCAATTGGATAGTCTTCGCGGATTTTGAAGCCTGCGATCGCCTTTTTGGTTTTGGTAATCACTGGCTTTTGACCGGCAATTTTTGTCAGATCAGAGACAGCATGATCAATGACTTTTTTATCAGCAACGGCTTCGGAGACGCCCATGTTCAGGGTGACTTTTGTGACGCGTGGAACCTGCATCACACTCTTGTAACCGAACTGCTCTGTCAATGCAGGAGCAATTTTTTGTAAGTAGAGTTCTTGGAAACGAGACATTTTATTCGCCCCTTAAGCTTTCGCGCCAACGGTCTCGCCGTTGGAACGAAAAATACGCACGTTGCGACCGTCTACTTCTTTGAACCCAACCCGATCACCTTTGCCGGTTGCTGGATTGAAGAGCGCAATGTTCGAGATATGGATCGGCATTGTCTTTTCGATAATGCCGCCTGTTGTTCCTTGCATCGGATTTGGCTTGACGTGCTTTTTGACCATATTGATGCCTTCAACCAATACATGGTCTTCATCAAGACGGGCCACCACAGTGCCGCGACGCTTTTTGTCACGTCCTGTCAGCACGACGACTTCGTCGCCTTTACGGATTTTGTTCATTTACGGGCTCCTTACAGCACTTCGGGCGCCAGGGACACGATCTTCATGAACTTTTCGCCACGCAATTCGCGCGTAACGGGTCCAAAGATACGCGTGCCAATGGGCTCGAGTTTGGCGTTGAGCAAAACGGTAGCATTGCCACCGAAGCGAATACGTGAACCGTCTTTACGACGAACGCCATGTGCCGTACGAACGACAACAGCGTTATAAATTTCGCCTTTCTTGACACGGCCGCGTGGGGCAGCATCCTTGACGGTAACCTTGATAACATCGCCGATAGCGGCATAGCGGCGCTTTGAGCCGCCTAGCACCTTGATGCACATGACTGAGCGTGCGCCAGTGTTATCGGCCACGTCTAGCGTGGTCTGCATTTGGATCATGATTTTTCCTGTTCCAACTTAACCAAAAGAACGACATGCCTCAGGCTTGCAGCTCAATCAGTCAGTTTTGGTCCCGTTAGGTGCCACAGAGCACCCTGGGTTGAAATCTGCTAATTATTCCTTGGTTCGTACTATGTATTTCAGCAATTTGGCTTTAAATACTCAATGCGAATTGCGGGAAAGTTGTGCAGTATATCCTAGTATTTTTTTTTGTGCAAGTCTGTTTAAGATATGTCATATTATCTACCTACCGTTCATGCCTTTTTATTGTCGTATTGGAAACCTTATGTACCCCAAACAGTTTTTGTATATCAATGGTGAGTTTATCTCCGGCGAAGGCCGTCAGACCCAGACCATCATCAATCCTGCTACTCAGGAAGTCCTTGGTCATCTCCCACATGCTAGCCAGGCCGATCTTGACATGGCACTTCAGTCTGCTGAGTTGGCTTTTGCAAGCTGGAAAAAGTCCTCGCCCATGGATCGCTCGGCTATTTTGCGTAAGGTTGGTCAGCTTACTCGCGACCGCGCACAAGAAATTGCCCGCAATATGACGCTCGATCAAGGCAAACCCCTCGCGGAAGCTCTTGGGGAGGTTGTTGGCTGCGCGGACCACTGCGATTGGCATGCTGAGGAATGTCGCCGTATTTATGGTCGCGTCGTTTTGCCTAGAAATCCTGACGTTCGTCAGCTTGTTTTGAAAGAGCCCATTGGTGTTTGTGTCGCCTTCACTCCTTGGAATTTCCCTTATAACCAGGCTATTCGTAAAATTTGTGCTGCTGTTGGAGCGGGTTGTACGGTTATTCTCAAAGGCCCCGAAGATTCTCCAAGCGCAGTCATGGCGATTGCTCAAATGTTTCACGATGCGGGCCTTCCTCCTGGCGTGTTGAGTCTTGTTTGGGGTGAGCCTGCCAAGGTTTCTGACTATTTGATTCGGTCGCCTATTAGCCGCAAAGTTTCGTTTACTGGCTCGGTCCCTGTTGGCAAGCAGCTTGCAGCCCTTGCCGGTGCCCATATGAAGCGTGTGACCATGGAGCTTGGTGGCCACTCGCCCGTCATCGTTTTTGAAGATGCAGATATTGATCGCGCTGCCACCATGCTTGCGAAATTCAAAATCAGAAATGCTGGTCAGGTTTGTGTATCCCCAACGCGCTTTTATGTTCAGAAAAAAGCCTACGATAAGTTTCTCGCCAAGTTTCTTGATGTTCTCAAGAGCGTCAAAATTGGTAATGGCTTGGATGAAGGCGTTGAGATGGGACCTCTCGCCCATGAGCGCCGTGTCCCTGCTCTCAGCAGATTTGTCGAGGATGCGCGTAAACGAGGTGCAACAATCGAGCTTGGTGGTGACGCGATGAGTGGTAAAGGTTTCTTCTTTCCACCCACAGTCATTACTGGCCTGAAAGATGACGCATTATTGATGACCGAAGAGCCTTTTGGTCCGATTGCACCCATCGTGCCTTTTGATAATATCGACGAGGTCATTACCCGTGCTAACAGCTTGCCATTTGGGCTGTCTTCTTACATCTTTACCAACTCTCTACAAACTGCCACAAAGATTTCAAATTCTATTGAAGCAGGTATGGTCAACATTAATCATTTTGGTAGCGCTTTGCCAGAAACACCCTTTGGTGGAATCAAGGATAGCGGCATTGGAAGTGAAGGTGGTTCAGAAACATTTGATGGATACCTCGTCACCAAGTTTGTGACTCACATTTAATGACTTCGGCGTGCGCTCTTTGTGAGCGCACAATAAAAAACGCGACGATAAACTCGGCGCGTTTTTTTATTGCAGTTCGGACGTTAGATTTCGCGAGCTGCTTCGATCAATTTCGTTGCTGTCCAAGATTTGGAGCGCGAAATGGGTCGGCCTTCTGCGATTTCAACCGTATCGCCTTCGTTGTACTGATTGGTTTCGTCATGCGCCTTGTATTTTGCAGAGCGCATGATGATCTTGCCAAGCATTGGATGCTTAACACGACGCTCGACCAGCACCACGATAGTTTTATCCATCTTGTTGCTAACGACCTTACCAACCAATGTACGCTGACGCTTTGGTTTTGTAGCTTGAGCTGTGGTCATATTATGATCCCGCCTTCTCAGTCATCAATGTACGTACGCGGGCAATATCGCGACGCACTTTGCTGATCTGAGTGTGATTGGTGAGCTGCTGAGTAGCCCGCTGCATACGCAGACCGAACTGGGCCTTCAGCAGGCTTTCGAGCTCTTGTCCGAGCTCAGCGGTTGTTTTTGCACGAAGTTCGCTTGCTTTCATATCGATTCCTTAAGATCCGAGGTGACGCGCGACGAACGTTGTGGAGATTGGAAGCTTAGCAGCGGCAAGGCGAAACGCCTCACGTGCAATTTCTTCACTCACACCTTCCATTTCGTACAACACTTTACCTGGCTGGATTTCAGCAACCCAGTACTCTGGATTACCTTTACCGTTACCCATCCGCACTTCAGCCGGTTTCTGTGAAATAGGCTTGTC
>CAMBLP010000131.1 GCA_945868195.1 Bordetella parapertussis
AATACTGGTGCCCCCCCCGTGAGTCGAACACGGCACCAACGGATTATGAGTCCGCTGCTCTAACCAAGCATGAGCTAGGGGGGCATGACTGACATGACTTTTAGCGGATGCATTATATCCCGTGGCTCAAAGCAAATTTTTTGTCTCTATCGACTGAAATGTTGTTGCGCAAAGACAAAGAGCTCCAACCGGTTAGCCAGGTCAAGCTTGCTATAGATTGAACGCAAATGATTGCGAACCGTGTTTTCGCTGATCTCGAGATCTTTGGCGGTTTCGCGCAATGTTTTTCCGCCTCCGTCCAAGACGGCTTTCACCACGAGCGTTTCCTTGGCCGTCAGTGCAGCAATCCGCTTTTGCTCATCCGAGAGCTCCTTGGTCTGGCCCAGACTGCTAAAAATACGCGAGGCAAGCTGTCGATTAAACCAAAACTCTCCCGCATACACGGTCGAGATAGCCTTAAGCAGTTCTGCACTGTCAGCCTGCGCACTGACCAACCCACGCGCGCCTTCTTTGAGCCAGTCCTCTACATTTGAAGGCTCGCGTTCGAGCGCGAGCAACAAAACCTTGGCGTCACTCATCGCAGCAATGCGCAACATCAAAGATGGCTGCTCCTGCTCAACACTTAACAACACCACATCGAAATGATCCGTTGTGGTGGTTAAAAACAGGGCTAGCTCATCCCCCCTACCAAAGGTCTTAACGACATGATAGGAAGTGTCATGTCGCACTAGACCGTCTAGCGCAGACTGCACAATTGGACTTGGGTGGACGACCAAGACTTGTATTTGCATTACTGCCCTTCGAGAAAGCTCTTGAGCTTGTCCGAGCGGCTTGGATGGCGCAACTTGCGCAGCGCTTTGGCTTCTATTTGACGAATCCGCTCTCGCGTCACATCAAACTGTTTGCCCACCTCCTCAAGCGTCTGGTCTGTGCTCATCTCGATACCGAAACGCATGCGCAGTACTTTAGCCTCTCGAGGTGTCAACGAGTCCAGGACTTCTTTGACGACATCGCGCATTGAGCCATGCAGCGCAGCGTCGGCAGGCGCCAATGTTGCCATGTCTTCGATAAAGTCACCCAAATGCGAATCGTCATCGTCCCCAATCGGCGTTTCCATCGAAATGGGTTCTTTTGCGATTTTGAGGATTTTACGGATCTTGTCCTCTGGCATATCCATCTTTGAGGCCAGAGTCGCGGGATCAGGCTCAGCACCCGTTTCCTGCAGGATCTGACGACTGATGCGATTCATCTTGTTAATCGTCTCAATCATGTGCACAGGAATACGAATCGTACGGGCTTGGTCAGCAATCGAACGCGTAATGGCTTGTCGGATCCACCAAGTCGCGTAGGTTGAAAACTTATAGCCTCGGCGGTACTCGAACTTGTCGACCGCCTTCATCAAACCAATATTGCCTTCTTGGATCAGATCCAAAAACTGAAGGCCACGGTTGGTGTATTTCTTGGCGATCGAGATCACTAAGCGCAAGTTCGCCTCGGTCATCTCGCGCTTGGCCTTGCGAGCTTTCGCTTCGCCAGTCGCCATCTTCTTGTTGACGTCTTTGAGGTCTTTAAGCGGCAAAACGACGCGCACTTGCAAATCAATCAACTTTTGCTGAAGCTCCTGTACGGCAGGAATATGACGCTTGAGGGTATGGGCATAATCAGAGGCCACCGCCACCTCGCCCAGCACCCACTCAAGATTGGTTTCATTACCCGGAAACACTTTAATAAAGTGTGTGCGCGGCATACCGGCGCGCTCCACGCATGTATGCAAGACCTGACGCTCAATTTTACGAACTTCTTCGACTTGCGCGCGCAGCGTGTCGGCCAAGCGCTCAACCATTTTGGCGGTAAAGCGAATACCCATCAACTCATTTTGAATCGTCTCTTGCGCACGCATATAGGATGCAGAGCGATAACCATCCGTCTCGTAGGCAGCGCGCATTTTAGCGAACTCAACACTGACGATTTCAAACTTAGCCAAACCTTTAACGCGAAGATCTTCGAGCTGTTTACTGCTCATGCCGCCTGCGGGACCGTCTTCATCCGCTTCATCGGACACGCCCGCACCCGCATATTCGGCGCCATCATCGGGATCGACCAGACCATCGACAACCTCATCGATTTGAGCCAGACCATCGCGCACACGCTGAACATGATTCAAGATTTCGTTGACCGTTGTTGGGCAAGCCGAAATCGCCATGACCATATGTTTCAGACCTTCTTCGATACGCTTAGCGATTTCAATTTCGCCTTCGCGTGTCAGCAACTCAACGGTTCCCATCTCACGCATATACATGCGCACTGGATCCGTAGTGCGACCAAAGTCTGAGTCAACGGTTGTCAGAGCAGCTTCAGCCTCGTCTTCGACATCATCATCAGAGGTCGCGACCGGCGCATTTTCACCCAACAGTAAAGTTTCAGCATCCGGGGCCTGGTCATAGACCGCAATGCCCATGTCGCTAAACGTACTGATGATGCCATCAATGGCCTCAGCATCCACGAGATCATCGGGCAAATGGTCGTTGATCTCACCATACGTCAAGTACCCGCGATCTTTGCCGAGCTTAATCAGAGATTTCAAGCGATTGCGTCGCGCCTCGTATTCCTCGGGTGTCACCGGACCGCGCGCGATCAAATCTTTTGCGTCACCCTTGCCGCGCTTACCGCGCTTGGCGGGTTTGAAATCAGGTACAACTTCAACTTCGTGTTCGCCATCACCCGAATCACTAAAATCCGCATCGTTGTTATTCGGATTTTTAGAGGGACGTCCGGGACGACGGCCCGTACCGCCTGGCGGGCGACCACTGGCTTTCTTTGGCGGGCCCTCACCATCGTCTTTGGGAGGAGCGGGCTTAGACACATCTACCTTGCCAGGCGCTTTGGATGAGACAGGCGCAGGCGGCGCGGCTTTAACCGGAACAGGCTTGGCCACCGGAGACGCCACCTTGGCGGCTGTGGGCTTCGTTGCTCCTTTAACTGGCGCCTTTTTGTCAGACTTGTCTGATTTTTCAGCAACTTTAGCACTCACTTTTACTGCAGGTTTCGCCACAACCTTTGCGGCAGGCTTACTTGCAGGCTTGGCAGAGGGTTTTGCGTTGCTATTTGCTGCGGTTGCTTTATCGGATGCTACAGGTTTACTTTTTGATGCCGACTTCATTGAATCCTTGACTGATTGAACTGCAGTTTTTGCTGCGGATTTGGTTGGAACGGATCGAGCCACGATGGACTTGACCACTGCTTTATTGGGTTTTGAGCCAGCAACGACTTTGGTCGCAACAGCCTTAGTAGCTGGCTTGCTGGTGGGCTTAGTGCTTGACTTAACCGGGGGTTTGGCGCTTGGCTTTGAAGCAGACTTTGCACTTGGTTTAGCCGCAGGCTTGGAAGAAACTTTTAAAGCAGGCTTAGCCGCCGACTTAGTTGCCGACTTAGGCATCGGCTTTGACGGCGTTTTGCTCAAAGGTTTAGCTAACTTGGCGATGGGCTTGGTTGCAGCTTTGGGTTTAGGCTTTGCAGCAGCCATTGTTTTTTTCTTGCCAAGGGGTTGAGTCATGATCGCTCTTATATTTAAAAGTGCTTTAAGCACGAGCCTGCCCAATCCGTGCTTGATTCAAACACACGCTTGAGCTGCGTAAACGGTTGATTTTAACCGAATCAAGTAGTCTTATTTGATTCGATTACCCTCATTAGACGGGTGATGCTCTGAGAAAGTTCCTGATATTTTTGCTGAGCCGCTAAATTATTTAATCCCTGCCCAATCAATACCTGTTGCTCGGCTTTTAAACCGTCCAACTCGATGCGCCGAACAGCATCTTCCCATTCGGACTGAGGGTTAGGCAAGGACTCCTGAGACATGAGGTCCTCAGCGACCGAAACAAGCAAAATACCAAGATCCGCACCAGGGTCAGCCGCTTGGATCAACGCACCAACATGACGAGCACCTGACGCTTGAATCAGAACAATAAGATCTCTGACCATATCCAAATGAGGCCCTCGAGCCAAAATTTCAACCTGTTGCTCCCCCATTTGATCGACCAACTCGGGATGGGTCAGCAACAAGCGCAATAAACGGCGCGCAAGGGGTGCGACCGCGCGCCTTGAGGCACCAGGTACCGCGCTACTGCGCGCTGAACGCTTGTATCGGCCGCCGCCATCAGATAAATCATCTGCTGGGGATGCCCCCTCTTCATCATTTGCCTTAGCCGAAGCCATACGCTCCTGACCAGGAGCGCGCCCAAGAGGCGCCGCACGACCAGGCTCGGGCAAGCCCGCCATCCTGTGGGGAGCTTCTTGGGCCATTAACTGACTCAACTCCTCGGGCGTAAATTGAACCAAGCGCGCCAACTCGTTCTGCAACTGAACCTTGAGGGCAATCGCAGGAATTTGTGCCAACAATGGCTTGGCTTCATGCACAAGGGCCGAACGCCCCTCAAGCTCCTGCGTTGAGTGACGGGCGGACAGCTCATTGAGAAAAAATGTAGAAAGCGCATCAGACTCGTTTAAGCACGCCCGAAAGGCCTCTTCGCCAAATTTCCGGATATAACTATCAGGATCATGCTCTGTAGGTAAGAATAAAAACCGGATAGAAATATCATCGCGAAGGAGCGGCAAAGAAGCCTGCAGCGCTCTCCAAGCGGCTCGGCGACCCGCGCCGTCACCATCAAAACTAAAAATAATCTTGTCACTTGCGCGAAGCAATTTTTGAATATGCGTTGGTGTCGTAGCCGTACCAAGGGTCGCCACCGCATTTTTGACCCCTAACTGAGCTAAGCCCACCACATCCATGTAGCCTTCAACCACAATCACACAGCCTTCCGTGCGAATCGCGGCTCGCGCCTCAAACAACCCGTAAAGCTCGTTGCCTTTGGAGAAAACAGGTGTTTCGGGCGAGTTCAGGTACTTGGGCTCGCCCTTGCCAATAATGCGTCCACCAAAGCCAACGATTTCACCCTTGGCATTTCGAATCGGAAACATAATGCGCTCCCGAAAACGATCATAGCGGCGACCATCCTCAGACGCGATCACCAACCCTGACTCAACGAGGATCGCATCGTCATAACGGGGAAAAACCTTGGAAAGAGCTTGACGATCCGCACTTGCCCAACCTAGGCCGAACTCCTTGGCGATCAATCCCGTGAGGCCTCGCTCCTTGAGGTAACGAATCGCTGCAGGACACTCGCGCAATTGTGACAAATAATGTTTTTGAGCAAGGTCCAACACTTGGGTATGTTGAGAAATCTCTTCACGCCGGCGCGAACTCGCAGCCTTTTGACCAGGAGAACGATTTTCCTCGGGGACACTCATGCCAACGGCACTCGCAAGCGTTCTAACCGCCTCCGGAAAACTCGCACCAGTATGCTCGATCAGAAAGGTAATGGCGCTACCATGCACTCCACAGCCAAAGCAATGATAAAACTGCTTTGTGGGGCTCACTGTAAAAGAGGGAGATTTTTCGTTATGAAAGGGACATAACCCAAGCAGGTTGATGCCCCCTTTCTTTAACTGCACATATCGGCCGACGACATCGGCGACATCGACTCGGGCAAGAAGATCCTGGATAAAGGAATCTGGGATCAACGCTCAGACCATACGTGAACGGCGCAACATGTGCGCCGCGGATTAGTACATGCGCGGTGGCAACTGCTGGCTGCGGATGCGCTTGTAATGGCGCTTAACGGCGGCAGCCTGCTTACGCTTGCGCTCGGCAGTGGGTTTTTCATAGAACTCGCGGGCGCGCAACTCTGTCAACAGACCAGTTTTTTCGATTGTGCGCTTGAAGCGACGCAGTGCGGCTTCGAAGGGCTCGTTTTCTTTCAGACGAACGATAGGCATAGGATGCGTGACGTAAAAATAAAACA
>CAMBLP010000132.1 GCA_945868195.1 Bordetella parapertussis
AGTGATTTTGCCGAGCTCAGCGCTAGGCACTTGACCCGCCTTGTCGCGGGGCATGCCTTGTAGCGCGTAGGTAGAGAAAAGCTCGTCAAAAAGCCAACTCTGACGAACGGCCGTCGCTTGTCCTTGACTATTAAAGACAAGTTCTATCGCGCCTTCAATCCAAATGTGAGGATGTGCAAGCGCAGCGGGGATCATCAGACATTGGGCGATGACGAGTGCACACCCTGCATATATTTTTTTCAACATGATCATTTGATGAGTTTGGCCGCTAATAAGCTAAAAAGTTCCGAGGTATCTGTGGTCGTCTCAAGTTGCTCGATCAGCGCAATCACGCGCTCGATATCTCGACTCACCAAGCATGGGGCGACGACATGTCGGAATTTGTACACCACTTCTTCGTGCGAGAGGGGATTTTCAGGACTGCCGCGACGATTCAAGATTTCGTGTTTGAATTGACGTCCATCGTGGGTCGTGATCCTCACTCGGGCCGCATGTCGAAAAGCCGGACCCATCGCCTCGATCTCAGGATCAATACGCGCATGGATGCGTTTGATGAAATCCATGATCTTTGGATCTGCCAATCTGTCCTCGGCATATTGGGAAACAAAGGCCATGCCATCAAAGCCAATCACAGCTATGCCGTAAAACAAATTCATCTGCGCCGCAGTCACGCCTTGCGCTTTGTATTCCCATGCGCAATGTGTGTAGGTCATCGGACTCATTCCGATATCGACCTCGGACACCTGATCGGGTGTCAAACCGTGCTCGCGCAACAAGTGCGCAAACGCATCAAGTGCGGAATGGATACTGGTCACGCAGGCATGGGGTTTATAGCCCACCTTGGCGGTCTCCCACACCCGACCCAGATCTTCGGTGAGCCTGACTGCGTTGGGGGTATTGGAATAGGAGCTTAAGTAGCCGCCATAACCTGCCTCCAACACGTCGGTGATCCCTGTAAAGTCTCGTTTAGCCAAGAAGGCAGAATAGACGCCGCTTTGCGCTGCACGACCAGAGTGGAAACGCTTGACCATCGCGCCCTCTTGCGCGGCCATCAACCCTCCTGCCTGTGAGCCCACGATACCAAGCGCATGCTGCATGCGCTTCGCATCGAGTTCAAGCATTTTTCCAGCGCTTGCGGCAGCGACAAAAACACCTGAAGCACCCTGGGGATGAAAACCGCGAAAAAACAAACCCATGGTCGCCGCGTTACCGACGCGGGTGCCGATTTCATAGCCGGTTGTCATTGCGGTCAAGAGTTTTTGACCCGTCTTGCAGCCCATCTGCTCAGCTAAGGCCACCACGACCGGGGTAGCGATCGAACCTGCATGGACAATCGACTCCTTGTGGATGTCGTCCAACTCAAAGGCATGGCCTGCTGTGGCATTGACCAAGACAGCGCCTGCGACAGAAGTCTTGATGCCCGTGCCAAAAATAGACGCCACTGGGCGGGCGCCCTCCTCCTCGACCATCGCCTGAACATGCTGGGTCCAGGGCAATGTTGCACCGAATAAACAGCAACCCACGCTATCCAGAAAACTGGTTTTCATCCGCTGAATCACCTCAACAGGAATATCGGCGTATTCGATGGAGGTAGCGAACTCGGCCAGGGCTTGAGTGGCGCCCGGCAACAGGGAGGCGGGATGATTTTCCATAGTTTTATCTGTTTGCTTCTCTTAGTAGAAGTCCCGATGCTAACGACTGAAGTTTCTCGGGTCAATTCGCTAAAAAAAATGACTATTACTGAATTTGATTCATGAGTACACTCCCGCCATGCGAAACCTCAATGCTCTACTCGTTTTTGTCAAAGTTGCTGAGACACGCAGCTTTACGCTGGCGGCGCAACGACTTGGTCTGACTTCGTCGGCGATCAGCAAATCCATTGCCCGTCTTGAGCAAGAACTGGGCGTCAAACTTCTCACCCGTTCTACGCGACTGGTCAGCTTGACGGGAGAAGGGGCAAGTTTTTTTGAACGTTGCAGACAGATTCTGACGGAAATCGAAGATGCTGAGACAGCTGTGACCGCTGCCACGGCGACACCCAAAGGCCGCTTACGGCTTCAGATGCCTGTTGGATTCGGTCGTCGCGTGATCGTACCCAAAATGTGGGAGTTCACACAGCGCTTCCCTGAGCTCAGTGTTGACATTGAATTGAGTGATCGGCTCGTGGATTTGACCTACGAGGCGGTCGATGCCGTTGTCCATATTGGTCCTGTGACAGACGATCGGGTGGTCTCGCACAGGCTCTGTAATCTTAGTTTTGCAGCCTATGCTTCCCCAGAATATTTAGCCAGAAACGGGACCCCTCAATCACCCGATGAACTCGATCAGCATCAGTGCTTGGCCTATCTTTTACCGTTGACCGGCGATCATCGTGAATGGCGATTTACAAAAAACGGTCAAGACTATTCTAGAGTGGTATCGGGTGCCCTCAATATCAACAACGCTGAATCGCTGATCGAGGCCGCGGTTGCTGGCGCAGGTATTGTGATGGTGAGCGACTTTATCGCGGGCAATGCGATGCGCTCAGGAAAAATCCAACGCATCCTGTCCGACTATGTTGTCGCAGGTCCTGAAGTGTCCGTCCTTCACCTGCCGCGTAGTACGTTGGCGGCAAAAGTAAGAGTGCTCGTCGACTATCTAAAAAATATCATCGAGGATATTGACCCAGAAGCCCTCAGCCAAACAGAGCATTGAATTAAAGCAATACAACTAAATACGAAAAGCGATCAGATTCATCTATCAAAGAGACACTGTGCCCATGACAAATCCCTCGTCCATTTCACAAGCAAAGTCTGTACCCTGCCTCAATATTCTGTCGACCATGGCCTTGCGTAATGCATTGAAAGAACTCCTCCCTGCTTTTACTGCGGCCTCCGGGGTCCAGATCAAGATTGAGTATGGTGCAACGGCTCACCTTGGCGAGCGGATTCGAGCCGGGGCCCGCGGGGATCTGCTCCTTGCAGTCGCGGGTTCGATTGACGACCTGACACGCGAAGGCATACTCAAGACAGGAAGTCGAGTAGATCTAGTGAGTTCAGATGTTGCGATGGCCGTTGGACTGTCCGCTCCCGTTCCCGATATTTCCACCCAAGAAGCCTTTGTCGCCACGCTCAAAGCGGCACGCTCTATTACTTTTTCCAAGCAAGGTGCGAGCGGTATGTATTTCGCCAGCCTGATCAAGCGCCTTGGACTCGATGAAGAAGTGCGCGCCAAAGCCGTCGTGCTTGCAGAAGGTCTCACGGGCGAGCTCGTGGCAAAGGGCGAGGTCGAGCTCGCCGTGCAGCAGATGAGCGAGCTCATGCAAGTATCGGGCATCAATATTTTTGCCAAACTCCCGCCGGCTGTACAGCAATCCACCGTGTTTTCTACAGGTATTTTCCAAGAAACTGCGCAGACGGCTGCCATACAGTCGTTAGTGGCATTTCTGCAAACCCGCGACGCCATGCGCGCTTTTAAGCAACAAGGACTGGATCCCGTATGAAAAACGATTTGCATTTCCTCACGATTGCCGAGGCAGGACGACAGATCAAAGCTAAAAAGCTTTCTCCTGTTGAGTATGTCGATCATCTGAGCGCGCGGGTCGAGTCGCTGGATGATCAACTCAGTGCCTTTATCACGCCAACGTTCGGACTGGCGCGTTTGCAAGCCAAGGCGGCAGAAAGTGAAATCATGGCCGGACGTTATCTGGGCCCCATGCATGGCATTCCGTTTGGGGCCAAAGACATCTACGAAACGGCAGGCATTTTGACCACAGGCGGTTCGCGGATTGGTCAAAAGCACGTGCCGACCAATGACTGCGCTGTGGTGGCAAAACTATATGAAGCCGGCGCAGTGTTGCTCGGCAAACTTAATACGCACGAGTTCGCGCACGGCGGTCCTTCGTTGGATCTGCCTTGGCCTCCTGTACGCAACCCTTGGGACCTCTCACGCTTTAGTGGCGGCTCTTCCAGTGGTTCGGGTGCAGCTGTTGCCGCGGGTTTGGTGGGCGCAGCACTTGGCACCGATACGGGAGGATCGATCAGAGGTCCGGCCTCTCTGTGCGGCATCGCAGGGTTTATGCCAAGCTCAGGCTTGGTGAGTCGCGTCGGCGTGATGCCTAACTCTTTTACGCTCGATCACTGCGGTCCGATGGCCTGGACTGTCGAGGACTGCGCCCTGATGCTGCAAGCGATCGCCGGACATGATCCCGCCGATGGCAATAGTTTTGAACAGCCTATCCCAAACTATGCGGCGAGTCTGGGTCAAGATCTCAAAGGCTTGCGCGTAGGTGTGTTGCGCTACGTTTGGGAAGAGGACCTTGTCGCCAACGAGGAGCATCGCCAGGCGCTCGAACAAGCGGTTGAGACGTTCAAGAAACTCGGCGCCTCCGTGCAAGATTGTCGCTTGCGTCCCATGCAAGACTACATGGACGTCAAAGTCGTCTTGGCGGAGACAGAAATATTTGGCGTGCAACAACAGGGACTGACCGAACGTCCGCATGATTATGGACGTGACTTTCTGACGCGTATTTTGCCGGCGGTGATGTTTCAATCGCTGGACTTTCTCGCCGCGACCCGCGAGCACAAGCGCATGATCGAGGAAATGAAACCCATTTATGAAAAGTTTGATCTTCTTTTAATGCCAGGCTTTGGTCCTGCCCAGCCGATCACGTCACATCGCCCAATCACTTTTTGGCGCAAACCTAATGCGCAAGTACTCGCCAACATTACAGGCGGTCCTGCGGTCTCTGTCAGCTGTGGTTTTAACGCAGCGGGTCTACCGATGGGTCTGCAAATTGTGGGCGCGCCTCAAGCCGATGCGCTTGTATTGAAAGCGGGACATGCTTTTGAGCAAGCGATTGGATTACGCGACAAGCGCCCCACACTCACGCCGGGTCAAACCCCACCCACGCTCGTGGCGCCAGATCTGACACCCGACACCTCGCATTGCGATGCTCAAACACGTGCGTTTGCTGCGCGCATGGCAAGCAATGCAGGACTCAAGCTCGATGACGCTTTGATGGACGTGCTCTGCGAAGCCGCGCCTTATGCGCTGGAGATGACAAGTCGTTTGCGCAAGAGCCGAAACTGGTTCGATGAGCCTGCCAACGTTTTTCGCGCTGGCCAATAATCAATCACAGGAAACTCACGATGCAACCTTTAAAAGTCAGACTTGCGCGCCCGGAAATTTTGCTCGCACCTGGTGTGTATGATGCCCTCTCGGCCGCGCTCGCCGAAGAAGCGGGCTTTGAGGCCCTCTACCTTTCCGGTGCTTCGATCGCCTACACCGCACTCGGGCGTTCGGATATTGGACTGACCACGTTCACAGAGGTCAACGAACGCATTGCGCAGCTGAGGGATCGTGTTCAAGTGCCGCTTATCGTGGATGCCGATACGGGTTTTGGCAATGCGTTAAACACAGAGCGCACGGTCCGGGGCTTTGAACGCAGCGGTGCCAATATCATCCAGCTTGAAGATCAGTCCTTTCCAAAGCGGTGTGGCCACCTCGAGGGCAAGTCCCTGGTTTCTACAATCGAGATGGTGGGGAAAATCCATGCAGCAACGGCTTCGCGTCACTCAGAAGACACACTGATCATGGCGCGCACGGATGCTGTCGCAGTCGAAGGATTTGAAGCGGCTCTTGAGCGTGCAGAACACTACCTAGAGGCAGGGGCCGATATTTTGTTTATCGAGGCTGTCCGCAGCGATGAACAGATGCAAATCGTCAACAAACGTTTTGCAGGACGCGCACCCTTGCTCGCCAATATGGTCGAAGGCGGCAAGACACCGGTCAAATCCGCCGAGGAGCTCCAGTCACTGGGATACTCGATCGCGATTTTTCCAGGCGGTACTGTGCGTGC
>CAMBLP010000133.1 GCA_945868195.1 Bordetella parapertussis
AATGCTCGCTGGAATCGTGTTGTTGAAAGGTAATTAAATAGATGAATCACTCGAGCGATATCACAACAATCTTTACTGAAATTGGGATTTCACTTCCTGCGTCTGCTACGTCGCAAGGGGTGGAGGTGGTATCGCCGATTGATGCGCGGCGATTGGGTACATTAACCTCGACTTCGAAACTTCAGGCTCATACCTCAATCGACCGCGCTGCGCTTCGTTTTAAAACATGGCGAACTCAGCCTGCCCCAATCAGAGGCCTAGTCGTCAGACAGTGGGGAGAGCTTGTACGTCAACATAAGCCGGCACTCGCTCAACTCATTACGCTTGAGGCAGGAAAAATCGTCCAAGAAAGTCTTGGAGAAGTTCAAGAAGTCGTCGACATCTGTGACTTCGCCGTTGGTTTATCCAGACAACTGTATGGATTAACGATTGCGAGCGAAAGATACCAACATAAATTGCTCGAGACATGGCACCCGATCGGACCAGTGGGAGTGATTTCCGCTTTTAATTTTCCCATGGCCGTTTATGCCTGGAATGCTGCGCTTGCCTTGGTGTGTGGGGATACGCTCGTTTGGAAACCTTCTGAGAAAACACCCTACTGTGCTCTTGCGTTGCATGGGCTCCTGCTAAAGGCCATACTTCATTGCGATACTGATCCAGAAGGTTTGGCTGAGTTGCTCATTGGCGATGCCGAAACTGGAGAGGTTCTCACCACTCATCCTGACATTAAACTCTTGAGCGCAACAGGATCGACCCGCATGGGGATGGCGGTGGCGACAGCATGCGCACCTTCATTCAAACGAACATTGCTTGAGCTAGGTGGCAACAACGCCGCTATTGTTTGTCCGTCAGCGGATATTGATCTTGTCACGCGTGCCGTCGTTTTTTCCGCCGTCGGTACTGCGGGTCAACGCTGTACAACATTGCGCAGATTGATCGTCCATCGCTCTATTTATCAAGAGGTACTTGATAGACTTGTAGCCCTCTATAAAAAATTACCTATCGGTGATCCTCGCAAGGATGACATTTTGATAGGCCCCCTTATTGATAAGCGCTCTTTTGACACCATGCAGATTGCTTT
The DNA here is from genome assembly GCA_945868195.1 of Bordetella parapertussis. Lineage (GTDB taxonomy): Bacteria > Pseudomonadota > Gammaproteobacteria > Burkholderiales > Burkholderiaceae_B > Zwartia. Next base: position 1,082 of record CAMBLP010000133.1, read on the forward strand.
AAAAGATGCTGTCAAGAGTGGAGGTGAAGTATTTTTTGGTGAGCGGATTGAATTATCAGACTGCAAAGACGCTTATTACGTGAGGCCCGCTATCGTCAGCATGACTTCGCAAGAGGGGCCGATGCTCAAAGAAACGTTCGCACCAATCCTTTACATAACAACCTATGACAATTTGGAACACGCGATCGCTTTAAACAATGCTGTCAGTCATGGTCTTTCTTCTTCGATTTTTACCCAAAACTTGTTGGAGGCTGAAATATTTACATCAGCGGCAGGTTCAGACTGTGGCATCGCTAACGTGAACATCGGCACAAGTGGCGCGGAGATCGGAGGTGCTTTTGGCGGAGAGAAAGAAACAGGCGGTGGACGAGAGTCAGGATCGGATTCCTGGAAAGCCTATATGCGAAGGGCGACAAATACAATTAATTACGGCACTGAACTTCCCTTGGCGCAGGGCATCAAGTTTAATTTTTAAGCACAAAGATCTAGAGTTTTTTCAAGCTGTTTAATCTACCCATAAAATTTTATCGTTCAGCTACAGAAATTTGCGGCCACCTTCCCCTTTGAATCAGGGCGACTTCTAGCGACTTTTTATCAATATCTCATATTCGCTAAACTTCCATTGTCATCATAACGTCACAAATTAATTATAAAAAATATAAAGACGCTTTAGTCAAAAACTAAAGCTCAATACTTTATTGAGTGATCGTTCAATGGCTAACTTTAGAAAATTCCGGCTACCCATACGCATTTACCAACTGCGTATAGAACTCACTAAAATCGATCCCATCATCTGGCGAACCGTCTTAGTCCCTGACACCATCAAGCTTTCAAAACTCGACCGCGTGATCCAGGAGTCTTTTGGTTGGACGAACAGTCATCTGCATGAGTTCAATATTGGAAATAAACGCTACGGCATGATCAATGCGGTTCAAGAGCATGACTGGGATGAGGAAAACCCCTTGCTTGACGAGCGTAAATTTACCCTCGGTATGCTCTTAACCGACGCCATTCACGAGTTTGAATATGACTATGATTTTGGAGATGGCTGGTGTCATATCGTAAAAGTTGAAAGACACCTCACTCCCAATCAAACTAACTATTGGCCGATGTGCATTGCCGGTGAAAACGCCTGCCCTCCCGAGGACGTAGGCGGCCCCTCTGGCTATGCAGAATTAATCGATATTCTCAATGATCCGACGCATGCTCAGCATGCCGAACTCTTTCACTGGGTCGGTGGCCCCTTCGATCCACAAAGCTTTGATGTGAATTCCGCTAACGCAAGAATCGGGCGTCTTCGCTAAGCATGGCCATCAAAATACTCGTCACAGGAGGCGCCGGCTACATCGGCTCTCACACTGTCGTGCAGTTGCTCGAAGCAGGCTTTGAGGTCCTTGTCCTAGATAACCTCTCGAACAGTAACTGCAACGTCATCGACCGCATCGTTCGCTTGACAAACAAAACCTTAGATTTTGTAGAGGGCGATGTACGAGATCGAAATATCTTGCATAAAATATTTGCACAACATTCGATTAGCGCCGTGATTCATTTTGCGGGACTCAAGGCTGTCGGAGAGTCCGAAGCCAACCCGCTCAAATACTACGACAACAACGTGACTGGAAGCTTGGTACTCGCTGAAGAAATGGCGCGGGCAGGCGTAGTGACTCTTGTTTTTTCATCCTCGGCGACTGTCTATGGCGATCCGGGTTACAGCCAATACCGCGAAGACACACCGCTTGCTCCCATCAACGTATATGGGCGCACCAAACTCGTGGTCGAAGACATCCTCAGAGATGTCATCAAAGCACATCCCGCTTGGCGAGTCGCACTGCTGCGCTACTTTAATCCCGTTGGTGCCCATCCTTCGGGCATGCTGGGAGAGGACCCAAACGGCATCCCTAACAACCTGATGCCCTTTATCGCGCAAGTCGCCGTCGGCAAACGCGAAAAGTTATCTGTGTTTGGGGGAGATTACCCAACCCCCGACGGCACCGGGCTACGCGATTACATTCATGTTCAGGACCTGGCGGCAGGACATTTGGCCGCTTTGCGGGCACTGACAGAGCGTGAAGGTACTTTATTGACCGTCAACCTGGGTACGGGTCGTCCCTTTAGCGTACTTGAAATGGTGCGCGCCTTTGAACAGGCGTCTGGCATAGCTATCCCTTTTGACATCGTTGCTCGCCGCGCAGGCGACCTTGCCGAGTATTACGCCGACCCTGCCCTCGCCCAACGATTACTCGGCTGGCAAGCCCAACTCGGCATCGAGGCCATGTGTGCCGACACCTGGCGATGGCAAATCAACAATCCGAATGGCTATCATCTTTAATAGCTATCTAGCAAAGACTTTCCTAGAAAGCCCAGACCGCCACCGCGCAGACCTCTACGCAATCGCTTTCTTCACTTAAAACCTCAAACCTACGTTCATTTGCGTATTTATCTATGCGTTTGTTTCCTGCAAAATAAAGTCTTGAAAATCGTATCCACAAGGCTACAATCGGGATGTACCGCATTTTTGAAACTGAGCAATTTATAGATTGGTTTGTCAGCCTAAAAGATCCTACGACACGCGCTCGTCTTCAACTTCGTCTTAGAAAGGCGTCAGCATGACTCAACTAGCCCGCGACACTGGGTTATCTCGGGAAAGTCTTTACAAAAGCCTTTCAGGCGAACGGGCCCCGAACTCCGATACTTTGTTCAAAGTGATCCATGCCATGGGCTTTAAGCTGTCGGTCGAGCCCCTATCCACGTCTTCCACGTCCTAACAGTACCTTTCCCGCATCTTCTCAATCATCTCCTTCACCTTGTCACGCAACCCTAACGGTGCGATCACTTCCACATCGCTCCCCTGTCGCAAAATATCCTGAATCAACTCCCAGTCCTCGCCATAGGGGACCTCGAGCTGGTATGAGCCATCGGGCAACAGGGCACTCACCTGATCGGGATGCCAGACCTCATTGGCCACCCACTGAGCGCGAAACGGTGTAAACCTAAGCGTCGCCACCTGACGCTGTTTGCCATTGAAAATTCCATAACTCGATTCAAACACTTCGCGCAGCATCGCCACAGCGACCTCGTGCGCGGTCTCCTCGAGCAGGTCTACCGTACGGATCGCATCCACCGCAAAGCTGCGTAGCCCCTCTCTCAAGTGACAATACGCATCGAGATACCAATTGTCTCGGTAATACACCAGATGCTGAGGCGAAATCGCACGCGCGCTGATTGTCCCCTCCTGTCGAGAGTAATACTCAATATGCAAACGCTTGCGGTTGATTAGCGCTTGTGCAATCAGTTGAAAATGCGCATTGACGACCTTGCGTTGCCCCATCGGAATAATGCGGATGCGCGCTGCGGCTTCTTTGGCACTGCCGGTCCCCTCATCCAGCAAACCTTCGAGCCTGGATTTAAAGGGCAATACATGCGGCGCCAACAAACCACCCGGCTCAAGCTTGGAGATCATCTCCAACATCGTCAAGACAGAGTGAATTTCTTGTTCGCTAAACCAGACCCCAGGCAACTCAAACGTACGCGAATGACTCGGCTGTTGCGTCAGCGCATAGCCGCGCAAGCTTGAATTCCAAGCGAACGGGATACCGAGTCGATCGCGCATGTAGGCCAGATCACGATTAAGCGTGGCACGTGAGACCTCGAGCGTCTCAAGCATCTGTCGCATCGTGACCGAGGGCTGTGCCATCAGCATCGTTTGAATCTTGTAAAAACGTTCAGTGCGATCCATTGTGCTCCAGTTTCAGACTTATAGTTTGAAACCTAATTTACACGTTTACAGGCACTTTTTTACATATTGGGAATGATTAAACAAAAGAAATCGAAGTAGCATCTAGTGAGACACTAAGGTATGGGATTTACGATGATAATTTCTTGCAACAGCACTTTAAATAAACTACATTGTAGTTATGAGTGATATTAAATTTGAGTGGGATTTAAAAAAAGCCACAGCAAACTTAAAGAAACACGGAGTTTCATTCGCAGAGGCTCGCACCGTGTTCTTCGATGAAAACGCAAAATTAATCAACGATCCAGATCATTCAGGTGACGAGGACAGGTTTATCTTGTTAGGCTTGAGTAGCAGCCTAAGAGTTGTTTTAGTTTGTCATTGCTATCGCGAAAAAGGAAATGTGATTAGGCTCATTTCCGCACGTCATGCGTCAACTTATGAATCGAAACAGTATAGATAAAGGGTGCATCATGCGTAAAGAATACGATTTTAGCAAAGCTCGTAAAAACCCCTATGCAGCCCAGCTAAAGAAACAAATCACAATCAGGCTCGATGGGGACTCTATTAATTATTTCAAAAGCATCTCAGAAAAAGTTGGCATCCCATACCAAAGCCTCATAAACCTTTACTTGCGTGACTGTGTTGCTCACAATCGTAAACTTGAGTTAAGTTGGAAGTAAGTGCATCGTAAGATTTCAGCAACTAACTGCAGCAGATTTACCGACACTCTCAAACTGAAACTGGCAAATTTAATTGTCAAAAAAAACAATCAATCATAAAAAACCTGCGCCCTGACATCCCGCTGCACCACAGGGTGCAATTTTCGGATCAATTGATAGTCCTGCGGCTGACAGACCACGCCGGGCTCCGTTCAAATCCAGCGCTCCAACGATGATCTTCAAGTGACCTGTAACAAGCCTGGCCTCGAAGCTGGACGCGCCTCAGTCGTCTCTATCGTCAAACCCGGTATGGTCGGTAACTTTTTCTTTGGCGGTATCATCGG
>CAMBLP010000134.1 GCA_945868195.1 Bordetella parapertussis
GGCGACTTTGGCGCCGAGGTGGTCAAGATCGAAGCGCCCGGCAAGGGCGATCCCTTGCGTGGCTGGGCAGTCGAAAAAAAAGAGTTTTGGTGGAAGGTCTACGCTCGCAATAAAAAGAGCATGACCTTGAACCTGTCTGTTCAAGAAGGCCGGGACATCTTGCTCGAGATGATTCCGCATTTCGATGTGATGATTGAGGGCTTCGTGCCCGGCAAGCTTGAAAGCTGGGGGCTTTCTCCCGAGGTCTTACTCAAGCTCAATCCCGGACTGGTGTTGGTACGCGCCTCAGGTTGGGGGCAGACGGGTCCTTATAGTTCTCGCCCCGGCTTTGGTACATTGATTGAATCAATGAGTGGTTTCGCACACATGACAGGTATGCCGGATGGCCCTCCGACTTTGCCGCCACTGCCGCTTGCGGACATGACCACGGCTTTGTACGGTACGTCCGCCACCATGTTTGCGCTGTTTAGTCGCGAACGCCATGGCGGTCGAGGACAAGTGATCGATTTGTCGATTTATGAGTCGATGATTTCCATTCTCGGACCTGCGGCGGCCGAGTATCAGCATTGTGGTGTGATTCAACAGCGCCGCGGCAATCGTGCCCCAACCAACGCGCCTCGCAACACCTATCAGAGCGCGGATGGTAAGTGGATCGCAATGTCAGCGGCCACCCAGTCGATGGCAGAAAAGACGATGCGCGCGATTGGTCGTCCAGAGATGATTGACGATCCCCGCTTTAAGACCAACGAACAGCGCATCATCAACGTCGAAGCGTTGGATGAGGCGATACAAGCTGAAATCAGCAAGTTTAGCCAAGCCGATATGTTGGTACGCTTTCACCAAGCTGGGGTCACTGCAGCACCAGTCTATGACATCGAGCAGTTGTTGGCCGATGATCATGTCCAAAAACGCGAGGTGATTGTCGAGGTGCCTGATGACGATTTGGGTACTGTCAAAATGCACAATATCATTCCCAGACTTTCCGGGACACCAGGTCAAATTCGCTCGACCGGGCCGGCGTTGAATCAGCATGGCGACGAGGTGCTACGCTCGATTGGTTTTAGTGAGGAACGGATTGCAGCGGCTAAGGCTAAGGGGTTGTTTTAACACCTCGATTTACAAAGCCGCTGGTAATCAGGGTGAGGGCGATGAGGGTGGCTGAAAGCCAGCAGATAAATTGAAAGCCTTTCAGAAAGGCGCTATCCATGCTGAGGCCTGCGGTGAGCGCCTCCAGGCGGACTTGTTCTAGCAACCACAGCCATAATATTGCCGCGCTGACCACGCCAATGGTCCGGGTAAACACCGTCAGTCCACCCGCAACCCCGCGGGCTTGAATGGGTAAGGTTCTGACGACCCAGTCTGAGTAAGACACTTGAAACAAACCCAGACCTGTGCCGTGTATGAAGACGGCACCAAAGAGCAGTGGTAAAGCGATATCGATAGGCCAAAAGGCCGTCATTACGAGTCCTGTCACGCATAGCCAGCCCGCGAGAAGTGCCGCGCGATTTGTACCGATCTGGCGAGCGATCGTCGCAGCCATCGCAGAGCCGAGGAGTGTCCCCAAGGCCCATGTTGCAAGAACCACACCAGACTCGGTGGGACCCCAATGCGCGACTTGTGACAAGTAGTAGGGAACGAGCAGGGGAATCGTAAAGCTTCCCATTTGAACGGCCGCGCTGATGGCATTGATCCAGATGAAAGGGGGGGACGTTTTGAAAACACCGATTAACAACCAAAACGTTGAGGTGCTCTTTTGGGTGGTCGTTGTGGTTGGACGATGTCGCAGGCGGGCTTGAATGCGCGGTAAAGCTGCGAGTGCTAACAAGGCCAGGGGCACTCGAAACCAATATACGCCTGGCCACCCCATCAGCGCGATACTGAGGCCGCCCGCGAGCGGTGCGATCAGACTTGCGATCGAGGTCATACTGCCGTAGGCAGAGAGGGCACGAGTACGGTCGTGTTCGGCGTATAAAAACGTGACGAGCGCGGGTGCGCAAGAGAGTGTAAGAGCCATGCTGATGCCTTGCAGCACGCGTGCAAAGATCAGCCAGGGGTAGTTTGGTGCGACCGCGCAGAGCGTCAGGGCCACAATGCCCATGATGAGGCCTAACCTAAAAACGCGGAGGTGTCCGACTCGGTCGCCGATGGCGCCAAAGCCGATGACCAGGACGCCATAGGTCAGCACATAGCTCAGAGGTATCCAACGTATCGCTTGCGTATCGAGCCCAAAGGCTTGTGTAATAGCAGGGAACGCAACATTGACGGAAAAATCGAGCGGTGCGATCGAAGCGCCAAGTCCGACAATCAAAAGTGCGAAAATGTTCAAACCAGTCTTTTCCTAAGGTGATACGTGAGAATAGTCGATCAACTCCATCTGCAGGCTCAAACATTGTTCGATGCGTTGCGTCAGGGCAGTCTAGACCATGTCCGCGGAGGCGTCACGCGGGATACGTATGGGGCGGGTGAAGCCTTCGCACATGTGTTGCTGGCGCAACATGCGACCGAGATTGGTCTAGAGGTGCGGCATGATCACATGCAGAATACCTACATGGTGTTGCCTGGTTCGGATCGCAGCTTGCCTGCGATCGTGATTGGTTCGCATCTCGACTCTGTCGCGGGGGGTGGCAATTTTGATGGCGCGGCAGGCGTGGTGGCCGGTCTGATCGCCGTGCAAGCACTTAAGCAGGCGGGCATACAGTTGCCTTGCGATGTCATGGTGATGGGTGTCCGGGCAGAGGAGAGCATCTGGTTTCAAGTTTCCTACATCGGTAGTCGTGGCGCACTGGGGCGTTTGCAGGCGGAGGCCTTACAAGCGACGCGGATCGATACTGGGCGCACCTTGGCGCAGCATCTGTCTGAGGCGGGAGGCGATCCCGAGGCGGTCAAGCGCGGCGAAGCATTTTTGTCACCCAAGAATGTGCGGGCGTTTATGGAAGTCCATATTGAGCAGGCACCGAGTCTGGCATTGACGGGTTTTCCGATCGCGATTGGTACCGGGGTACCTGGCAATTTTCGCTATCCAAAAATACGCATCAAAGGCGAGTACGGTCATGTTGGTTTAGGACGACGCTTTCGGCATGATGCCTCACTTGCGGGGGCAGATCTTGCGCTCGGGCTTGACGCTTTATGGGTCGAGTGGGAGCGTCAAGGTCGGTTGATGGCCTGTACCGTAGGAGAGTTCCATACCAACGTAGAGCGACATGGTTTAACGGTCGTTCCCGGCGAGTTCTGTATGAGTCTGGATGTAAGGGCCTATGCACAGCCCGATCTCGTGGAGCTAGAGGCAGCTTTTCTTGCGCTTGTTAAACATGTTGAGAAAAAGCGAGGCGTGACGATTGATCTAGGTCCGCGTGCTAGCGCCGAGGTAGCGCAGGCCGATCCTGCCTTGACGCAACAATTGAGAGATTGTGCCAAGGCCTTGTCCTTGCCCTGTTGCGATTTACCGAGTCCTGCCTCACATGATTCGGCCGCGTTTTGCGCGGCGGGTATTCCGTTCGGGTTTATTTTTATTCGCAATCCTAATGGTAGCCACCACCCCGAAGAGGCGATGGCGACAGAGGATTTTATGCTGGCGACAGAAGTGCTGACGCAGTGGTTACTCAATCAGCAAGGCGCTTAACGTCCTAAACGACCGCCCGCGCGAGCCAGATAAAACCATTCCTGGCCAGGCTGCGATTTGATGTTGGGGAACACAATGAAGCAGTCCTGTTCCGCGCGTAAAACAGAACCGTCGGCCCGTGTCCCGATGGTTTCCCCTTTTGCGATGGGATCAAAACTTTTCCAGGTTTTTGCAAAAGTATCGCTCATGTCAAAGCGATCATAGACATCGTAGAGGCCCAGTACTTGAAAATCATGGGCAGGCTGAGGCATCGGTCCATCAATGAGCCCAAGATAAATTAATGTATTGAGAATGGCTTGATACGCGACCTCACGCCCGCCCGCATCGTCGTGCTGACTGCATTCGAGCGTGATAGACCAGCCGCCCGTTGAGCGCATGTATTCGGTGGTACCGATACCATAGCGTGTATCGATGTCGACCTCTTTTGCGTTAAAACGACCGGCTTTCACCTCTGCGGTGCGTCGACCAATGCCTTTGGCGTAGGTATCAAGCCAGCCATATACAAAACGTGAACAGCCAAGTCTCTGGACCAGCGCTTCTTCGATGTCGGCCTGGGCAAAAGGTTCGAGAGCTTCTGTATTATTTTTCGGTCCAAACAGTGCAAAGGGCTGAGCACCACTCTGAAAAGAGTGCAGGTCGAGCAGTCCATCATGCTCGGCCAACAGCGGGCACAACCAGTTGGCGATGTGGTCTTCGTATTGCACGGGCGTATCGGACGGAATCAGCCGACGGTTCAGGTTGCGATCGCCGTTGCGTCGCTGCAGGCGATAGGCTTTAGGATTGGTGACGGGGACAAAAGTGACCACACCGCGTTTAAGTTTGAGCTCGCCCGCTTCAAATTGCTTGACCAACCTTTCGATGGCAAAGGTGCCACAGGTCTCGTTGCCATGCACGGCGGCCGTCACGATTAGACGCGGTCCTTTTAGAGGACTCTGCAGCCTGATTGCCTCAAATGGGCGTTCTTGCTCGACGGCAAGTTGTTCGGGGAGGGACGTCAGTAAGGAGGAGGGCAAAGACATCGTCGAAACCTTGGCTAAACGGGTTGAGTGGGCTGGTTTTTAATCTCAGCATGGCACGATTTTAGATGCATAATGGGTTGGCATGACGAACCTATAAATCATTAGCAATGAGCGCGTCAACGCGCCAAGGAGTAGAGACAATGAAAATAGCAATTAAATTCGCAGTGGCGTTAGCAGGCTCAGTATTGGCTGTTTCCGCGATCGCGCAGACTTTTCCCGATCGTCCCATTAAATTAGTCGTCCCCTTTCCTCCGGGTGGCGTGACGGATATTGTGGCGAGAACTCTGTCGGTCAAACTGACTGAGGAGCTGAAACAGCCTGTGATCGTTGAAAATCGCGCGGGGGCGAGTGGCGCGATCGGCGCCGAGGCTGCGGCGCGCAGCGCACCGGACGGCTATACCTGGTTGATGGGCAACATCAGTACCCTCGCCATCAATCAGTGGACAATGGCCAAACTGAACTACAACCCTTCCACTAGTTTTGAGCCGGTCGCGATGGTGGCCGTTCAGCCTCTTTTAGTCGCAGTGAACCCGAAGGTGCCGGTCAACACCTTATCTGAATTGGTAGCCTTTGCGAAAAAGAATCCTGGAAAATTGAATTATGGCACCGCCGGAAGCTCCATTCATTTAGCCGTGGAATATTTTTCAGGCTTGGCTGGCATCAAAATGAATCACAGTCCCTACAAGGGAAGCGCGCCCGCGATTACGGATTTATTAGGTGGGCAGATTCAAGTGCTGTTTGATCCATTTTCGAGTATTCATCCGCAGGTCGCCGCTGGCAAGGTCAAAGCGTTGGCAATTACCACGGCGGATCGTTCTGCTGTGGCCCCTCAGGTTCCCACAGTGATTGAGTTGGGTTTTGCGGGCTACGATGTCAGTTCGTGGCAAGGCATCGTGGTGCCAGCCGGAACACCTAAAGACATCGTCGTCAAAATGAATGCGGCGATCAACAAGGCCTTGAAGTCCAAAGAGGTGGTTGATCGCTTTGCGCAGTTCAGCGCGGTGCCGACCAAATGGACACCGCAACAGTTTGGCCAATACATTAGTCAGGAGCAGGTGCGCTGGAGCAAAGTCGCTAAGGATGCCGGGATCGTTCCCGAGTAATGCAGAAAAAAAAGGGGCCACATGTAAGTGGCCCCTTTTTATTTTTCACCGCAAATGCGGTG
>CAMBLP010000135.1 GCA_945868195.1 Bordetella parapertussis
CGGTGCGATTTCCATGTGACCCGTATCAAAGGTGAGATACAGAGGTTTACGACACTCAGAAGGCGGGGAAGCAAACGACGTGACCGTCAACAGGAATGACGCGCCACAAACAAGCAGTGAACGCTTAATCACGACTCGCATGATTCAGCGTCCACACGCCATGTGGTGATTTGCCAACCGGTATTTGTCTGACGACCGCTTTTTTCTCAAGATCGATCACCGCCAAACGACTCGCCCATCTGGCGGTCACCAAGAGCGTCTTGCCATCCGCCATCATCTCCATGCAATCCGGGCCGGCCGGTGTCCGATAGGTATCGACCACTTTCAACGTTTTCCAATCGATACGGCTAATCGTATTTTCAGTGCGATTACTCACAAATACATGTTGCTTGTCACCCTGCGAGCGAAAGGCGTGCGCACCCTTGCCTGTTGGAATGCGTTGTTTGAGTTCCGCCTTACCACTCGACACATCGTAAGCCTCGACTCCGGCCTCGCCCGTCAAACCAATCAACAAGGTTTGATCGTCCGGAGTTAAATGCAAGTCAGCGGGAATCTTGCCGACCTTGATCGTCCAGAGTCGTTTTTGCGTCGCGAGTTCGATCGCCGTTAACTCATTGCTATCCTGCAAAGTGATATAGGCAATTTTGCTCTTGCTATCGATCGCGATGTGGCTGGGGGTTTTGCTCGCGGAGATACGTTTGACCAGATTGAGCTTGAACTCACCCACCTTGTTTTCCCATGTGTAAATATCGATGTGATTGAGACGGTTTGCAGCCGTGACAAACCACTTCATATCGGGGGAAAAACGTAAATGATAGGGATCTAAAATACCTGTCATCGTATGCTGAATCTGAGCTGTTTTAGGGTCCATGAAGGTGATAGAGTCACCCTCAGCGTTTGCCACCATGACGGATTTTTCATCCGGGGTCAGGTAGAGATGGTGCGGTTCTTTGCCGACCGGCACACGCTTGATCTCCGTCCATGTAACGGGATCAATCACGCTGACATTCGCGTTCAACGAATTAAGCACCAAAATCGGTGCGTTAGCATTCGGATTCGCAAAAGCCGTCCATGAATGACCAAACAATGTCGCAGTCGCAAGCGTGCCGACAATCAAACGCCGGCGTGTAAAAGAAACATCACTCATGGGTAGCCAGTGTCTAAAAAGAGGGAAAATGCAGTCAATATTCGTAGTGTCTTATTTTCGCATACAGACCACAAAAACCCATCATCATTTTTAAAACAAACCCATCAAAAACATGGCTATCCGGGCTGCTGCACCTTTGCCCCCGGATAAGGCATCCGCATGGTCAGGATCGACGCAGATTCTGATTCGGTGCAAAACAAACTTTGTCGATCTGCACCGCCGAACGCGATGTTCGTCACGGCTGAGGATTTAGGACTCGACCAGACCGCGATCGGCTCGCCTCGGGGATTAATGAGCCAAACGTAGCCAAGGCCAGGATTGGCAATCACCAAGTTTTCCGCGGCATCCATGGCCAAGCCATCCGGGCCACTGGGACCGTATGAAGTAAAAAACTGTCCGACTTTGGCGACGCCCCCGTCCGACATCAGCGGTACCCGCCAGACACAATTTCCACGCGTGACCCCGACATAGAGGACGCGCTCATCGAGCGACAAGACCAGACCATTCGGGCTCGGTACATTGCTCAGCAAAAGATCCAATTGACCGGAGGGACGCAAACGATAGACGCGACCGGTTGGATCATGCATTCCCGTCTGACCTTGATCGGTAAAGTACAAATTACCCTGTGCGTCGAAGGTCAGGTCGTTGAGGCCTTTGAAGCCCTCGGTATTGCGGCGTGTCAGATGGCGAGTTATTTGTCCGGTTTGGACATTCAGCCTCATCAAGCCATTTTTGTAATCCGTAATCAGCAACTCAGTCTCGGACAAGAACTTCATTCCATTAGGTTCGCCGTCGTATTCGACAATCTGTGTCCATGCTCCTTTCGCATCAATACGAAACACCCGACCAAAAATAACATCTGTGACGTAAAGATTACCCACCGCATCAAACACGGGTCCCTCAAGGAATGAATCCATCGCGACGCCTCCGCGATTGGCATCCGCCCACTCCGAGCGCACCCCAGTTCGTCGAAACTGGGCAGGCATCTCCGTAAACACTTCGGCCGTTTTGAACTCAGGGGCATTTTTAAAAAACATGGGCTTGACCTCTTGGGTAATAAAATTTGGATGTAACGCTTAATTCTGACAGCTTTCCAGCGGAAAACACTAAAATAGAAGCCTTTAGGAGGCACTATGCGCGAGCTTGATCGTATCGACCTCAAAATTCTAGATGTTTTACAACGCGACGGTCGCATTTCCATGACGGATCTCGCCGAGCGCATCAATTTGTCCGCCACGCCCTGCTCTGAACGCGTGCGCAGACTCGAGCGCGAAGGGGTCATCATGGGCTATTACGCTCGGGTCAATCCAGCAGCACTCGGCAAAAATTTGCTCGTTTTTCTTGAAATCAAACTCTCGGCGAAATCCGACGACGTCTTTGAAAAAGTCAAAAAAGAACTGAGCTATGTGCCGGAGGTGATGGAGTGTCACTTGGTTTCTGGAGATTTTGATTATCTGATCAAAGCCCGACTGCCCGAAATGAACAAATACCGGCAACTACTTGGCGAGATTCTTAAACGACTACCCGGCTCCGCCGAATCCCGCAGCTACGTCGTCATGGAAGAAATCAAGGAAACACTTTACCTAGCGGTTGATCGTTAGGTCCGGGTTTCATTCGGCCCGCTCAAGCGTGCGTACAAAATTCCACAGTACCGCATTGTCGGAGGTGGCGACATTAAAGCGGAACCAGTTTGAGCGACGATCGTTCGGGTGAAAGTAAGAACCTGGCGCTAACCAAATTCCTCGCTCGAGCGCACGCGTCGCAACATGTGCGCTTTGCTCGGCGCTGATAGGCAGCCGCGCCCAAAGGAATAGCCCTGCGCTTGGTTGTTCGAAAATTTCCATGCCCAACGACTGCATGCTCTCCACCACATGGGTATGGGCAACGCTTAGCTTCTCTTTTAAAAAATCGATGTGACGCGCGTAATGCCCCTCACTCAACACATTCGACACGAGACGCTCCGTGACCTCTGATGATGTCAGACCAACGGCCATCTTGGTCCTCGCAAGATCGGCTAATACCTCGGCATGGGCCGCGACATAACCCACACGCAACGTGGGTGTGATCGTTTTAGAAAAGCCAGAGATATAAATGACACGACTCAAGCCCTCCATCGCGGCTAGGCAAGGCGCCTCGGATGGCGCAAGCTCTCGATAGATATCGTCCTCGATGATCCACAAGCCGTCCCGCGCCGCCATCTCCAATAAACGCTGAGCACTCGCCGTGGACAAAGAAGACCCAGAAGGATTTTGCAATACCGTATTAATAAAAATCGCTTTAGGCTTGGATTCTTTCAATATGCGCTCGAGCTGAGCAAAATCATGGCCTTCGGCCGTTCGCGCCACGCCAATGACCTTGAGCCCCGCCAGCTGCAAAATCTGCAATAGATTGCAATAACACGGGTCTTCAACAATCACGGTATCGCCAGGCCGCAACAACGTACGCACCACAAGATCTAAGGCCTGAGTCGCCCCCTGCGTCAACAAAATATTTGAGGCTTCAGCTGGAACAGAAATGCGTCGCAGCGTTGTGGCTATTTGTTCGCGTAATGACGCCATTCCAAAGGGATGTCCATACCCACCAAAGCGCGGGCCCGGTATGCGGCTGAGCGCTCGTAACGCGTGTTGTAAACCACTTTCATTGATCCACTCGCCAGGTATCCAGCCACAACCCGCCTTGGTGGGAACAGAATGATCGGCAAAGACATCCGATAGCAGCCATGCCGCGTTTAAACTGGGTGCGGACCAGACGGGGGACACCGTAGGAGATGCCGCACGCGCATCCGCCACACGATAGGCCGAGCCGCGTCGGGCACTCAGGCGTCCCGCCGTAACCAACCTTTGATAAGCCTCCGCTACCGTAAAGGCACTTAAGGCATGCTTGGCAGCCAATGCGCGCACCGAAGGCAATGCATCGCCTACCCTGAGAGTTCGCCGCTCAATCGCCAGGTTGACCGACTCCACAATCTGCTCCACCAGCGTCCGAGAGGACTGACGGTCGAGCGCAAGAGAAAAAGTGTTGGCCATGGCGGTCTTTTGGTCACAAACCAGTACAGTTATGGGCGGATACACAGGAAATTCAATACAGTTTGCCACAAATCGCATCAACTGTACTGGTAATTATTACACCAGACCCGTTACAGTGAGGTATTCGCTTGTTAACTGGAGATTTCCATGAACACTATTACCGAAAACGTCAGCCTGTCCAAAGAAGTGGACATGGAAAATTTCTGGATGCCCTTTACTGCCAACAAACAGTTCAAGGCAACCCCCCGTATTTTGAAAAGTGCCAAAGGCATGTATTTCACGACCGTCGATGACAAGAAAATCCTCGATGCGAGCTCCGGTTTGTGGTGCGTGAACGCGGGCCACTGCCGCGAAGAAATCATCGAAGCCGTGCACAAGCAGATGATGGAACTGGACTATGCACCTCCCTTCCAGATGGGACACCCTATCGCGTTCGAAGCCGCCAAAGCCATCGCAGCGGTGATGCCTGCCGGCCTCGATCGCATCTTCTTTGCAAACTCCGGCTCTGAGGCTGTAGATACCGCTCTAAAAATGGCACTGGCCTACCACCGCGCCCGTGGAGAAGGACAACGCACGCGTCTGATTGGTCGCGAACGCGGTTACAGCGGTGTGGGTTTTGGCGGCATTTCCGTTGGTGGCATTTTGGCCAACCGCAAAGCCTACTCGGGTGCACTCATCCCAGGTGTTGATCACATTTCACACACACACAATTTGGCCGAGATGGCTTACAGCAAGGGCCAACCCGCTTGGGGCGCGCACCTTGCTGACGACCTCGAGCGTTTGTGTGCCTTGCACGATCCTTCAACCATCGCAGCCGTGATCGTTGAACCTGTCGCTGGCTCGACGGGCGTCTTAGTGCCTCCGCAGGGTTACCTGCAGCGCTTGCGTGAGATTTGCACCAAGCACGGCATCCTGTTGATTTTTGATGAGGTTATCACCGGTTTCGGTCGTTTAGGCAAAGCCACCGCCAGCGAACTGCTTGGCGTGACACCTGACATTATTACGATGGCCAAGGCCATGAACAACGCCGCGATCCCGATGTCTGGCATTGCAGCCAGCCGTCACGTACACGACGCAATTGTCAACGGCGGTCCTGGCGCAGCGATTGAGTTTTTCCACGGCTATACCTATTCTGCCCACCCCGCTGCCGCTGCAGCGTGTTTGGCGACCCAGGAAATTTACCGTCGTGAAAAACTGTTCGATCGCTCTTTGGCACTCGCACCGAAGTTCGAAAAAGAAATCCATGCGCTGCGCGGCGAGCCTTTCGTCAAAGACATTCGCAACCTCGGCCTGATGGGCGCAGTTGAGTTGGAGTCGCGTGATGGTGCGCCGGGCGCACGTGCTTACGACGTCTTCCTCAAGTGTATGGAAAAAGGTGTGTTGGCGCGCTTCACAGGCGACATCATGGCCTTCTCGCCACCACTGATCGTCAGCGAAGGTCAGATCGAAGAGATCTTCTCAACAGTCAGAAAAGCATTGCACGAAACCGCTTAACGCAGGCGGTCGCAAGCAAAGGGGCGCCTCGAGCGCCCCTTTATAATTTTCCCTACCTCTCTTTTTTGGAATCACTCGTCTCATGAACTGGCAACTGCCCTTCCAATCCGGTCGTCAACCCGTCCT
>CAMBLP010000136.1 GCA_945868195.1 Bordetella parapertussis
AAATTCACCTTTGGGATGCTCAACAGCGGCATAAGCCTCGCCTGCTGGAACGTGAAATCCTTCTGTAAAGAGTTTGAAGTGATGAATCAACTCCTCCATGTTGGACTTCATGCCAGTGCGATGGGGTGGTGACACCTTGTGATTGTCAATCATGACTGGGCCGGGATTGTTACGAAGCCACTGCACACACTGCGCGATGATACGATTGCTTTCGCGCATTTCGGCGATCCGCACCAAGTACCGGTCGTAAGAGTCACCATTGACACCGACAGGGATGTCAAACTGCATGCGATCGTACACCTCGTAGGGCTGCATCTTACGCAGATCCCAAGCCACACCAGAGCCGCGCAGCATTGGACCCGTAAAGCCAAGTGCCTTTGCACGCTCAGGGTCCACCACGCCAATGCCGACCAAACGCTGTTTCCAGATACGGTTATCGGTCAGCAAGGTTTCGTATTCGTCCACGCAGGCGGGGAAGCGATTGGTAAAGTCCTCGATAAAGTCCAGCAATGAGCCCGACCGCGCATCGTTCATCGCCTTAAAATCTTTGGCGGAACGGTACTGGCTGGATTTGCCATACTGAGGCATCGCATCAGGCAAGTCACGATAGACGCCGCCTGGACGATAGTAGGCCGCATGCAAGCGCGCGCCCGACACGGCCTCATAGCAATCCATCAAGTCTTCACGCTCGCGGAAAGCGTATAAAAATACAGCCATCGCACCCACGTCCAAGGCGTGTGAGCCCAGGGACATCAGGTGATTGAGCAGACGGGTGATTTCGTCGAACATCACACGGATGTATTGCGCACGCAAGGGCACTGTCACGCCCATCATCTTTTCGATCGACATCACGTAAGCATGCTCGTTACACATCATCGACACGTAGTCGAGACGATCCATATAGGGCAACGCCTGGAGGTATGTGCGGTGCTCGGCAAGCTTTTCCGTACCACGGTGCAACAAACCAATGTGCGGATCTGCGCGCTGAATGACCTCGCCATCGAGCTCAAGCACCAAACGCAACACGCCGTGTGCGGCAGGATGCTGTGGTCCAAAATTGAGTGTGTAGTTTTTAATTTCTGCCATGATTAGCGCCCTACTCCGTAGCCGTCTTCGCGAATCACGCGCGGAATCACCTCGCGCGGCTCAATCGTGACAGGCTGATACACCACGCGACCTTGCTCGGGGTCATAGCGCATTTCGACATTGCCGTAGACTGGAAAGTCTTTGCGGAATGGATGACCGATAAAACCGTAGTCCGTCAAAATACGACGTAAATCAGGATGACCTTCGAACACAATACCAAACAAATCACAGGCCTCGCGCTCGAACCAGTTCACCGAAGGCCACACCTCGACAAGCGAATCCAGCACAGGAAACTCGGCACTCGTCGCAAAAGTACGCACACGCAAACGCCAGTTATGCCTGAGGGACAGCAAATGCGCGACGACCGCAAAACGCGCCTGAGGCACTACAGAGTCCGAGGGTGTTTCACCAACACGACCCGCTCCATAGGTGGAGTAATCTAAACCGCACAAATCGATGCAAGTTTCAAAATTTAAACCCGACTCATCACGCAACCGCTGACAAGCGGACTGCCATTGCTCGGGCGCGATTTCGAGCGTGATCTCATCGGTTGAGAGTTTGATCTTGGCCTGTTCACCGAATAAGTTGATCAATTGTTGTTGCAGGTTTTCTAGCCTGGACATGTCTTAAGCCTGAGTAAACCGCTGAGCACACGAGAATCGCCGCTCAACGACTTGGATTTAACGAGCGATCGTATTGGTCTGACGAATTTTATTTTGCATCTGCAGTAGGCCATACACTAAGGCCTCAGCAGTTGGTGGGCAACCGGGTACATAAACATCCACCGGCACGATGCGATCACAGCCCCGCACAACGGAGTAGGAGTAGTGATAATAACCACCACCATTGGCGCATGAACCCATTGAGACCACCCAACGCGGCTCTGGCATTTGATCGTAAACCTTGCGCAGCGCAGGGGCCATTTTGTTGCACAATGTACCGGCAACAATCATCAAATCGGATTGGCGCGGACTCGGCCTGAAAATAATGCCAAACTGATCGAGGTCATACCGGGCTGCACCCGCATGCATCATCTCGACCGCGCAGCACGCCAGACCAAAGGTCATCGGCCACATCGAACCTGTTTTAGCCCAGTTGATGAATTTGTCAGCGCTCGTAGTGACAAAGCCTTGTTTCAAAATACCGTCAATCGCCATAGATGTCTCACTGCCTTGATGGGATTACTCCCAGTCGAGCGCGCCTTTTTTCCATTCGTAGATGAAACCAACGGTCAGCACAGCTAAAAAAATCATAACCGTGACAAAACCAACCATTCCGACTGAGCCATTTGCAATTGCCCAGGGGAATAAAAATGCAATTTCGAGATCGAAGAGAATGAAGAGAATCGCGACAAGGTAATAACGCACGTCGAATTTCATGCGCGCGTCGCCAAAGGCCTCAAAGCCACACTCATAGGGCGAGAGCTTTTGCGCGTCGGGTCGATTGGGGCCAATCAATGAGCCTGCCGTAATCAGCGCAAAACCGATTGCCGTACCCACCACAATAAATAACAAAACGGGAAAGTATTGTTCTAGATTCATTGAACATTTCCGGTTGCTGAACAAAACTTTAAGATTGTATCATCCTGCATGACCACTACAGCGGAAAAGACCCGCTAAAAAATAAGCGAGCCACTCAAAAAGAGTGGCTCGCTTTTTACTCATTTACTCGCTGCAACTTAACCGAAGCTAAGCTACCATTCTGAGCGGTTGCTTAGAACTGGTGACGCAGACCGATACCAACCAAGGTGCTCTTAGCTGTGTCGATTGTTGCAACGTTGGTCATATAACCAAAAAAGCCGTACATGTTTGTACGCTTTGTAAAGTCATATACGTAGGCGAGGTTGTAGGCTGTCTGATTCTGAGCGTTGTAGGCATCTTTCATGTTGGTGTTAGGTGTCAACATTGTCCATGACAACAAGACGCGCGAAACGGGATTCACAGGAACTGTTGCGCCAACGATGTAGCTGTTTGTACCAACGGCTGGAGCAAAAACCAGCTCGCCATTTTGGCCAAGTGAGTTACCCGCGATTGTTGCACCAGTACCGCCACCACCCGCTCCCAAAATCACGCCGTCACGGGTTTGACCGTAACCAGCTGCAAGTTTGACAACTTTCAGGTCATACGTTCCAGCAATGTTCCATGAGCTGATTGATGCGTTTTGACCTTTCGACTGTTCACCGAAAATTTTGTCATACGATGCAGCAACATAGACAGGACCGTTGGCGTACTTAGCACCCAAAGACAACTGACGTGAGTTGTTTGCGGTGATAAAGTTGTAACCTGTTGTGCCCGTACCACCACCAGCTGCAGCGGTGTAAGCGGCTGTGTTACCTGTTGCAAACGACCAAGCAAGGCCTGCCTGGAAACCAGACATGTTAGGTGTTTGATACTTAAGCATGTTGCTGACACGATCCGTATTAGCTACACCAAAGGCTCTACCCATGTTCAACTGGCCAAAACCTGTGCCGAACGGGTCAACTGGTACGCCAACGTAATCTGTTGCGAAGTTGGTTGTACGACCCATTTTGATATCGCCCCATGACTTGTTCTGCAAACCTAACCAAGCCTGACGACCAAAAGAGAGTGCACTGTTGCTACCAAGACCAACAGCGGCTTCGAGGTTGAAAATAACCTGGTTACCACCACCAATGTCCTCAACACCTCTAAAACCCAAACGGTTGCCAGACTGGTTGCCGTAAGCCAAACCAAAGTTTGAAGCGCTTGTGTTGTTACCCAAGCTAACTGTGTTGTAACGCAGACCGCCGTCAAGCAGACCGTACATAGTTACTGATGACTGGGCCGAAGCGGCACCAGCAAAGCCGGCGAGCAGGGCGGCGGCGAGCAGAGTCTTTTTCATTTAAGAAATCTCCAAGTATTTGAGTGACAAGAGCAACAAACAACCATTTGTCTGCCGCCCCCCTAACTCCGCTAGGGAAGTTGACGCTATTGCATCAAAATTTGGAGGCTGTGGCTATGTATTCAGCTAGAAAAGACTCTGAATGCCCTCTTTATGTTGGGTTAGTGCAACATTATAGTCAAAAGCGAGCCTTTTATAGAGGGTTTACCCTTGACCCTGTGTCGCATGAAGGCAACAGAAAAAATCACACCAAAACCTTCTCTTATAGATAAAAGCGAGCCGGAAACAAATATTTCCGACTCGCTTTTTACCTATCACCCCTCCTACCGCCAGCACCCTTGCTGAAGGTATAAAGGTTTATTTCACGATCGCGACAGGCTGTTTGGCTTGCGTCAATACGCGCTGCGCCACAGAGCCCAGCAACATATCAGCTATCGCGCTACGTCCCTTTGAGCCCAGCACGATCATGTCGAACTTCCCTTTTTGACCCAGAGCGACGATCTCCTGGGCTGCGTTACCCACCAACATCACCATATCGTGCTTGATGCCTTGATCATTGAGCACTTTCATTGCGGACTTGAGCTCTTTTTCGCTCAATTCGCGCAAATAATCAGCGACCGCGTCTTTACCCACGAAGGCCTTGGCGTGGCGTAAGCCAGCGTCATCATGTACGCTGATGAGCGTAATGCTTTTTGTCTTGTCTGCGGTGTTTTTAAGAAGCTCAGCAGCATATTTAACTGCGCGCAAGGCATTTTTGGAACCATCGGTGGCGACGAGAATTTTCATGATTTCAGTCCTTCTTGGTTTGTAATAAGCGATTGTTGCGTCAGGGTTTATACGAGCCTATGACCCTGGGAACAATATACTTAAAATTGATGTGCTGACGTAAAACTCAAAAATAAAAATTTGAGCTAAATCAAACAAGATGAATTGAAATCGGAAGGAATGAGGAGGGGTTTCGAGCAGGGAGGGAGTGCAGGAAGTGGGGCAGGAAGGGAATATTTGATGGTGCCGACGGCGAGACTCGAACTCGCACAGCTTTCGCCACTACCCCCTCAAGATAGCGTGTCTACCAATTTCACCACGTCGGCTTTTAATGTGGTCTTGATTAGCCAAAGATTGTAGCATGTAGCCACAATCTTTAACTCGAGGCTCAGCACCTTTATTTAGCTGCAGGAGCAGTAGGCACCGCAGGCACAGGCGCTGCAGGAATGCTAGGAACCGCATTCAGAGGAACAGCGGGTGCTGCGGGCGAAACCGGAACTGTCGGGGCAACCCCCGGCACAGCAGAGCCAGCAGGCGGCGCAACAGGTGCAGTCTGAGTGAAGTTTTGCATAATGCCCGTGTCTTGACCCACATTGCCACGATTCGCCACATAAGCTAGGCCTATCGTGGAAATAAAGAACACGACCGCCGCCCATTTGGTCGCACGAGACATGAAGTTTGCGGCACCAGTGGCACCAAACAAACTACCTGCTGAGCCGCTACCAAAAGCGGAACCCATATCTGCGCCCTTGCCCTGCTGTAGCAAGACGAGAGAAATGATTGAAAGTGAAGACAGGATCTGCACAACGAGCAGAAGATTAAACATCCAAGACATTGAAACGCTCCGAAAACTAAATAGCGAGGAAAAATATCAAGCAAATGCTGCCATTTAGGCTGCAATCGCAAGAAACTCCTCGGCAACTAAAGATGCCCCACCCACCAACGCACCGTCGATATCAGGCATCGCAAACAAACTGGCGGCATTCGCCGCTTTGACACTACCACCATACAAAATCTGAACTTGATCAGCACCGATACCCTGAAGTGCTGAGCGGATCGCCGCATGCACTTCTTGGG
>CAMBLP010000137.1 GCA_945868195.1 Bordetella parapertussis
ACAGCACGCATATTTTGATTTGAGATAAAGTTGTATCCTCCCGTGATTGCAGGGCAGGACAGCGTACTGAGGCAACCTCGCTCACCAGCATAAATAGCGGACACTCCAGTCGAAAACGAATATCCTGCACCCAACGTCAAGCCAGAGACAGGCGTGAGCTGCAAAAGCAGCATGTTGCTATAGCGCAAAGTGTTTGTTGAGCCAAACGAAGCACCTATATTGGCCTGACCGAAGCCCTCCTGAAAGGGATCGATAGATAAAAAGTAATTGGAAGCCAGGTTGATCTGACGCCCCATATCGAGACGTCCAACATCTCGCAGCGTCATCCCTAGCGTCGATTGCCGATTGAAAGAGAGTCCGCCTGGCACAGCATTTCCTTGCGCGGGATTAAAGCCACTCTCAAGAACGAAATTGACACCAAACCCACCACCGAGATCTTCGTTGCCACGGAGCCCAAAACGCGAACCTGATTGAACGCCATTAGCAATCCCCAGAAATGACTGGTTGAGTGGTCCTTGTGGCAGACCTCCCGAAAATGCCTTTTGTCGCACGTGATCGTATTCAATGGCAAGGTCAATAATCCCGTATAACGTGACACCATTTTGCTGCGCCGCAGCACCCGCGCCGAATAGCCCAAGGCACACCATGGCTGCGTGCATCAAACAGTGAAGCGCATTTTTAAATAAGCATCGATGTATCACGAGAGAGCCTTGTGAAGGTGTTGCAGGGTCCGGTGAAGGGGAGTAATCTTGAACAGATTGAATCATTTCACACATATTTTAAAGGTTAGTCATGTCTGTGCACAATCTCAAAACAAAGCCTCAGGTCGATGCGATTCAGCAAGCCAAAATTCACCTCGCCGCCGCCAACAGACTGGCTGTCTTGGACGATCTGCACGAAGGAATCGACAACCACTTTACGATGACTGTTCCCGGTGCAAAAGACCGATATTTGATTTTACCGTTTGGACTCCATTGGTCTGAAGCCCGCGCAAGCGACATGCTCGTGTTTAACGAAAATGGTGAGACGCTCGAAGGCGAAGGCGTCGTAGAATTATCGGCACAATGCATTCACGCCCCTGTGCACCGCATCACCGGCGCCAACGTTGTCTTGCATACACATCAAAATTGGGCCGTCACGCTCAATATGCTCCAAGACAACCGTCTGCTTCCCGCGAGCCAGACCGCCGCGTTTTTCCACGGCCTGATCGCTTATGACGATACCTACACCGGAACTGCCGATTTCCTATCCGAGGGTGAGCGGCTCGCCCATGCAATCGGCGACAAAAAAATCTTGTTTATGAAGAACCACGGCATTCTGGTAGTGGGCGACACTGTGGCTCAGGCCTACAAGCGCCTTTATAAACTCGAGCGCGTCTGTCGTGCGCAAGTGCTGGCCATGAGTACAGGAAAACCGATTCAGATTTTGTCAGAAGAAGTCGTGGCTGCGGTTCAAAAACCACCCGTTGATGATCGTCACACACGTGCAGGTCGCGACAATCTTTATTTCGAAGCGATGATGCGCGTACTGGATCGTGAACTTCCAGGCTATGCCGACTAATCTTTTTTTCGACTAAGCTTTGCTTCCTCAGTTAGGATTCAAGGGTGCGATCCACGAGGCGGCGGGTACCATGACTCCGCCTCGCTCACCCGGCTCAGTTGAACCGTAACGCTGGGCCCAGACAGGCGGCAATGAACGCGCCAGAGGCGAGGACAGCCACAGCCTCAGCAGATGACGCTTTCGCGCAGGCTCCTGCCAATCCTCAAACGCAGTCCGGTCATGCAGCAGTGTGTGATTGTGCACAAACTGCATATCACCCGGCTCGAGACGCATTAAAAAATTCAGTCGTGTGTCATTGGCCAGTTCATCAAAACAATCCAAGGCCTCAATATGCAAAGGCGTCAAACGCATCGCATGCTCAAACCTCTGAGCGGAGTCGATGTACTGACGCTGATAAATCGTTGACATCAGTTGCGCATGCCACGTAAAGACGGGGATCTCGAAATACGGCAATTGCCCGGCCGCCACATCGCCACGACGATCCGTTGCGATCGGATCGAACAGTGCTGCGGCCAGCGCGGGATGATCGCGTCGCATCGCGTTAAAAATAGAATTGGACGAAACGAGAGCCGAGTCTCCACCCGACTTGGCTTGTTGCAAACACACCAGTCCCACAATATCGCTCGAGTCCGTGTGAAAGGTCTGGCGCTCGTGAGTCTGATAAATCCTGACGTTGGGGTCGTCCGCATTGAGCCCCATGTCCATGACATGACCCAATACATGACCTTTGGCGTTTTGAGGACGCGGATTGCCAAGGTGACAACCTAAACCAAAAAAAGCGGCTGCATTGATCTCACGCGACCACGACTGGACGGGTAGCGCTCGAAGCAAGGCAAATCCACAGCCATGAATCAAGGTATCGTGCAGACGCGCAAGTCGCGGGCCCAACGTGGGGAGCACAAAACTCTCTCGTCGAATCGCAGCAATATCGGGATGCATATTCAGAGCCTGTCGCGCGGCCTGCTCAAGCTCGCTCAACTCAGCATCGTTGAGGTGGTGAATCCAACGTTCAGAAGCTGCAACGTCGGGACCGAGCCAAGCGCTTGGACCGATAATTTCCGCAGGTAAGGCATCGATACGCATGGGAGTCCTGAAAGAAATGGTGCTATCGTGAGCGAAGATTGATACTTATTATAATGACTGACTCCCTTCTCTCACTGACCCTAGTCGCTTTCGTTTTCATCCTTGCCGGACTCGTTAAAGGCGTCATCGGCATGGGGTTGCCAACGATTGCGATCGGACTGCTTGGCCTGATCATTGCACCCGTCGAAGCTGCAGCGATGCTCGTGCTGCCATCGCTTGTCACAAACATTTGGCAACTGATTTCCGGACCCAGTTTTATTGCGCTGTTCAAAAGATTTAAAACGCTCCTACTCGGAATATGCCTTGGAACACCGTTGGGCGTGAGCTTCATCGTCAGCGGTCACATGGCGATTGTCACAGCGGGCTTAGGCTTTGTCCTCATGGCCTATGGTCTATACGGCCTGTCAGCGGCGCGCATTCCCGTCGCTCCGCGCGCCGAGCCATGGCTATCGCCTGTCATAGGGTTTTTCACTGGCCTCGTGTCGGGTGCGACGGGGATCGCAGCACTCCCGCTCGCGCCGTACTTCACGGCGCTCGAACTCAAAAGAGATGACTTGATTCAAGCGCTTGGCTTGTCTTTTACCGTCGCCTCTTTAGCGCTCGCCGTTGGGCTATACGTGACAGGTGAGTTTGAAGTCGACATTGCGACAACCTCTCTCTTGGCGTTGGTGCCTGCCTTTGTCGGTATGTTTTTAGGGCAAATGCTGAGAAAAAAAATTCCACAAGAAAAGTTTCGCCGCTATTTCTTTTTCAGCTTAGTCTTTCTCGGTGGCGCTACCGCATTCAGGGCGATTAGCCTGATATCAGGCTAATCTTCGCGCGTCGCGTCCAATCCCTTATTTGGCAGGTGTGTACTCTTTAGGGCGGATCATCTCAAACAAAGTATTGACCTCAACATAGTCGCCTTTGTAGCCGCAGCGACCAAGCGGACGTGCTGCTGCAGTGTCGAAGATGCCATCCTTAAGAAATTCGTCGTTGATATGCACACCCACGACTTCGCCAAGCGTCAACCATGTGTCGATCAATTCGCCTTTAGCATTTTTCAACTGCGTCGTGCTGATGAGCTTGCACTCCAGTGCAGCGATCGCGCGCGCGATACGGGGTGGCTTGACGAGCGTCGAAGCAGTAGCTTCCAGACCGGCGAGTTTCATTTCATCGACACCGGGCGCCACCGAGGCCGAAGTCATGTTCATCTCCTGAGCAAGCTCAGCGCCACAAAAATTAGCGACGAACTCGCCTGTTTCATCAATATTATTGACACTATCTTTGCGGGAATGGCTCGTACAGAACCCAATCACCGGGGGTGTTTCGGCAAAGGCATTAAAAAAACTGTAGGGAGCCAGATTGACTCGACCTTGCTTGTCGATGCTGGAGATCCAACCGATAGGGCGCGGAGCCACAATGGCTTTAAAAGGGTTGTGTGGCAGGCCATGGCCTTTGCTGGGTTCGTAAAAATAATCGCTCACGGATGAATCCTTAAAATGAATGTCGTCATGCTGAAAAGAGGTACATACTGTGATCTTTTAGCATAAATATTTTGCTCCTTCGAGAGTAAACGACAAGACAACGCATGCTAAATGGGTGTAAAAATAGACTCTATCCTAAGCAAGACGATATGAGAGCCCAGAATGAATGAACGAAAGGTAAACGATCTTGGTGGACAGCCAGCAGGACCGGTCTGTTTAGACGAGCATCCCAGCACGCTTCACGAGAAGCGCGTGGATGCATTGCAAAAACTCTTATCCGGCAAACTACAGGTCTTTACCTCGGATGCCATGCGTCGCGCCATTGAGTCCAATACCGAAAAGGACTACAAAAGCATGCTGTATTACGACAAATGGATCCGCGCGGTAGGAGATCTCGTGGTTGAGCAGCAATTACTCACCACCCGTGAAATCGAAGATCGTATCGAGGTTCTGCGCGAACGTCTCAAACAAAAGGGTACGCTATGAACGCACTCCCCCCCCGTCCCGGACAAGCACTGCCCGCTGGTACGCCCGTTGTCATCCGCAAGCAACCTCCCGAAGTACACTGCCGCACGCCTTTTTATCTACGCGGTGTCCAAGGTGAAATCGCTGAGGTTCGAGGTCGTTTTCGCGACCCTTCGCTGCTGGCTTTTCACAAACCCGGTCTGCCGATGCGGGTACTGTATCGGGTGCGCTTTAAACAAAAAGACGTTTGGCCCGAATACAAGGGCGGGCCTAATGACACTGTTGTCGCAGATATTTTCGAGCACTGGATCGACCCTATCGCTGGAGTTAAAAAAGCATGACCAAGTCTCACGGCCACCAACATCACGACCACGATCATGATCACGACCATGATCATGCACATCCGCATTCGCCACCGGCGCCAGATGACGACGACGGCTACGACCGCTACGAAGTCTTACTCCAGACCGCCATACGTGAGCTGCTCGATGAAAAAGGCATCATTACCGCCGACGAACTGCATAGACAGATCGACTATCAGGACAGTTTGACACCCGCCATCGGTGGAAAAATCGTTGCAAAAGCCTGGGTCGACCCTGAATTCAAAAAGAAATTGCTGGCCGATCCACTCGAGACCATCAATGCGTCCTTTGAGTTGGACATCACGACACCGCTTGATCTCGTCGTTCTAGAAAATACGCCCACGGTGCATAACGTGGTGGTCTGTACGCTCTGTTCTTGCTATCCACGGATGTTATTGGGCATTCCACCGGCTTGGTACAAATCAATCGACTATCGCTCGCGTGTCGTGAGCGAGCCACGTAAAGTCCTGGCTGAGTTTGGCACGCACCTCCCTGATGACGTTGAGGTCCGCGTCTCGGACAGTACGGCAGATTTGAGATTTTTAGTGTTGCCCTATCGGCCTTCTGGCACCGAGGGCATGAGCGAAGCCGAATTGGCAGCGCTCGTGACGCGTGACTCGATGATTGGCACCTCATTGCCTCTGCAATCTCACTCAACATTGACTCGTCATTCATAATGACTTCATCTGCAGCACCCGTCGTTCCCCGCCCCGCCGCCACCGTGATCCTGGCGAGAAACGTCAGCGACGGCATTGAAGTTTTCATGATGGAACGCACCACCGCGGTTGAGTTCGCCAAAGGCATGCATGTTTTTCCAGGCGGCGCCTTGGATCGCACC
>CAMBLP010000138.1 GCA_945868195.1 Bordetella parapertussis
GGCCCGATTCCGACCTTGACCGCATCCGCACCCGCATTGAGTAAGGCACGCGCGGCATCCGCTGTCGCAATATTGCCGCCGATGACTTCAATTTTTGGATAATTAGTTTTAACCCAGCGCACACGTTCAATCACGCCTGCGGAGTGACCATGCGCGGTGTCGACCACGATCACATCGACGCCAGCTGCGACCAGTTTTTCAACACGCTCTTCTGTGCCATCACCTACACCAACTGCGGCACCCACGCGCAACTGGCCGTGACTGTCCTTGCATGCCGCAGGATGTTCGGTGTTTTTAACGATGTCTTTGACTGTGGCCAGGCCACGCAACTCAAAGGCATCGTTGACGATCAGCACACGCTCAAGACGATGCTTGTGCATTAATGTTTGAGCCTCAGAGAGGGTCGTGCCCTCTTTCATCGTGATCAAACGGTCTTGTGGTGTCATGACCGTCGCAATCAGCGCATCAAGCCGATCCTCAAAACGCAAATCGCGATTGGTGACGATGCCAACAAGCTTGCCGCCCTGCACGACTGGCAAACCTGAAATGCCATGCTGCCGCTGCAAAGCGATCGCATCACGCACTTTCATGTCTGGCCTCAGAGTGATTGGGTCAATCACAATACCGAACTCATGACGCTTGACACGCGCCACCTCATGGGCCTGCTGATCGGCAGTCAGGTTTTTGTGGATAATCCCGATACCACCCTCTTGGGCCATCGCGATTGCGAGACGGGACTCGGTCACGGTGTCCATCGCTGCAGAGACGAGCGGAATATTGAGGGAAATGTTTCGTGTGAGGCGTGTGACCAGCGAAGTGTCGCGAGGCAGGACCTGCGAAAAGGCAGGAACCAGCAAAACATCGTCGAAGGTGAGCGCAGTTTGGATAAGACGCATGAAAAGCTCCGGGCGCAAAGCGTGATTATACGATGGGGAAACTACGACTTTTAGGGTCGAACTGATGCAAAAAAGGAATTCTTACAGGATCATGGACGACAAGTCAGACTGATAAGGCATTAACCTAGGTGAAGACGTGCGTTTTGAAAGAACCGCATCCAGGGTGTGAAAGCCCCTTTGGTATCCTGAGGCCCCCATGTTTCAGGCGCCCACGACATCATGACATTGCGGGTCACACGCTCCGGATGCGGCATCATGACCGTGAACCGCCCGTCCGCAGTCGTCACTGCCGTCAAACCGCCGGGGCTTCCGTTTGGATTCAAGGGATAGGTTTCGGTTGCCTGGCCGCGGTGATCAACATATCTGAGAGCACTCAACACCTTGGTGGCGTCGCCTTGGCGAGCAAAATTAGCAAAACCCTCACCATGGGCAACAGCAACGGGAATGTGTGCGCCTGTCATACCCTTGAAAAATAGCGAAGGTGATTCAAGCACCTCCACCATTGAGAAGCGCGCCTCGTATTTTTCGGAAACGTTACGGGTAAAACGCGGCCAGTCTTTTGCACCAGGAATCATGGGGGCAAGCGCCGCCATCATCTGGCAACCGTTACACACACCTAATGCAAAAGTGTCTGTGCGACTGAAATACTGGGAAAACTGGTCAGACAACTGAGTATTAAACAAAATGCTGCGTGCCCAGCCCTCGCCTGCACCTAAAACGTCACCGTAGCTAAAACCACCTACAGCCACGAGACCCTGAAAGCTCGACAGGTCTGCAGAACCTGTTTGCAGGTCCGTCATGTGTACATCCCAAGCTTCAAACCCGGAGCGATCAAACGCCCAAGCCATTTCTACCTGACTATTGCATCCCTGCTCACGCAAAATCGCCACACGTGGTCGCGCACCTTTATTGATAAAAGGTGCAGCAATATTTTCCTGAGGGTCAAAATCTACAATCGGCGTCATGCCTGGATCTGTCGTGTCGGACCACGCATCAAACTCTGCTTGCGCACAAGCGGGATTGTCACGCAAGGCTGCAATCCGATAACTCACATCGCTCCAAAGCTTGGCGAGATCTGCGCGAGGCTTACCCCAGATTTTCTTACCGTCACGGTAAATTTCGATTTGATCTGTTGGGTTGAGGGATCCAATGACATGTGAATGCGCCGATAGTCCTGCTGCGCGCAAGACTTGCATGACGGCATCACGCTCTGAACTTGGCACTTGAAGCACCGCACCTAGTTCCTCATTAAACAAGGCTTTGATGGTGAGCTCTTTACGTTGAACTTCTACCTGTGCTGCACGAATGTTGTAGGCGTCCCAGTCTTCAGCATTCGCATCAATCGTCAACATATCAAGGTTCAGTGATACACCCGTATGTCCAGCAAAAGCCATTTCACAAACTGTCGCCAGCAAACCTCCGTCCGAACGATCGTGATATGCCAGCAACACACCTGACTCGGCCAAGGCACGAATTGTGACAAAAAATGTCCTCAAAGCCTCAGCATCATCGGCATCGGGTGTTTGCTCACCCACTTGGTTACACACTTGAGTCAAAATCGACCCGCCCATGCGTTTTTTTCCACACCCCAAATCAATCAGGATCAATGAAGTCGGTCCGACATTCGTGCGCAACTGAGGGGTTAAGGTCTGACGCACGTCCTGAACTGGGGCAAACGCCGTCACAATCAAGGACACAGGCGAAATCACCTGACGTTTTTCGTTCTCATGCGTCCAGCTCGTTTGCATGGACAAAGAGTCTTTACCCACCGGGATCGACAGCCCAACACGTTGACATAACGCGCTGACGGCAGAGACCGTATCAAACAGCGCGGCATCCTGCCCTGGAGCACCACACGCTGCCATCCAGTTCGCGGAGAGTTTGATGTCCTCTATGCGAGCGACATCGGCAGCAGCTAGGTTGGTCAAAGCTTCGCCTACCGCCATCCGACCAGAGGCTGCAGCATCGATCACGGCAATAGGCGTTCGCTCACCCATTGCCATGGCTTCGCCACGGGTGCCATCGTGATCAGACAGCGTCACGGCGCAATCTGCCACAGCGACCTGCCAAGGGCCAACAAGTTGATCTCGGCTAGAGAGACCGCCCACGGTACGGTCACCAATCGTGATGAGAAAGCTTTTATTCGCGACGGTTGGGTGTTGCAATACACGTGTAACCGCATCATCCAAAGCAATCAAAGTCAAATCGAGAGGAACTGTTTGTGGTGCAACCCGCTTGACCTCTCGTGTCATGCGTGGGGGTTTACCCAAAATCACATCGATCGGCACATCAACGGGTCGCATACCGCTCTGAGGCGACAGCGCATCCAGACCAGGCAAGCCTTCGCCTTGAACGACTTTTAACTGACGCTCCTCGGTTGCCACACCGATCACAGCAAAGGGACAGCGCTCACGGTCGGCGATCATTTGAAAACGCGGCAAGTCCTTGGGCAAGACCGAAAGTACATAACGCTCTTGGGATTCGTTACTCCAAATTTCTGCGGGCGACATGCCGGATTCTTCGAGGTGGACACGATTGAGCTCAAAGGTCGCGCCTCGGCCCGCATCATTGACGAGCTCAGGAAATGCGTTAGAGAGACCCCCTGCTCCGACATCATGGATCGCCACAATCGGATTGTTAGCACCTTGTTGCCAGCAGCGATCAATCACCTCTTGGCAACGACGCTCGATTTCAGGGTTGCCACGTTGTACGGAATCAAAATCTAGGGCGGCGGTATTGGTTCCAACCGCCATGCTTGAGGCAGCACTGCCACCCATGCCGATCCGCAACCCTGGACCGCCTAGCTGAATCAACAAAGAGCCTGGTTCAATGCGGTCTTTTTTGGTGCAGCCCTCATCGATGCTGCCTAAACCGCCCGCGATCATAATGGGCTTGTGATAGCCCCAGCGTGTTTGACCCGCTGACTGCTCATAGGAGCGGAAATACCCCAACAAATTCGGACGACCAAACTCATTGTTAAAGGCAGCCGCGCCCAAAGGCCCGTCAATCATGATGGACAATGGCGACGCAATCCGATCGGGCGCCCCGTGATGGTCTGACTCCCAGCTACGGGGCGCATCCTCAAATCTCAGGTGGGAAACTGTAAAGCCGGCTAGTCCCGCTTTGGGCTTGGAACCTCGCCCCGTCGCACCCTCGTCGCGGATTTCTCCACCCGCTCCCGTCGAAGCGCCTTCAAAAGGAGCGATCGCGGTCGGATGATTATGGGTCTCGACTTTCATCACCGTATGGACGGTTTTAAGTTCTGTTCCATACACCGCAGCTTGGCCTTCGTTGCCTGCCGCAGCTTGATAGCGTTGAGCCTCGCCGCCTTCCATGATGGCGGCGTTATCCGAATACGCCACAACCGTGCCTAGTGGCTGGGCCGCGTGGGTTTCACGAATCATGCCAAACAGCGTTTTGGACTCCGGCTGACCATCAATCACCCACTGGGCATTGAAAATCTTGTGTCGACAATGCTCGCTATTAGCCTGGGCGAACATCATGAGCTCAACATCCGTTGGGTCGCGGCCAAGCTCGGTAAATGAGTGCGTCAAATAATCAATTTCGTCCTCGGACAGCGCCAGACCCAACTTAGTATTCGCGTCTAAAAGCGCGGCCTTGCCCTGCGCCATCACCGCCACGGTCTGCATCGGCTTGCCGGGGAGAGAGCGAAATAAAACCTCAGGGTCGAAATTGGCGTCTACGACTGTTTCAGTCATCCGGTCATGCAGGCAACTCGCCGCCTGAGCCAACATGTCAGCATCCAGACCTTTACTTTTGAGCCAGCCACGCTCAGGCGTCAGGGTGTACTCGATGCCTCGCTCGATCCGCCGGACTCCAAGCAAACCGCAATTGTGTGCGATATCGGTTGCCTTGCTCGCCCAGGAAGAAATCGTGCCAAGTCGCGGAATGACGCGCAGCACAATCGCACCATCCGCCACTGAAGACCGATCGTGAGGCACTCCGTAGTCCAGCAGCTGGGTCAAACGTGCTTTTGTTGTGGCATCCGGGGACTCTTCGCACCAGACAAAATGCTCATATCGGGCATTAATCCCAAAAATAGGCAAGCCCAAAGCACGGAGCTTTGCAAGCAAGCGTTCTTGGCGAAAACTGGACAACACTGAGGAACCGGGGATAAGCAGAATATGTGACACGTTGGCGACCAGGAAGCAACATAGGGGAAAACACGTATTTTAGCGTCCTGAGGCGCATTTAGGGACGAAGGCCCCCCAGTTCATTGCTATGATGACCAACAATTAGAAATTCATAGGAGACTAAAAATGTCTATTACACGTCGCAAACTATTGACTGGCATGGGTGCTGGCGCTATTACCTTGGCCTCTCCTTTAAACAGCGCCTGGGCGCAATCCAAGGCTGAATTCACCTACAAATACGCCAATAACCTGCCTTTGAGCCATCCGATGAATATTCGGGCAAAGGAAATGGCGGAAGCGGTATTGAAAGAAACAAATGGTCGCGTTGAAATTAGAATTTTCCCCAGCAGCCAACTCGGTTCAGATACCGACATGCTCAGCCAAGTTCGCAGCGGTGGTGTTGAATTTTTCACTTTATCCGGCTTGATTTTGGCCACGCTCGTGCCTGCATCATCGATCACAGGTATTGGCTTTGCCTTTGGCAATTACAACGACGTTTGGAAAGCGTTGGATGGTGATCTGGGTGCGCATGTACGTAAAGAAATCAATAAAGCCAACCTCGTCGTCATGGACAAAATCTGGGATAACGGCTTTCGCCAGATCACATCTTCGACCAAGCCAATTCAAACGGCCGCCGACCTCAAGGGCTTTAAGATTCGTGTGCCTGTGTCTCCGCTGTGGACCTCAATGTTTAAGGCCTTTGATTCGGCTCCCGCCT
>CAMBLP010000139.1 GCA_945868195.1 Bordetella parapertussis
TCACGCATGATGCGCGCGACAATTTGATCCGCACTTTGAGGCTCTACGCTGACCTGACACGTCGGACACATTTGTGTGCCGAGCTTCATATACATCAAGCGCAAGAAATGATGGATCTCCGTCATGGTCGCGACGGTCGATTTGCGTCCACCACGGCTGGTACGCTGCTCGATGGCCACCGTGGGAGGAATGCCAAAGATGGCATCTACGTCGGGCTTACCAGCAGGTTGCACAATCGCGCGGGCATAGGCATTCAAGGACTCGAGATAGCGACGCTGACCTTCGTTAAACAAAATATCAAATGCGAGCGTGGACTTGCCCGAGCCTGAAACGCCCGTAATCACAGTAAATTTATCATGCGGAATACTGACATTGATATTTTTGAGGTTGTGCTCTCGGGCATGCAAAATATCGATGCTATGTGCGCGACGTCGTTCTTTCAACACGCTCTGTAGGGGACGACCGCTCGTTGCGCTGATTTCACTTGCGGGCAAACCTGCCGCGCTCGAGCCAATCGCATCCGGCGTCATGGCCACAGCATACTCACGCAGCGCAGCACCCGTGTGTGAGCGCGGATTCGCCATCACGGTTTCTGGACTACCCACTGCGACGAGCTCACCGCCGCCATCGCCACCCTCTGGACCCAAGTCGAGCACCCAATCCGCGGCGCGAATCACATCAAGGTTGTGCTCGATGATGAGTAAAGTGTGTCCCGCACCCAACAGCTTGCGAAACGCGCGCATCAAACGCGCGACATCGTCAAAGTGCAAGCCTGTGGTGGGTTCGTCAAATAAAAATAAACTGCCTTTTTTAGCGACCTTTGCAGTGGAAATCCCGCTACGTGCTGCTTCGGCGAGGTGTCCCGCTAGTTTCAGACGTTGCGCTTCACCACCTGACAGAGTGGGGACAGGTTGGCCAAGCTTGACGTACTCCAGGCCGACATCCGCCAGCGGGGCGAGTCCGAGTTGCACATCGCGCAAGCCTTTAAAAAATTCCAAAGCTTCTGACACCGTCATATCGAGCACAGCGTCGATCGAGGCACGTCGACCGAGATGCTCGATTTGGACCTCACGGACCTCGGGTCGGAAGCGTTTGCCATCGCAATCCGGACAGCGGATATAGATATCCGATAAAAACTGCATCTCGACGTGTTCAAACCCAGTGCCACCACACGTCGGACAGCGACCATCGCCGCTGTTAAAGCTAAACGTCCCTGCGGTATAGCCACGTTCACGTGCGACCGGCGCTTGCGCAAAGAGTTTGCGGATCGGATCAAACGCGCCCACATAGCTTGCGGGATTGGAGCGTGCGGTCTTGCCGATTTGTGCCTGATCGACCATCACGACATCGGCGAGCTGCTCCGCGCCTAACAGGCGATCAAACGCACCGGGTGCTTCGGTCGGCTTGCCCATGATCTTGAGCAGGCCCGGGTACAACACGTCTTGTATGAGTGTCGATTTCCCCGAACCTGAAACACCTGTCACACAGACCAAACGTCCCAAAGGAATTTCGATGGAGATATTTTTGAGATTGTTCGCCGTCACGCCCTCAAGAATGAGTCTGGGTGTGTTGGCCGAGACGGGCATCGGACGTGGCGCTTCGACCTTGAGTCGACCGCCCATGTATTTACCCGTCAGTGTGTTGGCGTCTTTGAGTGCCGTGGGCGTGCCATCAAACACAATTTGACCACCGCGCTCTCCTGGACCAGGGCCGACATCAATCACACGATCGGCGGCGATCATGACCTGTGGGTCGTGTTCGACCACTACCAAGGTATTGCCTGCGTCACGCAGTCGATGCATCACCTCCACCACGCGGTGGATATCGCGGGGATGCAAACCGATGGAGGGCTCGTCTAAAACAAACAAGGTGTTCACCAGCGATGTGCCAAGCGCAGTCGTCAAATTGATCCGCTGCACCTCGCCCCCTGAGAGCGTGCGACTTTGTCGGTCTAGCGTCAAATATCCCAACCCCACATCGCATAAAAATTTGAGTCGCGCACGGACCTCGGTCAACACCAGATCCATGGCCGCATCCATCGCACCCGGAAAGGTCAGTTGATCGGCGAACTTGCGTAGCTGAACGATTGGCGTCAACATTAAATCCTGAACCGACTTGCCCTCGATGCGCCACAGCAAGGCATCAGGCTTGAGCCGCGCGCCCTTGCAAGTCGGGCAGGGCGTGTAGCTGCGGTACTTAGAGAGCAAGACCCGCACATGCATTTTGTAAGACTTGGTTTCGAGCCAGTCAAAAAAACGCTGCACGCCATACCATTGGGTTTTCCAAGCCTGATTGCCACCTTTCCAGAGCGGGTCGCCGTGCAACACCCAATCTTGATGCTCAGGGGGTAAATATTTCCAGGGTGTATTGATCGAAACGTTGGCACGCTTGGCGTACTTTTCCATTTCGACCTGACACTCTTTGTAGCTCGGTGTTTGCCACGGCTTGATGGCGCCGCCTTCGAGGGTTTTGTTCTCGTCCGGAATCACCAAGCCAAAATCAATGCCGATTACGCGGCCAAAGCCGCGGCAAGCCTCACAGGCACCAAGCGGCGAGTTAAACGAAAACGTACTGGGCAGGGCATTGCTATAACTGATATTGCAATCGGCACAGTGCAGCTTGTCACTGAATTTCCATACCGCCGTATCCGTGCCCTCCTGATCGACGGCATGAACGGACATCAGGCCATTCCCCATCTTGAGGGCTATATCAAAGGCCTCCATGACACGTGAGGGCTCTGCGCTAGAAAAACGAAACCGATCCTGCACCACGCGCAGGGTTCGAAGCAGCGGCGACAGGGTTGCGGATTTTTTTTTGGAGGCTTTCGCAGGTGGCGCGGCCGTTGCGCTCGATTGAGCACCTGACTGCAGTGGACTTTCATCCGCATGCACACGCGTATAGCCTTGCTGCTCCAAAAACCCCAGTACCTCTTCCTCGGTAAAGTTCAAAGGCACTTGAACGGGAAAAGTCACCACCAAGCGAGGATCGTTCGCTGTTTCAGAGCGAGCCTTGACGGCGGCAAAAATAGACGCAGTACTGTCTCGGCAAACCGCCTGACCACATCCGCGGCACATGAGCTGAGCGCCCCGCGCAAAGAGCAGCTTGAGGTGGTCATTAAGCTCCGTCATAGTGCCGACCGTACTGCGTGAGCTGCGCACAGGATTGGTTTGATCAATTGCGATGGCAGGCAAAATGCCTTCGATGCGATCGACAACCGGTTTATCCATACGATCCAAAAACTGTCGCGCATAGGGCGAAAAGGTTTCGACATAGCGTCGTTGACCTTCTGCATAGAGCGTGTCAAACGCCAGAGAGCTTTTACCTGAGCCGCTCACGCCCGTGACGACCGTCAATTCGCCCGTATTGAGGGTCAAATCGAGGTTTTTCAGATTGTTCTGGCGCGCGCCAGTGATGCGAATGGTTGGGTTCATCGTGTAATCATAGAGCGCCGGCCTTTTGGCCGCATGGAAAACCAGACGAATATTCTGGCCGGATATAGGGTAATATACGTGGCTTAATACCGGAGAATTGCTATGGCTTCAGAAACAAAACGCACGCGCCGCAACACGCTTGAGCGCCGTTGCTTGGGCAAGGCCTTCAAGCGCCTGTTTGTCAACGCACCGAAAGGCGTGTTCAAAATGCTGGAAAAAGTCAAGAAAGCCTGAGTTTTTGGCATTCGGACAACGTATTTAGAATCAAGTATGGGGCTGCAAACTTTATTGTTTGCAGCCCTTTTACTTTTTCCTGCCAAGTTTTTGAGCCTGTTTTACGGTAAAAACGGTAAAACGAACCAAGTCAGTTCACGATCGTTCAATTAAAAAATAAAACCTGGAGATCAGCTATGAGTGGTAATAAACGTTGGGTTAATCGCCCAGAGGGCTCTACCTGGGGAGATTTTGGTGAGGATGACCAACGCGGACGCATCAATTTGCTGACCTCTGCAAAGCTCAAGCAGGGTATTGCCGAGGTCAAGGAATTTCAGCCGTTCTGTCTGAGCCTGCCATTGGATCTCCCCGGCGGTAACTTATTGAATCCACGACGTTTTCCTCCTGTCATCCGCCCCACCTTGCGTGGCGATCGCCCCAACATGAACTACGGCCTGTTTCGCGATAACGACCAGCAAACGGACGTCATTAGCGACGACTTAGTCGTGATGCACCTCCAGTACTCCACGCAATGGGATAGTTTGGCCCACGTTGGCTCTAGATTTGATGCCAATGGCGATGGCATCCCCGAGTCGGTCTATTACAACGGCTACCGGGCGGGGGAGCACATTATTGGACCGACGGACGGCAAGGATGCGGGCGTTCCCGGACCAGGTGAAAACAAGTCCACCTCCAACGCGATGGCGCTCGGGATTCAAAATATGGCCGAGTCCTGCGTACAAGGACGTGGCGTGATGATCGACTTCCATGCGCACTTTGGTAACAAGCGTGAAATCATTGGCTACGACACGCTGATGCGCGTGATGGAACAGGACAAAGTCGTCGTCGAGCCTGGCGATATGGTGTGCTTGCATACGGGTTTTGCACAATTGCTGATGGACATGAAGGGCAATCCTGATCTGCACACCCTCGAAAACAGTTGCGCAGCCTTGGACGGACGCGATCAAAAACTCCTTAAATGGATCACCGACAGCCAGTTGGTGGTCTTGATGGCGGATAACTATGCGGTGGAAACTTACCCAGCGACTAGTCACATTGGTTGTTGCGCGACACTGCCTTTGCACGAGCATTGCCTGTTTAAACTGGGCGTGCACCTGGGCGAAATGTTCTATCTCACCCCTTTGGCGCAATGGCTGCGCAAAAATGGGCGCACCCGTTTTTTGTTGACCGCGCCTCCACTGCGTTTGCCCGGCGCCGTGGGTTCGCCTGCTACGGCCGTCGCCACGGTTTAAACGTCAATTACCCCCCCCCATCCGCGATGCTGTCAGTTTGATGAAAGCTTGAATAAGCTTATGGTTGACGCAGTTATCGCGTATGGGGCAATATGATCAAGTTATTTCACTCATACAGGAGCGTGCCATGCGCCGTACTCTGATCGCTGCGGCCCTTTCAGCCGCGATGCTATTGCCCGGCTTGGGCTTTGCCAAAACATTTAAATGGACCAGCCAGGGCGATATCCTGACACTGGACCCTCACTCACAAAACGAAGGCCTGAACATCGCCGCTAACTTGTGGGTCTACGATCCGCTGGTCAAGTACAACGAAAAATTCGAAGTCGTGCCTTCGCTGGCAACATCGTGGGAACGCCTCAATCCCACTACGATGCGTTTCAAATTGCGCCCCAATGTAAAGTTCCAGGACGGCACACCGTTCACGGCAGATGACGTTGTGTTTTCGCTCAAGCGCGCCATGGCACCTTCCTCACAGTTCAAGTCCTATGTGGCGGGTATCACTGAGGTCAAGGCCGTAGACCCATTGACCGTGGATGTCATCACTGGAGGTCCCAATCCTGTCTTGCTGCGTCAGTTGCCCTCGCTGGGCATCATGAGCAAAGCCTGGGCGGAAAAGAACAATGCCGTGTTGCCTCAGGATTTCAATAAAAAAGAGGAAAGCTTCTCAGCACGTAATGCGATGGGCACAGGCCCCTATCAGCTCAAGTCGCGCGAAGTCGATATCAAAACGGTTTACGTTGAAAATCCTAACTGGTGGGGCAAGCCGACCAAAACAGGTAACGTGACAGAGATCGTCTACACCCCGATCAAGCAGAA
>CAMBLP010000140.1 GCA_945868195.1 Bordetella parapertussis
TTTTCGATACCGGCAAAACCAGCAGCAATCAGACCCTGAGCAATCTCCATATTGGTCACGGAACCAAACAAACGACCATCAACCCCAGCTTTTTGCTTGATGCTCAAGGAGAAGCTTTCGAGACGCGCGCCTAACGCTTGGCAGGCAGCTAATTTTTCAGCCTGCGCTTTTTCAAGCTCGGCACGGCGTACTTCGAACTCTTTGAGAGCAGCCTCTGTCGCACGACGTGCTTTTTTCTGGGGAATCAGAAAGTTACGGGCAAAGCCATCGCGCACGCGAACAACTTCACCGAGGTTTCCAACGTTAACGACTTTTTCGAGCAGAATGATTTGCATAGTGTGCCCCGGGATCAGTTGTGGTTATCAGTGAAGGGCAGCAAGGCCAAGAAGCGCGCACGCTTGATCGCTGAGTCGAGCTGTCGCTGATAGATAGCTTTAGTACCAGTCAAACGTGCAGGAATAATCTTGCCGTTTTCTTGGATGAAGTCACGCAGGGTATCGAGATCTTTGTAATCAATTTGATCAACATTCGTCGCGCTAAAGCGGCAGAACTTACGACGCTTGAAAAGCGGGTTCTGTTGCGTGAATTTCTTTTTTTCTTTACGTTTACCGAAGAAAGCCATGATATGCCTTGTTCAAATTTGTTGAATATGCTGCGCATGCAGCCGATATTTTTGTGAATCTTTACGAACCGGAGCCAGAAAACCCTGAAGCCGGACCTTGCAACCTAAACTCATCGTGCCAGCCATCTGGGCCAAATCTCCCATCGCAACAACAACCAAACTCAGTGCGATGCGACGTGGTTGACCTGCTTCGGTTACCTCGGATTCATGTGAAAGTAAAAACTCTAAAACTGGCACCCCTGCGGGTGTATATCTCAAAGGAGACAGTTCAGAAATTAAGCCTTGCACTTCGAACCGATTGACTGCTAAACCATTGACCTCTGGCCGATCCACGACAACTCCGATTTACTCGAGTTCGTCAGGTATTGATTCAGCGGATGCTTTGCGGGCCTCTTCGCGCTCGACTTGTTTCATCATGATTGAAGGCTCTGTCTCAGCAGCTTTGGTCTTGATCACAAGATGACGTAGTACGGCGTCGTTGTAGCGGAAAGAATGCTCAAGCTCATCCAGCGTTGCTTGGCTGCACTCGATGTTGAAGCAAAGGTAGTGTGCTTTGACGAGTTTTTGAATAGGGTATGCCAGTTGACGACGGCCCCAGTCTTCGGTGCGGTGGACTTTACCACCCTGCGTCGTCACCAGCGCTTGGTAGCGCTCAACCATGGCGGGCACTTGCTCGCTTTGGTCTGGGTGAACAATAAAAACAACTTCGTAATGGCGCATGCAATGCACTCCTGAGGATATCCGGCAAGGAACACAACACTCCTACCGGGGGCAGCCCGCCGTACCTGAAATAGGTCGGTCGAGCAAGAAAGCCTATTATTTTCGCGTATTTAGCGCTTTATAGCAAATCAATTTGAAAAAAAGCGCTTGCGAATCGAATTTTCTATGCCGCCAGCGTCGAGACCCACACCTGCGAGCAAAGCACCCTGCTCACCATGATCAATAAACCTATCCGGTAATCCTAAATGCAGCAAAGGAGTCAAGATGGCGTGCGCCGCAAGGGTTTCAGACACAGCCCCACCAGCGCCACCCATCAAAGAGCCCTCTTCTAGCGTGACAAGACCAAGGGGATGCTCGGCAGCCATGGCAAGCACCAACTCTGTATCAAGTGGCTTAACAAAACGCATGTCGACCACGGTCAGATTCAGGGACTCGGCAGCTTTGAGGGCCGCAGGCAACAGCGTTCCAAAGACAAGTACAGCTACGCCAGCGCCTCGTCTGCGGATAATGCCGCGACCAACCGGAACCGTTTCAAGACCGGCCTCGACTGCGACCCCGGATCCCGAGCCTCTGGGATAGCGTACGGACGCGGGACCTGGATACTGGTAACACGTAGTGAGCAGCAAACGCGTTTCATTTTCATCTGAGGGCGTCGCCACTACCATGTTGGGAATACAGCGCAAGTAGGCAATGTCATAGTTGCCCGCATGGGTCGCGCCATCCGCCCCCACCAAACCAGCACG
Organism: Bordetella parapertussis; assembly: GCA_945868195.1. GTDB lineage: Bacteria > Pseudomonadota > Gammaproteobacteria > Burkholderiales > Burkholderiaceae_B > Zwartia. The sequence goes on from CAMBLP010000140.1 coordinate 2,086, forward strand.
GTCAAGCGCGAAGGTCACATCCAGATTTTGCAGCGCCACGTCATGGATAAGCTGATCGTAGCCACGCTGGAGAAACGTTGAGTAAATGGCGAGCACCGGCTTTTGACCCTCGCAAGCAATACCCGCAGCGAACGTCACCGCATGTTGCTCTGCGATCCCCACATCAAAATAGCGTGTGGGAAAACGCCGCTCGAACTCCACCATTCCACTGCCCTCGCGCATGGCGGGTGTGATGCCATTGAGCCTAGGATCGCTCTGGGCCATGTCACAGAGCCATTGACCGAAGACCTGGGTAAAAGTGACCTTTGGGGGCGTCGATGCTTTTTGGATACCAACCGCAGGATCGAACTTACCTGGGCCGTGATAAAGCACGGGATCAGCCTCAGCCAGCTTTTAACCCTGCCCTTTTTTCGTAACGACATGTAAGAACTGCGGCCCTTTCAAGGCGCGCATATTTTGCAAAGTCGGAATGAGTACATCAAGATCATGGCCATCAATTGGACCAACGTAGTTAAAGCCCATCTCTTCAAACAACGTCGCGGGCGTGACCATTCCCTTGGCGTGCTCTTCGAGACGTCGAGCAAGCTCGAGTACTGGGGGCACATGTTGTAGAACGGCACGACCTACATTTTTAGCGGCGGCATAAAACTGCCCGGACAACAGCCTCGCAAAGTAATGATTTAACGCTCCGACTGGCGGTGAGATCGACATATCGTTGTCGTTGAGAATCACCAACAAATTGATATCGGGCGTCACGCCAGCATTGTTCATCGCCTCGAAGGCCATGCCCGCCGTCATTGCGCCATCGCCAATGACCGCGATGTGCTGACGAGAGATCCCCGCATTGCGCGAGGCGACTGCCATCCCTAGCGCTGCTGAAATAGAGGTCGATGAGTGGGCGGTGCCAAAGGCGTCGTACTCGGACTCGGACCGCTTTGGGAAACCCGAAATCCCGCCAAAATGGCGTAAGGTACCCATCGCGTCTTTGCGTCCAGTCAAAATCTTGTGCGGATAGGACTGATGACCAACATCCCAGATGATGCGGTCATGCGGGGTCTCGTAGACGTGATGAAGCGCCACCGTCAGCTCGACCGTACCAAGATTGGAAGATAGATGTCCACCCGTGCGCGAGACCGTTTGCAGGACAAAAGAGCGCAGTTCGTCAGCCAGCTTTTTTAGCTCACGGCGATCCAGGGCCTTGAGGTCCGCGGGTCGTTGAATTTGATCAAGCAAATCTTTAGACATTTTTCTCGTCAGTGATCACGAAACACAATAAAGTCTGCGAGTCCGATCAAATACTGCCCGGACTCGCCCAGAGGAGCGATTGCCTCAACCGCCTCCTGATGTAATGTTTTAGCAAAAGTCTGTGCCTGCTCGAGCCCCATCAACGTAACGTATGTGGGCTTGTTCGCTGCGGCATCCTTGCCGGCTGTTTTACCTAATTTGGATGAATCGGCGGTCACATCCAAGACATCGTCCACAACCTGAAACGCCAAGCCCATGGCGAGACCATAATGCTTGAGGGCCTTTTGTTGAACCTCTGAGGCGCTCGCAGCGATGCCGCCAAGCATGACGCTAGCTGACAATAACGCGCCTGTTTTGAGGTGGTGCATGTGCTGCAAAGCATCCCTTGACAAGCTTTGCCCGACACTTTCCAGATCAATCGCCTGCCCACCCGCCATACCAAGGCTGCCTGAAGCTTGGGCAAGGACTTGGGTCGCTTTGACCACTTGCTGTGCTTCGGCCGGCATTTGCGTCAAAAAATCAAAGGCCAAAGGCTGTAAGGCGTCTCCGGCCAACAAAGCGGTCGCTTCGTCGTATTGCACATGCACAGTCGGCTGTCCACGTCGAAGCGTGTCGTCGTCCATACAGGGCAAATCATCATGCACGAGTGAATAGGCGTGCACCAACTCGACCGCCGCGGCAGAGCAATCCAGCGCACGCTCCAACGCCGGCTCGACCTGCTGTCCAGCCACACATCCATAACCGGCGGCGTAGACCAAGGCAGCGCGCACCCGCTTGCCACCGCCTAGCACTGCGTAACGCATGGCCTCATGCAAGCGCGCAGGCACGGCTGACGCCTGAGGCATCTCCCGATCCAGAACACGCTCGATATGGGCTGCGCGTCCACTCAACCAAGAGGAAAATACAGGCAAGACAACACTCATTCTGCTTGACGATCCGCTGCATCGAAAGGACGTAGCAAACCGGCCTCCAGCACGCTAATTTGTTGCTCAGCCTGGGCCAGCCGCTCTTGACAGATACGCGTCAACGCGACACCACGTCGATAGGCGATCAGAGACTCTTCGAGAGGCAAGGCGCCTGACTCCATTTTTGTGACAAGCTCCTCAAGCTGCGAGAGAGCCGTTTCAAAATCCTGAGGTAAGTCAGAAGGGGTCGATGCGTCACTTTCCAGTGATACTGGCAGACTTGTCTGGGTCGTTGATTTGGTGGGCTTACTCAAACGAAACTCCAATGGAGACTGCCTGGCATGCCACAAGACCCAGTGCAAGTCTAAACACAAATAATTAGCAATTGTACGAGATTGGCGCGCACTCGGTGCCTTATAGCTTGGGTTACAATCAGGTCTTTATTATGGTGATCGGCCAAACCGATTTTTCTTCGCGCCAGAGCGATCTCAAAAGCACTGGCATGCTTCCATGCGGAGGGAATCATGACCGACATTGGTCGGATGGTGCATTTAGCCCCGGCTCGCACTCAGCTGCACGTCAATACCTACTTTGACGAAGCGCTTTTTGCACGCGAGCAAGCTAACATTTTTAAACAGTCCTCTTTGTATGTTGGGCATCAAAAAAACGTGCCCAACCCCGGAGACTGGCGTAGTTTGTCCCATGAAAACAATGGGAGAGTCCTCGTGCGCGGTGAAAACGGCATCGAGCTGCTTTCGAACGTCTGTCGTCACCGCCAAGCACTCATGCTCGGTGGGCAAACCGGCAACGTCGCAGGGCATGTCAATACCCATGGGAATCTTGTGGGTACGGGTGGCAATATTGTTTGCCCCCTCCACCGATGGACGTATGACAAAACAGGTCAACTGCTCGGCGCGCCTCAGTTTGAGGACAAGCCTTGTCTCAATTTAGAGCGCTTTCCGCTTAAAGATTGCCACGGCTTAATGTTTGAGGGACCAAGAGATCCTTTGGCGGATATTGGCAGTTTATTCAATCGGCCCGAATTCGACTTTTCCGACTATGTTCTCGACCACGTCGAAGTTCACCAGTGCAATTACAACTGGAAAACCTTTATTGAGGTTTATCTCGAGGACTACCATGTCGCGCCCTTTCACCCGGGCTTGGGAAACTTTGTGACGTGCGACGACTTATCCTGGGAGTTTTCTAAGCAGTACAGTATGCAGCGTGTAGGCGTTCATCAAGCGCTTTCACAACCTGGGTCACCTGCTTATAAAACATGGCATGAAAAGCTGATGCAATTCCGTCAAGGACGTGCACCCGATTTCGGCGCGGTGTGGGTCACGTATTTTCCGACCCATATGATCGAGCTCTACCCCCACGTCTTGGTGTTATCGACGCTGTACCCCAAATCCCCTCAGGAAACCGTCAATATTGTCGAGTTTTACTACCCCGAGGAAAT
>CAMBLP010000141.1 GCA_945868195.1 Bordetella parapertussis
GACCCAAGAGTACGCATTGCGGAGCAACACTGATGAGCGAAGCTATTATCCCGGTCGCCAAGGTGCAAACGCCTTTCAAGCGTTTATGTTCGCAATTCGCCGAAAGTCCTGTCGCGATGGTCGGTCTTGTAATGTTGGTCGTAGTCATGTTCGCTGCACTCTTTGCGCCCTGGATCTCACCTCAAAACCCCTATGATCTCGCGTCTCTGGACCTGATGGATGCACGTCTGGCACCAGGAGAAAAAGGTCTGAACGGACAGACCTACCTGCTGGGTACGGATGGTCAAGGTCGGGATATGGTTTCGGCCATCTTTTACGGGTTGCGCGTTTCTCTCTATGTCGGCTTGACCAGCGGCATCATTGCGCTCGTGATCGGTAGCGTATTGGGCGTATTGGCTGCGCACTTGGGTGGTCGCTTTGAACAAATCATCATGCGCTTGGTGGATATTCAGCTTGGTTTTCCTGCCATTTTGGTTGCGTTGGTCCTGCTCGCCGTTCTAGGCAAAGGGGTGGACAAAATCATCATTGCTTTGGTCAGCGTCCAATGGGCCTACTATGCGCGCACAGCCCGTTCAGCCGCACTCGTCGAACGCGGCAAAGAATATGTCGAAGCCGCTCGCTCCTTGGGTCTAAAGGGCTCACGCATCGTCTTGCGTCACCTGCTCCCCAATGCCATGGCGCCACTGATCGTCGTGGGGACTGTCCAAGTCGCGCATGCGATCGCACTCGAAGCCACCCTCTCCTTTTTAGGTTTAGGTTTGCCAGCGACCGAGCCCTCGTTAGGCTTGTTAATCTCTAATGGTTACGAATACCTGCTTTCCGGTAAATACTGGATCAGCGTCTACCCCGGTATTGCACTTCTCCTGACGATTTTGGCGATCAATTTAGTCGGTGACCAAATGCGTGACATCTTGAATCCGAGGTTGTCACGATGAGCGCGCTCTTAACAGTCAAAGGTCTTCGTACAGAATTCGCCACAAGAGACGGCATCCTTCCAGCTGTCGCGGACGTATCGTTCGAACTCAAGCGCGGTGAAGTGCTTGGTTTAGTCGGTGAGTCAGGCTCTGGTAAGTCTGTGACGGGATTCTCCATCATGGGGCTCGTAGATGCCCCTGGGAAAATTGCCAGTGGCAGTATCGTTTTTGACGGACAAGAACTCGTTGGTGCCGATGATGAAACGCTCCGACGCCTGCGTGGACGTCGCATCGCCATGATCTTTCAAGATCCAATGATGACGCTCAACCCTGTGTTGACTGTAGAAACGCAGATGATCGAAACCGTGCTCGCGCACGAATCCGTCAGTCGAGCCGACGCGCGTGCGCGCTGCGTCGAAGTCTTGGGCAAAGTCGGCATCGCCTCGCCAAGCGAGCGTCTGGGTCAGTATCCTCATCAGTTTTCAGGTGGGATGCGACAACGCGTCGCGATCGCAATCGCCATGCTGCATAAACCTGATTTGATTATCGCGGATGAGCCCACGACGGCTCTCGATGTCACCGTGCAAGGTCAGATTCTGTATGAAATGCAACAACTCGTTAGCCAGTCTGGTACGGCCCTCATCTGGATCACACACGATTTAGCTGTCGTCGCAGGCTTGGCAGATAAAATTGCCGTGATGTATGCCGGCCGTATTGTCGAACAAGGCCCAGCCGAAGATGTACTCAGTGATCCAACGCATCCCTACACCCGTGGCTTGCTCGACTCCGTGCCCGCCACAACGACACCAGGGCAGCGACTGCGACAGATTCCAGGCTCAACGCCTTCGATCATGCAGCTAGGCGCAGGCTGTGCCTTCGAGGCACGCTGCTCGCACGTCACTTCAGCTTGCTCCGTAATGCCAAACATGGTCGCGATCGGCTCGCGTACGACCCGCTGTTGGAATCCTATCGTTCAGCAGCCTTCCACGGCTTCCTCGGAGAGCGCAGCGTGACCGAATTATTAGCTTTTGATCGAGTCTCAAAACGCTTCGGCAAAAAACTCGATATATTTGAAAAAATGGCCAATGTCTTTGGTTCAAATATCAAAGAACAGACTGTCCATGCCGTGGACAACGTCACACTTACGATTAATCAAGGCGAAGTGGTCGGACTCGTCGGCGAATCCGGATGTGGTAAGTCCACTCTAGGCCGCCTAGGATGTGGACTCCATACGCCCACCGAGGGCACGGTACGTTATCGGGGTCAACCGCTTGAAAGTCAGAGTGGCGTGCGTCGCCCCGTCCAGCTTATTTTTCAAGATCCCTTCGCCTCACTCAATCCGCGTATGCGTGTCATCGATATTGTTGGTGAGGCCCCCCGCGTGCATGGCCTTGTCGATCGCGCGCAACAAAGTGACTACACTGCTGAGATGCTGACACGCGTCGGACTTGATCCGACTTACATGCAACGCTACCCACATCAATTTTCAGGTGGACAGCGTGCACGGATCGGTATCGCCCGTGCTTTGGCTGTCAAGCCTGAGTTTCTCGTGTGTGACGAAGCCGTTGCGGCTCTTGATGTATCGATTCAAGCGCAAGTGCTCAACTTATTCATGGATCTACGTGATGAGTTGGGTCTGACCTATCTTTTTATCAGTCACGACTTGGGCGTCGTCAGACACTTGTCAAACCGTGTCGTGGTGATGTATCTGGGTCGCGTGGCAGAAATCGCCCCAACGGAAGAGTTATTTGCCGCGCCAAATCATCCCTATACGCAAGCTCTGCTCGAGGAAATTCCCAGGATCGACAGGAAGCATCGCACCTTTGTGCCGATTAGAGGTGAGATTCCCTCTCCCCTCGCCCCTCCGCCTGGTTGCCATTTCCATCCGCGCTGCCCCAAAGCAATGCCACGTTGCTCGGTCGAAGCACCCCTGCTGAGAGAAATCAGTCCCGGCAGGCACTCAGCCTGCCATCTCAACGATCCCAACTCATTTAAATCTCTTTCAAAAAGTTACAAAATGAAACAACCCTACCCGATCGAAATCCAAGCGCCTGACATCAGCGCGTGGGAAAACGGCAACACGGGTGTGCCCTACGTGTGGAGCTTTGATTCAGGTCGACCTGGCCCGCATGTCATGGTTCAGGCGCTCACGCACGGCAATGAGTTTTGTGGCGCAATTGCCGTGGACTGGTTTCTGCGCCAACAAGTTAAACCTCTTGTCGGTCGTCTGACGATTGCCTTTGCAAACGTTCTTGCCTATGCCCGCTGGGACCCAGAAAAACCCAGTGCGAGTCGTTACATCGACGAGGACTTTAACCGTGTCTGGGGTGATGATGTGTTGTTCGGCTCACGTGACTCTGCGGAGCTACGCCGTGCCCGCGTCCTTCAGCCTTTTGTTGATGCGGCAGACTATTTACTCGATATTCATTCTATGTCCGAGCCCTGTGCACCAATCATGGTGTGTGGTGCGACCGCTCAGGGTGGAGAAAAAAGTGCTGCTTTGTCAAAACGCCTCGGAATTCCTGAGTATCTGTTGATCGATACAGGACATCCTGCTGGACTGAGGATGATTGAACGTGGCGGTTTTGGAAAACCCGATGACCCACGTACAGGCCTGCTCATCGAGTGTGGCCAGCATTGGGAAAAGTCCGCTGCAGATGTTGCAAACGACACCTTGCTGCGCTTTTTGCGACTCTTTGATATGGTGGACGATGCTTTTGTTAAGCCTGCGTTACGCCTACCCGTATGCGCTCATCAACGCATCGTGCGCGTGACCGAAGCCGTTGTCGCCAAGTCCACGGGATTTCGCTTTAACAAGGACTACAAGGGATTGGAAGTCGTGCCTAAAAAAGGCGACATCGTGGCGACGGATGGGGAACATACGATTCGCGTGCCCTACGATAATACGGTTCTCGTTATGCCCTCGACCTCGAATGTGAGAGTGGGTGCGACGACCGTACGTTTTGGTCAATTCGAGGACTGATTGATCCTCAACTAAGACCACACCCAATAAAAAAGGCGATGCGTGCATCGCCTTTTGTATTGTTTTACAGAAGGGATAAGCAAGGATAAAAATTAATGTTTGATCGAGATATTGCGATCCTTAATGATCTTGCTCCATGTCGCAGACTCCTTGGAGATATATTTAGCCAAGTCATCGCGTGAGCCAGGATCAAGCGTCAAACCTTGCGCATGTAATGCTGCGGTCACTTCTTTGTCGCTGACTGCCTTGGTAATCTCTTGATTCCAGCGATCTAACATTGCAACGGGTGTCTTAGCTGAGGCAACAAAGGCATACCAATTTCGGGCATCAAATCCTGGATAACCGGACTCGGCAATTGTTGGAATTTCTGGAAAAATATCTACGCGTTTATCTCCCGTTAGCGCTAAAGGAATCAATTTGCCCGCCCGAATCTGCTTAGCTGCAGAGGGAAGCGCCGAGTAATACACTGTCACGCGATTACCAATGACATCCAGCATCGCAGCTCCGCCACCCTTATAGGGCACATGAACAATATCGACGCCCGCACGCTGATTAAACAACTCTCCCTGGAGATGGGATGCTGAGCCCGCCCCTGTCGATGCATATGTCAGTTTGCCAGGTTCTTTTTTGGCGCGATCTACCAAGTCTTTCAGCGTTTTAATGCCTGAATCCGGAGACACTAACAGTACATTTGGAAAGCTGCCACCCATCGCAAGAGGCGCTAAATCCTTGACGGGATCATAAGGAATTTTCATCAAATGCGAAGCAATGGACAGAGGGCCAATCGAGCCCAGCAAAATAACAGAACCATCAGAGGGACCATTCGCAACTAACGCAGTCACAATATTGCCACCCGCGCCCGGTTTGTTATCGACAACAATTTTTTGTCCAATATTTTCTGAAAGCTTTTTGCCAATAATACGTGCGGCGATGTCATTCGCCCCCCCTGGAGGGAAGCCGACATACAACGTCACGGCCTTAGTGGGTGGAAACTCTTGGGCCAAGGCAATAGCACCTAGGCTGCTGAGCAACACGGCACTCGTCAGAGCCGCAATTGTTTGTTTAATTTTCATTGATTTCTCTAGAAAGGGATGAAGAATGACGGGTTGATATCTTAGCGCCGATATGCAGTTGACGGCGCGCCTTGGCTAATTCGTACTGTTTTTGACGCTCACGTGCGCGCTTTTTTTGCTCATCATCTCCCTTGGCAAAACAACGCGGGCAACTCACGCCCTTTTCAAACTCGGAAGACTGCGTCGCGCCATCCGGCAGAGGATCGCGGCAGTTATGACACAGCTGACGTCCAGAACGCTGCAAATGATGGTCGACAGACACGCGATCATCAAAAACGAAACACTCGCCCCTCCATTGGCTGTGCTCTGGAGGAATTTCCTCGAGATATTTGAGAATCCCGCCTTCGAGGTGATAGACCTCCTCAAAACCCTTGGCACGCATCAGCGCAGTGGAGTTTTCGCAACGAATTCCGCCGTTGCAAAACATGGCGACCTTGGGTTTTTTACCTGTTTTTCCCTCAAGGACCTCAGCCTGCTCCACCCATTGCACAAGCTGAGTGAAGGTTTTGATCTTGGGATCGATCGCACCCTCAAAGGTCCCAAGCTCAACCTCATCATCGTTGCGCGTATCGATCAACACGACAGACGGATCACGAATCAGCGCATTCCAATCCTGCGGTTTAACGTAAGTACCCGCCATGTTTGTTGGACTGATCCCAGGCATCCCCATCGTCACAATCTCTTTTTTGAGACGCACTTTCATGC
>CAMBLP010000142.1 GCA_945868195.1 Bordetella parapertussis
GTTATTCGTACCGTATGTGATGTCTGCGCGATAGGCGGCGATTTTTTCTTCGTTACTCTGCTGGGGTACAACAACGCCCACGGACAAGCCTAAAAAGTTATACAGGCGTCCCATCCAGGCTGCATCGCGTCGCGCCAGATAATCATTGACTGTCACGATATGAACGCCACGCTCTGCCAGCGCGTTGAGGTAGACCGCCAGCGTCGCCATCAAGGTCTTACCCTCACCGGTTCGCATCTCCGCAATTTTCCCTCTATGCAGCACCATACCGCCGATCAACTGCACATCGAAATGTCGCATCCCAAAAACGCGCACACTCGCCTCGCGCACGACGGCAAAGGCTTCGGGTAGCAATGCGTCGAGCTTGGCCCCGGCTTGAATGCGCTCACGGAAACTATCCGTTTTCGCGCGCAACGCCTCGTCCGATAAAGCCTGCATCTGCGGCTCAAGCTGATTGATTTGCTCAACCTGCCGTCTCAACTGTTTAATTGTGCGATCGTTACGACTACCGAAGATTTTTTTTAACAAAGAGAACATGCGTGATGAACCTGTTCGAGTTTTCGCATTAAGACACGAGAAAAAAACTAAGAAATTGTTAGTTCAATAATTACCCAATAAGTTATTGAGTTTAACGCACGCGCGGCTGCCATGTCATCGAGGACGACCCTATGACAGGTCGCGCACCGGCCAACGACGGCGTGAGCGGTTGACCCGCTAAAAAAGCTCGGGGATCAAGGGGTTTGTCATCTTTTCTGACTTCGAAGTGTAAATGGGGACCCGTCGATAGGCCAGTCGAGCCCACGCGTGCGATCAACTGTCCCTGAGTCACAACCTCACCCTCTTTGACTAAGATAGTCTTTGCATGTGCGTAACGCGTCATCAACCCCTCACCGTGATCAATTTCTACCATATTGCCGTAACCACGGTGCACCGTCACGGTCCTCACCACTCCGCCTGCTGCCGCGCGTATCGGCGTGTCATGAGGCGCACTAAAGTCCAAACCCTCATGCATGCTCATCTGACCGTTAAACGGGTTACGTCGCCAACCATAGGACGAGCTCAGATAAGGGTAGGACTCGATGGGCATCGTTGTCGGCAAGCGCGCGACTGTGGCAGCTTGTTGCGTCACCGCCAGATCCAGTAAAGACAAATAATCCCCTTGCCTGGACAGATTTTTTTGCAACCAGCCCAACTCACCCTCGAGCTGCGCAAGCGGTGGTGTATTTGCCTCGGAAGCGGGGACCCAAAGATCATCCAACACAAAGGTCGCCTCCGGCAACTCAGGCACGATCGTCACATCTTTATCGGGCAAACCTGCGACTTTTGCCACGCGCTGACCTAAACCGTCAAGACGTGCAACGGTAGCCTGTAGCTCACCCACCTTAGTCGCGAGCAAGCGCATCGCCTGCGCATCTGAAACAGGAGGAGAGGACACGACAGGACGCACAACGTGCGTTTCAGGTTGCATCGTCCAAACCAAGCGTTGCAAAGCGGCGCCTGTCATCAACGCCACCACGAACAAAAGACCGCTAATCAGGATTAGACGGCTTACACTCACTGTAATGGGTGCATATTGCCCCTGCCGCGAAGGCATCACGACTAACTTCATCTCATCATCCTTTACCTATGGTCGCTCCCCCACCTCGCCGACCCCACACGACTGGGCAATCTGGCAGCACCCATTTAATTGGGTGGCTGGGTCACGACTCGCAATCCGCCAACGTATTGGCGACCGCGCAAATGCATCTCAAAATGCGAAGTGCCGTAGTCAGTGCGCTTCCGCAAAATATGCGTAGCGCCTTCGAAGTTGTCAAACTTGAAAACCACATTTTGACGCTGATGGTTTCGAGTGCTGCGTTCGCTGCAAAGTTCCGTCAATTAGCACCGCGTGTCACTGCGCACATGCAAACAGCGGGCTGGAACATCGCTGAAATAAAGTTAAAAGTCCAAGGAGGCTTGGGTCTGCCAGAGGTGGTAAAACCCTCCAGAGAAGCTCGCACGCTGGATCAACAAGACCTCAAGGCCTTTGAGGAACTCCGTTACGCCTTACGTCCGGGTCCCCTTGCTGATGCCGTCGCAAAACTGCTGAGGCATCATCAAATACAACCTACGACTACGCCAGCTTCCACTCCTGCTGATAAGCAGCAGGCGCCTCAGACTGAGAGCCGTAAGTAACAATTTCCCAAGCGTCTTTTTGCGCGAGCAAACTCAACGCAAGCTGATTATTGAGCGCATGACCCGATTTGCACGCCACATAACGCGCAACGAGGGGTTTACCGATCAAATACAGATCACCTACTGCATCTAAAATTTTATGTTTGACGAACTCGTCGTCATAACGCAAGCCATCGGTATTCAGGACGCGGTACTCGTCCATTACGATCGCATTATCTAAGCTGCCGCCACGCGCCAGCCCCATTGATCTTAGTGTCTCGACTTCGTTCACAAAACCAAAAGTGCGCGCGCGCGCGATCTCTTTGACATAAGACTGTGTCGCAAAATCGATTTCGGCGAAGTTGGCGGTCGAATTAATGGCAGGATGACGAAAATCAATGGAAAAAGCCAAAGCAAAGCCATCATGAGGCTCAAGGCGAGCCCATTTTGCTTGGGCACCTTCGCCTTCGCTGACCTCGATCGTTTTGAGGACTCGCAAAAATTTCTTGGGAACGTTTTGTTCCTCGATACCCGCCGAACGCAGCAAATAAATAAACGTTGCCGCGCTACCGTCCATGATCGGGACTTCTTCGGCGGTCAAATCAATATGAAGATTGTCGATGCCCAAGCCCGCAAGAGCCGACATCAGATGCTCGACTGTAGAGACACGACCCTCGCCCTCTCCAAGTACGGAAGCCATACGGGTGTCTCGCACCATCGCAGCCTGCGCAGGGATATCAACGACCTCGGGCAAATCGACCCGATGAAAGACAATCCCCGTATCAGGCGCGGCTGGGCGCAGCGTCAACTCGACCCGGCGGCCCGAGTGAAGGCCGACCCCTGTGGTCTTGACGAGATTTTTAAGCGTACGTTGGCGAAACATAAATCGAAGCTAATTCCTTGAAATCTAGCACTATTGTACCGCTTTTGATGATTATTGCACCGCAAACAAGAGACGACAAGGCACCCGGCCTGGGGAAGACCGGGTGCCGAACCAAAAGCCAGAAGCCTCAAAGGAGGCCTAAGGCATAGGGAGTCAGATGCTTAGACGATCAATCCGCCTGACGGCGCAAAAACGCAGGTATGTCGTAGTGTTCCATTCCCGACGTCTCAAGCGCGCGCACTTGGGCGCTTGCCTGAGAGCGAGGATTACGCAACACCGAAGGCACGCCCAGATCCTGATTGTGGCCAACAGGCATATTATCCGTACCCGTGCGCTGTAATTCCATTGGCTCAGAAACGAGCACAGGGCGGCTTTGCGAACGACCTAAACCTGTCGCTACAACCGTCACACGCAAGTTATCACCCATCGTGTCGTCATACGCCGTGCCAAAGATTACAGTCGCTTCGGGCGCGGCAAATCCGCTGATGTGATCCATAATGGCACGCGTCTCTTTCATCTTGAGCGAGCTGCTTGCCGTAATGTTGACCAGCACGCCACGCGCACCGTTCAAGTTCACGCCTTCGAGTAACGGACATGCCACGGCTTGCTCTGCGGCAACCTTGGCGCGATCCGGTCCAGCCGCCATCGCCGTGCCCAGCATCGCTTGACCTTGCTCGCCCATAATGGTCTTGACGTCTTCAAAATCGACGTTCACGTTACCTTCGACGTTAATGATTTCGGCGATACCGGCACAAGCGTTATGCAAGACGTCGTCAGCCGCCTTGAAACAATCCGCCTGCGTGGCATCCTCGTCCATCAATTCGTACAGATTTTCATTCAACACAACGATGAGCGAATGTACGTACTTGGATAACTCACTGATGCCGTCTTCCGACATCTTCATGCGCTTGGCGCCTTCAAAGGAGAAAGGCTTGGTGACGACGCCGACCGTCAAAATACCAAGCTCCTTAGCTACCTCTGCCACGACTGGACCTGCGCCCGTACCGGTGCCACCGCCCATGCCTGCGGTGATAAACACCATGTTGGCGCCATTGAGTGCCGCACGAATTTCTTCACGCGCCAACTCAGCAGCTGCACGGCCCTGATCAGGCTTGGCACCCGCACCCAAACCGGTGCGGCCCAGACGAATCTGGACAGGCGCATTTGTAGCAGCCAATGCTTGCGCATCGGTATTGCAACAAATGAAATCGACACCCTGTACACCGGAACGAATCATATGCGAGACAGCATTGCCGCCCGCTCCACCGACACCGACCACTTTGATGATGGTGCCTTTGTTGGCGTTATCTAACATTTCAAACATCATAATTGACTCCCTCAAGTCTTAAACTTCGAACGTTTCTAAATTCCCCAAACTACATTTTAGAAATCGTCTCAAACCCGATGCCGAACGTATCCGCATCGGGCTTGAAACGTCTCCACTTCAAGCCGAGTCGCACCATTGCTCCTCGACTTGTTTGATGTCCGAAGACATCAAATTCATTGTGTAAACCACTCTTTCATTCGTGCCAATATCGCTTTGAAACTTCCAGACTGCTGCGTAAATTTACGCCCACGTACGCGCTGCATTCTTGCCTCGCCCAACAAGCCCATGACCGTCGCAAAACGGGGGCTACGCATCACATCAGCCAAGCTCCCGTCATAATCAGGTACCGCCACGCGCACGGGCTTTAAAAAGACATCCTCGGCGAGTTCAACCATGCCAGGCATCATCGACGATCCACCTGTGAGCACCACGCCAGAGGACAACAAGTCTTCATAGCCAGACTCGCGGATCACTTGTTGCACCAATCCAAACAATTCTTCGACGCGCGGTTCTATCACTGCACCCAAGGCCTGGCGCTTGACTTGCCTAGGACCACGATCGCCGAGGCCCGGAACCTCGACCACTTCGTCTGGACTCGCGAGCACTTGCTTGGCCACGCCAAAACGTAATTTGATGTCTTCGGCATCTGGCGTTGGCGTGCGCAGCATGGCCGCGATATCACTGGTGATCTGATCTCCGGCGATTGGGAGCACGGCTGTGTGACGAATCGCCCCACCCGTATAGAGGGCGACGTCGGTTGTGCCACCACCAATGTCGACCAACACCACGCCCAACTCTTTTTCATCTGCCGTCAAACATGCGAGACTGGAAGCAAGCGGCTGCAAAATCAAATCCTGTACTTCCAAACCGCAGCGACGCACACATTTCACGATGTTCTGAGCCGCGCTCACGGCGCCCGTGACAATGTGCACTTTGACTTCTAGGCGCAAGCCACTCATTCCGATGGGCTCGCGAATGTCCTCTTGCCCATCGACGATGAACTCTTGAGTCAACACATGCAGGACTTGTTGATCTGTCGGGATGTTCACCGCCTTAGCCGTTTCGATCACGCGCGCGACATCCGTCGCCGTGACTTCCTTGTCTTTGACGGCCACCATGCCGCTCGAATTAAAGCTCCGGATATGACTACCCGCAATGCCTGTATAGACATCGCGAATTTTGCAATCCGCCATCAGTTCTGCTTCTTCGAGGGCGCGCTGGATGGAGTTGACCGTAGTCTCAATGTTGACTACGACTCCTTTGCGCATGCCTCGGGACTCATGCTGGCCCAAGCCAAGCACTTCAAAACG
>CAMBLP010000143.1 GCA_945868195.1 Bordetella parapertussis
GAGTAGAACTCCTGCAGCATCTGCGGGACGAAGAAAAGTTTCCCGATCTGCCAACCTTGACTGCCGCCATGCATGCTGATGCGCTGCATGCGCGCGCTTACTTTGCGCTCCATGGACTATAAAAACACACTCAATCTGCCCGATACCCCTTTCCCGATGCGTGGAGACCTTCCGCGTCGAGAGCCCGCTTGGGTCGCACAATGGCAAGAAAAAAAGGTTTATCAAGCGATCCGCGACGCAAGCCGTGGTCGCCCCACTTTTTTATTACATGATGGCCCGCCCTATGCGAATGGCGATATTCATATCGGTCATGCCGTCAATAAAATCCTAAAAGACATTGTTGTCAAAAGCCGCAACATGGCTGGCTTTGATGCGACCTACGTTCCGGGCTGGGACTGCCACGGCATGCCGATCGAAATTCAAATAGAAAAGAAATTCGGTAAACATCTGCCCGTTGCCGAGGTTCAGGCCAAGGCACGCGCCTATGCACTGGAGCAAATAGAACGTCAGAAAAAAGACTTTGAACGTCTTGGCGTGCTTGGTGACTGGAACCGTCCCTATCTCACAATGAACTTCAGTAATGAAGCCAATGAGATCAGAGCGCTTGGACGTATTTTGGAAAAAGGTTATGTTTTTCGCGGATTAAAGCCAGTGAACTGGTGTTTTGATTGCGGCTCAGCCTTGGCAGAGGCCGAAGTCGAATACACGGACCGCAAGGACCCCGCCGTCCACATTGCCTTCCCTTTTGCGGATTGTGCCGCCCTTGCCAAAGCATTCGGTTTACCTGAACTGGCGGCGGGTGCGATTGTGATCTGGACGACAACGCCCTGGACCATTCCCTCTAACCAAGCGCTCAATATCCATCCTGAGTTCAAATATGCCTTGGTTAAAGTCTCTCCCGCGCCAGCGACAGGTTCTTTATTAATCATTGCAGCGGACAGAGTCGAAACTTGCCTCAACGAATGGGGACTCGAAGGCCAAATCATCGCTCAATGCGTTGGCCAAGCGCTGAGTGGAATCACCTTCCATCACCCCTTGGCAAACTTTGACAAGGGCTACCGTCGTGTCGCGCCCATTTATCTTGGCGACTATGTCACGCTCGATACCGGAACGGGTGTAGTGCATTCCGCACCGGCTTACGGTGTAGAGGACTTTCAGTCCTGCAAGGCTCATGGAATGATAGATGCCGATATCATTAACCCAGTGATGGGGGACGGAAAATTCGTACCCTCCTTACCCGGTTTCGGCGGGCTCAGTATCTGGGATGCCAATCCAAAGATTGTCGAGGCCTTGAGTGGGTCTGGCACACTCATCAAGCATGAGTCTCACTCACACAGCTACATGCATTGTTGGCGTCATAAGACACCGATTATTTACCGCGCCACAAGCCAGTGGTTCGCAGGTATGGACGTTGTGCCAAACGATGGTCAACCAACGTTACGCGAAAGCGCGCTGACAGCGATCGATGCGACGGCTTTTTATCCTGCCTGGGGGCGCGCGCGTTTGCACGCAATGATTGCAAACCGTCCTGACTGGACCCTTTCTAGACAACGTCAATGGGGTGTCCCGATGGCGTTTTTTATCCATAAGGAAACGGGCGCACTGCATCCCAATACACCCGCCTTGCTCGAAGAAGTTGCTAAACGCGTGGAAAAGTCTGGCATCGAGGCTTGGCAAGCGATCGAGCCTTCTGACTTGCTGGGTGAAGACGCCAAGCATTATGAAAAAAATCGTGACACGCTTGACGTTTGGTTCGATTCTGGCACGACGCACGCCACCGTTTTAGGAGGACCTGGCAACAAGCATCTTGGCTCGCACGGAGAGTTGCCCTGGCCCGCCGACATGTACCTCGAAGGTTCTGATCAGCATCGCGGTTGGTTTCACTCTTCGCTGCTGACGGGCTGCATGCTTTCAGGACGCGCGCCTTATAAAAGTCTGTTGACCCATGGTTTCGTGGTCGATGGACAAGGTCGCAAAATGAGCAAGTCGGTCGGCAACGTCATTGCGCCTCAGAAAGTTTCCGACAGTTTAGGGGCTGAAATTTTACGCCTATGGGTCGCGAGTACCGACTACTCGGGTGAGCTTTCAATCTCAGACGAAATTCTCAAGCGCGTAGTTGAAGGCTACCGTCGTATTCGCAATACTTTACGTTTCCTACTCGCCAATCTCTCTGACTTTGATGCCTCTACGGATCTGATCGATGCAAAAGATCTCCTTGAGATGGATCAATATGCACTCGCCATGACAGCGCAAATGCAGGCCGAAGTACTTTTGCATTTCGAAAAGTACGACTTTCAGCCTGCAATGTCCCGATTACAGCACTTTTGCTCCGAAGATCTCGGTGCGTTTTACCTCGACGTTCTCAAGGATCGTCTATATACCTCCGCGCCCAAAAGTCACGCACGCAGGTCAGCTCAGACAACGCTCCTGCATATTACGCAAACACTGCTCAAGCTGATGGCGCCCGTAGTTTCGTTCACCGCTGAAGAAGCTTGGGACATTTTGTTGGGTACCACTCTAAAAAACACTTCCGATATTGGTCGCGTGACAATATTTACGGAATGTTTTCATGTGCTGCCTGTGATCTCAGGATCTCTAACTCTCCAACAGCGTTGGGCACGACTCCGCGAAATTCGTGCACTCGTCATGCGTAAACTCGAAGATTTACGCAGTGTCGGTAGCATTGGCTCCTCCTTGCAAGGCGAGGTCGATCTCAAAGCAAGCGGCGAAGATCTTGCCTTGCTAGAAAGTGTCACAGAGCAACTACCCTTTATCTTTATTGTTTCACGCGTTAGTGTCCATGCAGGCGCTGGGGAACTTACTATTGAGATTAACCCTTCTGCGCACGAAAAATGTGAGCGTTGCTGGCACTGGCGAGATGATATTGGTCAAGATCCTGCACACCCACATATCTGCGGCAGATGTGTTGCAAGCCTAAACGAAGCCGCATCCTACTGAGAATGAGCACGCAAGCACAGGAAAATGAGCCTGCTCACCCAAGCCCAGATAAATACCGCGGTTTGGGGAGATGGCTGTTAGCGGCGCTATGTCTGATCGTGTTAGATCAAGTCACGAAAATTGGTTTTGATCACGCATTGAAATATGGACAGCGCATCAACATGCTGCCTTTTTTTGACTTCACCTTGCTTTATAACAAAGGTGCGGCCTTTAGCTTTCTGGCTGACCAAGCGGGTTGGCAGCGCTGGTTTTTTACTGCGCTGGGTTTGGGTGCCAGTGTCTTTATCCTCTGGATGATGCATACCCATCGCACCCAGCATCGATTCCTACTCGCGCTCACGTTGATTATGGGTGGAGCGCTCGGTAACGTGATTGATCGGATCGCTTATGGTCATGTGGTCGATTTTTTATTGTTTTACTGGCGTGATTGGTATTACCCCGCCTTTAATGTGGCAGATGCGGGCATCACTGTCGGTGCTATCCTATTAGTCATCGATGAAATTCTTCGTCTACGAGGTCAGCATGCTAGATCTTCATGAAAAACGCATTGTGCTGGGTTTGAGTGGCGGCATCGCCTGTTACAAGGCTGCCGATTTGGTCCGACGCCTCATCGAGCATGGCGCGCAGGTCGATGTGGTGATGACTGAGGCAGCAACACGCTTTATTACGCCTGTGACGCTGCAAGCGCTGAGCGGACGTCCAGTGTTTGTTGATGCTTGGGACAACCGTGTTCACAACAACATGGCACATATCCAGCTATCGCGCGGTGCCGATGCGATTGTGATCGCTCCAGCTTCGGCTGACTTTATAGCCAAGCTCGTCCAAGGCCGTGCAGATGACTTATTGTCGACGTTATGTTTGGCGCGAGCATGTCCGCTACTCGTTGCTCCCGCAATGAACCGAGAAATGTGGACCGCTGCGCCGACACAACGCAATGTTCAACAGCTTATTCTGGATGGCATAGAGATTTTAGGACCCGGAACGGGAGAGCAAGCCTGTGGTGAGACGGGCGATGGCCGCATGCTTGAGCCTCTGCAAATCGTTACAGAACTCAAAGGTTTTTTTCAACCCAAGCTTCTAAAAGGTTTGCGAGTTTTACTCACAGCAGGACCGACCGTCGAGCCCATCGATCCTGTACGCGTATTGAGCAACAGATCCTCAGGAAAAACGGGTTATGCACTCGCACAAGCGGCTTGGGAAGCGGGTGCCGATGTAACACTGATCTCAGGACCGACTGCGCTAGCATGCCCACACGGGGTGTCACGTATCAACGTCGAAACTGCACAGCAGATGCTCGATGCTGTCATGGAAAATGTCCGTGGTCAGGACATTTTTATCGCCGTCGCGGCTGTGGCGGATTGGCGCATTAAAAACATTTCTACTGAAAAAATTAAGAAAGACGGTCAAGCAACGCCTGACCTACAGTTTGAGGCCAATCCAGATATTCTTGCGACTGTTGCAAGCCAAAAATCTGGCCCATGGTGCGTGGGTTTTGCTGCAGAAACTGAAAATTTATCCGAATACGCGCATGCCAAACGCGTACGCAAAGGGATTCCGATGTTGATTGGAAACTTGGCACAGCATGTGATGGACGCTGAGCATACAACCGTCTCGATTTTTGATGATCAAGGCGAGCGCACGCTCCCCTTGAGTACCAAACAGGATATTGCCCGACAACTTGTCATCGCAATCTCCGAAAGATTTCATCAATCAAAATCCTCTCGTTAATCTTTTATTGGCATTCGCATGCAAGCACTGGTCGACCAACTTGTCTTATTTATTCAAAACAATCAGTCCTGGGCGGGCCTCGTTGTTTTATTGATGAGTTTTGGAGAGTCCTTATTTGTGGTCGGATTATTTATTCCGGCCACTGTTCTGTTATTTGCGACAGGGACACTGATCGCGACCGGCACCCTTGATGCTGGACCTATTTTATTTTGGGGTATTGTGGGTGCGATTGTCGGAGACGCCGTTTCCTTTTGGTTCGGCCGTTGGATGGGACCGAAAGTATTGCGACACAAATACTTAAAACCCTACAGACGACATGTTGCGCGAGCCCGACTTTTTTTCTACCGTTACGGTTTTCTAGCGGTTTTGATCGCTCGCTTCATCGGCCCGTTACGCAGCTTTATTCCCACAGTCGCGGGCGTCATGGGCATGCCACAACTGCGTTTTCAACTCGCAAATTTTATTTCTGCGATCTTGTGGTTCCCTGCTCTCTTGGCGCCAGGCTACCTTGCCACACTCAGCGTCGAAGCCATCAAAGATGGTCACCATGCAACCGTCTACTCATTGGTAGGCTTGACAGTGATCGCCATTATTGCCTGGATGGTGATTCGTCAGCGTCGCATAGTCGAACAACGTAAGCTGGCTTCACGCAAACGCGTTCGTTCGCATCACAATGCCTAAACTGATATACGAGGTCAAGCATGAAATCCATTGAGGTAAAAATCTTAGACGCCCGTATGCGCGAACAATTCCCGACCTATGCCACGGCTGGCTCGGCGGGCTTGGACTTACGCGCTTGTTTGGATCAGCCTCTTGTGCTTGAGCCTGGTATGACACAACTCATTCCAACGGGCTTGGCGATTCATGTCGCAGACCCAAGTTATGCCGCGGTGATCTTGCC
>CAMBLP010000144.1 GCA_945868195.1 Bordetella parapertussis
GCCCAGAAAGCCTAAGGTTTTCGGATGTACCTGAGACGGCATTTTGTACAATTTTAGATAGTTTTTAATTTGGAGCATGACAATGGCTGAAGCCACTTTCAACTGGGAAGACCCTCTCTTGCTGGACAGCCAGCTGACCGACGAAGAGCGCATGGTGCGCGACGCTGCGCGCGCGTACTGTCAGGACAAGCTAGCCCCACGCGTCCTCGAGGGTTTTCGTCACGAGAAAACAGACGTCAAGATTTTCCCTGAAATGGGTGAATTAGGACTGCTTGGCGCCACGATCCCTGTTGAGTACGGCGGCTCTGGCTTGAACTACGTCAGCTACGGCCTGATTGCCCGCGAAGTCGAGCGCGTTGACTCTGGCTATCGTTCAATGATGAGCGTGCAGTCGTCACTCGTCATGTTACCGATCAACGAATTCGGTAGCGAAGCGCAAAAGCAAAAATATCTGCCCAAACTCGCCCGCGGCGAATGGATCGGCTGTTTCGGCCTGACCGAGCCCAACCATGGTTCTGACCCAGCCGGCATGGAAACCCGCGCCGTCAAGACAGCCCATGGCTACTCACTGACCGGCAACAAGATGTGGATTTCCAACTCACCTATCGCGGACGTGTTCGTTGTCTGGGGCAAGTGCGTGGGCGGCGACTACGACGGTCGTATCCGCGGTTTTATCCTTGAAAAAGGAATGAAAGGTCTGTCAGCACCTGCCATTCATGGCAAAGTGGGTTTGCGTGCTTCCATTACGGGTGAAATCGTGATGGATAGCGTGGAAATCAGCGACGACCAAATGTTGCCTGGCGTCTCCGGTCTCAAAGGCCCCTTTACCTGCCTCAATTCCGCACGTTTTGGTATCGCTTGGGGTGCCCTCGGTGCAGCAGAGTTCTGCTGGCACATGGCGCGTCAATACACCATGGACCGCAAACAATTCGGTCGTCCACTTGCCGCCAACCAGTTGATCCAGAAAAAACTGGCCGACATGCAAACCGAAATCACACTTGGGCTGCAGGGTTGCTTGCGTCTAGGTCGTATGAAAGATGAAGGGACCGCTGCGGTTGAAATCACGTCGATCATGAAGCGTAACTCCTGCGGCAAATCGCTCGACATCGCACGCATGGCGCGCGACATGTTGGGTGGTAACGGCATCTCTGACGAGTATGGTGTGGCGCGTCACTTGGTCAACCTCGAAGTGGTCAACACCTACGAAGGTACGCATGATGTGCATGCCCTGATCTTGGGTCGTGCACAGACAGGGATTCAGGCATTCTTTTAATTAATTTAAAAACTGCTTGAGTTTTCTTACGGCACTATCGGGTGTCGTCATGATCTGCGCTTGCGTTCGAATCATCGGATGCTTCGCAGCAGCCGCCATCGAAAATTGTCCCAGTACGATGGTTGCATACTGACTCAGACGATTAATCTGCTCAGCAATCAAAAGGTCATGCTGCGCTTGATCACCTGCTAACAAGGCATCAAGCGCACCCTCCACCATAAAAGAATCCACCTGCACCTCAACACCCTTTGCTTGCATCATCTGAGACAGCTCATCACGCAGCGTCTGCAAAGAAGGGCCAAAGGTCGTTAACATCGCGATCGTGCCACCCCGTTCGAGTAACTCTTCAAACATCGCTTGGTTGGAGGTCAGAATTGGAATCGACTGTTGAGTTTTAAGATGATTAATGGCTTCGCCAAACGCCGAACATGTAAACAAAATGCCATCGGCGCCCGCGTCTACGCAGTACTGACCCAGTCGTGAAAACCGCTCAATCATTCGAGGGGTCATTTTTCCGTCGACCAACATATCGACCGCCAAAGACTCCTCGAGTACATTGATGATGCTTGCTTCGGGCCATTGCTGTTTGAAACTTATAGAAGCTGGCGCCATCGAAACGTCAACGGCATGCACAAGAAAAATACGGGGTGAACGCATCATGATTATTCCGGCTGAATCCCAGCATCTTTGACAACTTTGCCAGCTCGGGCGATCTCTTGATTGAGTAGCTCGGCAAGTTGCTTGGATCCACCAATCATAGGAGCCGCTCCAATAGAACGAATTTTTGCGTCTGTTTCTGGGTCTTTCAGCACAGTCTCAATCTCTCTGGAAAGACGATCAATAATGGCCTGAGGCGTTTTTGCGGGAGCAAAGACGCCAACCCAGGCGCTGTACTCAAAGCCTGGTAAACCAAGCTCCGCAACCGTCGGCAGCTCAGGGGCTTGCTGTACCCGCGTCAAACTCGTCACGCCAATAGAGCGAATCTTATCGGCTTTAATATTGGGCACAGACGTTGCAACAGGTTCGCACACGATTTGAAGCTGCCCACCCATCAGGTCATTGAGTGCTTGTGGCGAACTTTTATAGTTAATCATTTTCAGGTCGATGCCCGCCATCGTACGGAACATTTCCATACATATTTTAGAACCCACTGTCGCAGTCCCGTAGTTCAGCTTACCCGGATTTGCTTTGGCATAAGCGATAAATTCTTTTAGATTTTTTGCTGGCACACTTGGGTTAATGACCAGTACGTTATAAAAATCTTTCAGGGCCATCGATACCGGTGCGAGATCGTTGATAGGATGAAATGGAAGGCTCTTACGCAATTGGTAGTTAGCCGCTAAGGTTGTACTTGAGCCAAGCACAAGTGTATAGCCATCAGGATCCGCCTTAGCACCCGCGTTCACCCCAATCACGCCTTCAGCACCCGGGCGATTTTCTACAATGACTTGCTGCCCCAACCGCTGAGACAACTTAGCTGCGACAACGCGTGCCACCACATCGGTCGCACCACCTGCCCCCAGAGGCACGATGAGCTTGATCGCCTTGGAGGGATAAGCATCCTGAGCGAGTGCAACACTTGCGAATGCAGACGTTGTTAAAGCAACTGCACAGATTGTTCTTAAAATACTTTTCATCGTTGTCTCCAGGTTGGATATAGACTCTTTTGAGTTCTCTTATCTTTGTACAGAATAGATCAGACTATGGGGGTCGCACCACCATCTAAAGGTAAAACAATACCATTCAGATGTCTAGAGTGCGGACTCGCCAACCACACGACAGCCTGAGCGACATCTTCTGGTGTGCCTTGTCTAGCCATAAATACTGGATTTGCCGAAGGACTCGAGACCAATTTCGCAGCCAAGGCATCGAAACGTGCTGAAGCAATAGGGCCCGGCGCGATCGTGTTTGCCCGTATGCCCTGATCCTTGTATCGGTCAGAAATACCTTTTGTTAACAAGTTCACGGAGGCATTCATACACCCGCCGGGTAAATGTGCAGGCGAAGGCAGTTTTCCTGCTTTACCAGAAATATTGATGATCACGCCCCCACCCGCTTTAATCATTGTTGGTAAAACAGCACGCATCGAGCGCACATACACCATCAACTTATTTTGAAATGTTCGTTCCCAATCATCGTCCATCAAATCAAGAAACTCGCCAAAAGTCGATGAAGCAGTTGAGTTGATCAATATGTTTATTTTTCCTGACTGCCGAATAATCTCTCGTGCAGCATGTGTCACCTCGTCCGCGCTGGTGGCATCCAGCATACGAACTCTCGCTTGGCCACCTGCTTGGGCGATCCTGTCTTGTAGCGCATCGAGCTTGACTCTGTCGCGACCGCTTAGCCATACAGTGACACCTTGCAGTGCGAGTAATTCAGCCACTGCAGAACCTATCGCACCCGAGGCACCTAATACCCAGGCACACTGACCATCTAGTGCGTCGTTTCCGCGTAAATCCTGGTGAATGTATGTCATCAACGTACTCCTTCCTCGCTTATTACTCTTAAAAAGCTGCGGCTGCGCGCCCAAGACGATCTTTGATTCCCAGCCATTCGGGAGTATCCGGCACATCTTCCCACAGCATCAAAGCGTAATGATTTTGATCTAACGCACGCAGCGTTGCATATAAGGCATATCCATACGCTTCAGGCTGAGTAGGCATTGAGACCCACTCAATGTTCTCAAGCTGAGGATGTAAAGCTTGATCGATGCTGTGTGTGACACACACTATTTTCTTCGTTGTATGAGACAGCTGTTGCAGCGCGGCAGACATGATCCCTGTTCGATTGACAAGTTTGATCGGAGTTTGAGGCGCGTAATGTGACTTGAGCGCACCCGATACACGAGGCGCCTGTGCATCAGGTTGGGAAACAGGCATCTCCAGTATCTGAGAGATTTGTTTCGACGTCACGCACCCTGGGCGCAACAGCACAGGACCGACCCCTTGACTCAGACGCGATAGATCAATAATGGTCGACTCGATGCCAACTTCGCTAGAACCACCCTCAAGGATTAGCATGCCTGCCGCGACAAGTTCGGGAAACTCATCTCGAACGTGCGAAGCTTGTGAAGGCGAGACTTGACCGAATTTATTCGCAGAAGGCCCCGCGATACCACCCTGACCCGAGGGCTTACCTGCAGCAAACGCACGAATCAGTCTTTGTGCGATAGGATGTGAAGGACAACGCAGACCCACGCTATCCTGACCGCCACTGACAACATCGGAAATATGTGCGGCACGCTTGAGAATCAAGGTCAAAGGCCCTGGCCAAAACGCATCAATCAGGACGCGCGCTTCGTCTGGCACCGAAGCCGCCCAATAAGACAAGTCCGCCTCGGGAGCCACATGCACAATCACAGGATGATTGGAGGGGCGCCCCTTGGCTTGATAAATCCGCTCTACCGCCTCGCGACTCTCGGCGTCTGCACCGAGCCCATACACCGTCTCAGTTGGAAAGGCGACCAAGCCGCCTCGAAGCAACACCTGAGCAGCTTGATTGATTTCGCGATCAGAGGCAGTGGTCACTGAGCCACCGCGTTAAAGCGTTACCGCAACGGGCAAGCGCAAAACCTGCACCACCTGGTTGGCATGGGAGACTGCCTCGGCGATTGTCGACCCCATACAGTTGACATGACCCATCTTGCGTGCGCGGCGCGCCTCGCGCTTGCCATAGAGATGCAAAGCTGAACCTGGCACGGCTAAGACATCCTGCCAATTAGGTTCAGCTTGTCGGTCATCCAAGCCCGGATACCAGACATCACCCAAAATATTGAGCATCACCACGGGGGCAAGCAAGCGCGTGCTACCCAGTGGCAAACCCGCCATGACGCGCGCCTGTTGCTCAAACTGACTGGTCACGCAGGCATTCATACTGAAGTGTCCGCTGTTGTGAGGACGTGGTGCGATTTCATTGACAAGCAACTGACCGTCGCCCAACACAAAAAATTCTACACACAGCACACCTTCATATTTGAGGCCCTGCGCAATAGCCAACGCAGCCTCAGTTGCTCGTGCTGTCATGGCAACTGCTTGCATGTCGACGGTCGTCACGGCCAGGATGCCTTGCTCGTGGACGTTGCGCGCGACCGGAAAGACCGCGCACTGACCGTCCAAGCCACGTGCCAATACGACTGAGAGCTCTTCTTTGAGATCGAGCATGGCTTCGAGCACGCAAGGTACGCCACCAAATTCAGCAAACGCTTTCAACGCTTCCTCAAACGAACTTACACGCGCTTGGCCTTTAC
>CAMBLP010000145.1 GCA_945868195.1 Bordetella parapertussis
CTTGGCAATCTGAAGGGGCACTTGCCCATGGATCCGGAGTTGCTCACCGTCACAACGCGCGCGCTCGAACATTTCAAAACCCTCGGCTGTACTGTAGAAGACGCACAACCTAATTTTGATCTCGAGCAACTCTGGAACGCCTGGCTGACCTTGCGTAGTTTTACTTTTGCTGGAGGCAATGTCCAGCACTACGAGTCACCCGAACGCCGAGCCCTGCTCAAGCCCGAAGCCGTCTGGGAAATCGAACAAGGTCTTAATTTGACTGGACCGGCAGTCTTTGCTGCCGCCAAAGTCCGCACGGCCTGGTATCAAGAGCTACGCCGAATGTTTGAGACGGTTGACTTTCTTGTGATGCCAACCACGCAGATTTTTCCTTTTGACGCCCAACAACACTGGCCCAAAGAGATCGCCGGTCAGCACATGGACACTTACCACCGGTGGATGCAGTCCGTCATCCCCGCCACCATGGCAGGATTACCCGCACTGAGTATGCCGGCTGGCTTTAGCGCCACAGGCATGCCAGCGGGGATTCAGGTGATCGGTCCCCTGCAGCATGACTTCGAGGTGCTTCAACTTGGGCACGCCTACGACATGGCGAGCCAGTATTCACGGGTTTTAAGCCCATTGCTCAAGGGCGCCTAAGTCTTATTGGGCCCGGGCAAGTTAATATGTTGGCTGTCGTGGCGCCTTTAGTGGGCGACACAGCTCACTCAGGCGAAATGAACGTGTCGACAACAGTCCCTTCAGAAAACATTGCTCTGGTGACAGGCGCTGGCAAGCGCCTGGGGCGCAGCATTGCCCTGGGACTTGCCGCGGCGGGATGGGATGTGGCGATTCATTATGGGACGTCGGCTGCCGATGCACAGCAGACCGTCTTAGATATCCAGGCCCTCGGTCGCCGTGCGGTAGCATTGCAGGCTGATCTTGCAGTGGAGTCGTCAGTGGCGAGCTTAATGACTCGCTGTACTGAGGCGCTCGGATTACCGAGTTGTCTTGTCAATAATGCTTCGTTGTTTGATTTTGACGAGGCGCAGAGCTTTAGCTACGCGCGACTCAATACGCATATGCAAGTCAATCTCTCGGCACCCGTGTCGCTCGCCCGCGATCTGCACCGCGCGCGCAGTCAAAGTCCCCATGCGTTTCAGCACCCCGCCGTTGTGATCAATCTGCTGGACCAAAAGCTGATCAACCCCAATCCAGATTTTTTGTCCTACACACTCTCCAAGGCCGCACTGCTTGAGGCGACCCGCTTGTTGGCCCAAGCACTTGCTCCCCATGTGCGGGTGGTCGGTCTAGCACCGGGGATTACACTGGTCTCCGGAGATCAAACCGAAACAGGTTTTAAGCAAGCACACCATCAGACACCCCTTGGCAAATCCTCGACGCCCGAGGACATTTCCGCCGCTGCAGTCTATCTCGCCCGTGCGCATGCCATGACTGGCACCACACTGTATGTAGACGGTGGCCAACACCTCAAAGCATCCGATCGCGATGTGATGTTTTTAACTTCCTGACCTGAACACCTCAACAATGACCCCTACGCATATTCAAAAGCTCGATCTGACACACTGCCGCCGCTTATTTTTAAAAGCTTTTGAAATCAACATGAATATCGGTGTGCACGAGTTCGAAAAAAAAGGGGAACAGCGTGTCGTCATCAACGTCGACTTGTATGTGCCTTTGCAAAACAACACACCCAGCAAAGACGACCTCAGTGAAGTTGTGGACTACGACTTTATGCGCCAGACCATCGCGGACATCATCGCGACTGGGCATATTCACTTGCAAGAAACTCTGTGTGATGAGATCGTTAAACGCATGCTCGCACACCCATTGGTCTACGCCACCCGCGTCTCGACTGAAAAACCTGATGTCTATCCAGACTGCGAGGCGGTAGGTGTCGAGGTGTTTCGGTCTAAGTAAATAGGAACTTGGCTAAGGTAAAGAAGCCGCGCTGACGCCAGGAGTAGACCGAGCTCAAGTTGATTTGATTATTCTGCTCGACCTATCTGATTCGAAAAACGTACCAAAAGGAAAGCATCCCTGAGTATCACCGTCCAAAATGAGGTCATTTGGGCTTAAAGCCCTTTTTAATTTAGAATGAAGGCTTCTCATTACATGTGGCACACCCTACGTGCCCTCCTATGGACATACTGATACTTGTTGCATTGATTCTTCTGAATGGTTTGTTTGCGATGTCTGAAATCGCTCTCATCACCTCCAAGCGTTCAAAACTTCAAAAAGCCGCCGATGCGGGCGATGCTTCTGCTAAAGCAGCACTCAAACTCGCAGCCGATCCCAATCAATTCCTCTCCACTGTACAGGTCGGTATCACTTCGATTGGCGTGTTGAGCGGTATCGTGGGTGAGTCCGCGCTCGCAAAACCCCTCGCGCTCTGGCTCCAAGAGCTTGGCCTTAATGCTGTGTATTCCGGTTATCTCGGTACAGGTATTGTCGTGTTAATGATCACGTATTTTTCGATTGTGATCGGCGAGCTTGTGCCCAAGCGCTTGGGTCAATCCAATCCCGAGGCGATCGCCAGGTTGATGGCCAGACCGATCGCCTTTCTTGCCCTGGCGACGCGGCCCTTCGTCAAGCTGTTATCCGGCTCTACGAAATTTATGCTTCGCATCCTCCGTATCAAAGAAAAAAATCAAACTGAAGTCACTCAAGAAGAAATTCAGGCGGTCCTCGAAGAAGGCACCGAGGCTGGCCTGATCGAAACAGATGAACACACGATGGTCAAAAACGTGTTCAGACTGGACGACCGTCAGATTGCCTCGCTGATGGTGCCCCGTGCGGATATCATTTATCTCGACATCCAGTGTTCGATCGAAAAAAATCTTGAGACCATCGAACTGACGGATCACGCGCGGTTTCCGCTGGTCAATGGCGAACTTAATCAAGTGCTTGGCGTACTCAACGCAAGAAAACTGTTGTCCAAGATCGCCAAGGGTGAAAAATACGAATTGACCCAAGGGATAGAAGAAGCCCTCTACGTGCCTGAAACGATTACCGGCATGGAGTTGCTTTCGAACTTCCGCTCCACTGCACGACAAATGGCCTTTGTCGTGGACGAATACGGTGAGGTCTTAGGCATTGTCACCCTACAAGATTTGATCGAAGCGATCACGGGAGAGTTCACCCCACGTGATCCATCAAAATCCTGGGCGGTGCGCCGTGACGATGGGACGTGGCTGCTCGACGGCCACATTCCGATCCCAGAACTGAAAGACTGCCTCGAGTTGTCTGTCGTCCCCGAAGAAGAAAGAGGCCGCTATCACACGCTGAGCGGGATGTTTATGCTGCTGAGCGGCAAACTTCCGATCGAAGGCGACAAGGTCACGTGGGAAGGCTGGCAGTTTGAGATCATGGATATGGACAGAAAGACGATCGACAAAGTCCTGGCGTCGAAAATCGTTGTGCCATTCGAGTAGCCTTACAAGCGTCCTTGTAAATTCAGAGTTGAACTCTGGATTTACAAGGATTGGAATAGGGGGATGATTCCCCGCCATCTCCAACGCGAACTCCAGACGCAGCTTTCTGAGTATCCTATCGTCACTATTGTGGGTCCTCGCCAAGCAGGCAAGACCACTCTAGTGAGATCGGTTTTGCCTGACTATACTTATGTCAACTTGGAAAATCCGGAGGTTCGTCAGTTTGCAACTGAAGATCCGAAAGCGTTTCTCAAGCAATATCCGCAACGTACAATTTTTGACGAAATTCAGCGCACGCCACAATTACTGCGCTACCTTCAGGAAATTGTCGATCAGGATAAGGTCAATGGTCAATTTGTACTGACGGGCTCGCACCAATTACTGCTGCAAGAAGCCGTCACTCAATCACTCGCCGGTCGCACAGGCATCTTGCACCTACTACCCTTGTCAATCGCAGAGCTTAGTGACGCCAGCATTGCGTTCGACACACCAAGTGATTACTTATTTCAAGGTTTTTTACCTCGAATTTATGATCAATCACAACGGCCTCACACGGCCTACGCCAACTACTTTCAAACTTATGTTGAGCGCGATGTGAGGCAATTGATCAAACTTAAAGACGTTGTGCTGTTTGAAAAATTCATGAAACTCCTAGCGGGTCGCGCGGGGCAAGTTATCAATTATCAGTCCCTCTCGAATGACGTTGGCGTCGATGGGATGACCATTAAGTCGTGGCTATCGATTCTCGAGGCCTCCTATGTCATTTTTCGACTGCCTCCTTATTTTGAAAACTTTGGCAAACGCGTCATTAAAACACCCAAGATTTACTTCACGGATACAGGACTGCTTTGTTATCTGCTTGGTATAGAGCGCGTCGAGCAGGTCGGACGAGACCCCTTGATTGGCAAGCTTTTTGAAAATCTCGTCGTTCTAGAAGCACTCAAAACCCGTTACAACCGCGGACTCACACCCAATCTCTATTTTTTTAGAGACAGTCAAGGTCATGAAATTGATTTGCTGCACAAAAAAGGCAGCGAACTCATCGGGGTCGAAATCAAAGCGGCCAGCACCTGGAATACTAGTTTTAAAAGTACGCTCCAGCACTTTGATCAAAAACTTAATGCGCTCGCTATCCGAGCAGTCATTTACAGCGGTCAAGCACTTGAGTTTAGCGATGGAATAAAAGCGTTTTCTTATAAAAACGTTGGACAGTTATTTGATGACATACCGCCGTCCCGACGAGGCAAACTCTCGTGATGTGTATGTCAGCTGTGTTTATTCATCCGTTTCGGAAAGCCCCAAAGCGTAAAAAGAAACCCAAAAACAAAACGGCAAACAAAACGGGCTACAGACTTTTGATCTGTAACCCGTTGATTTTACTGGTCGGGGCGGTGGGATTCGAACTCACGACCCTCTGCTCCCAAAGCAGATGCGCTACCAGGCTGCGCTACGCCCCGAAGACCGCTAATATACCAGAAATATTCTGCCTAGGCTAAGCGCTACTCGGGCCAATTAACCAAAACGGCCCGTAATATAGTCTTCGGTCTCTTTACGCTTGGGTTTGACGAAAATCTTGTCTGTCTGGCCAAATTCCATCAATTCGCCCAGATACATAAACGCCGTAAAGTCCGATACACGAGCAGCCTGTTGCATGTTGTGGGTCACAATCGCCACGGTGTAATCGGATTTCAACTCATGCAGCAATTCTTCGATTTTTCCAGTCGAAATCGGATCGAGTGCTGATGTCGGTTCATCAAACAAGATGACCGAAGGTTTGACTGCAACAGAACGGGCAATACAAAGCCTCTGCTGCTGACCACCAGAGAGAGATAGACCGCTTTGATTCAACTTGTCCTTGGCTTCGCCCCACAATGCCGCCTTGCTCAACGCCCACTCGACACGCGCGTCCATGTCGGCTTTGCTTAAGTTTTCATACAGACGCACACCAAACGCGACGTTGTCATAAATTGACATCGGAAACGGCGTCGGCTTTTGAAACACCATGCCGATGCGAGCGCGCAACATGTTGA
>CAMBLP010000146.1 GCA_945868195.1 Bordetella parapertussis
GTCGTAGGGTGTGTCCCACTGCACGATACGACCCTCGGACATGACGCCGATATGATCTGCAATCGCAAAGGCTTCAAATTGGTCGTGTGTAACGAGCAAGGCGGTCACGCCATTGGCTTTTAAAATATCTCGCATTTCACTGGCGAGTCTTTCGCGTAGATCAATGTCGAGACTGGAGAAGGGCTCATCGAGCAAAATCAAGTCAGGCTCGGGTGCCATGGCGCGCGCGAGCGCGACGCGTTGCTGTTGACCGCCGCTCAATTCATGCGGGTAAGCACCCGCCTTGTCCGCGAGAGAGACGCGCTCAAGCCACTGGAGTCCGACCTCACGGCGTTTAGCCGGTGAAAGGGCACGTAACCCGAACATCACGTTTTCTAAAACGCTGAGATGGGGGAAAAGCGCGAAATCCTGAAATACCATTCCAACCTTGCGCAAGTTGGGGGCGACTTGGATATCCGGGGCGCTGACTACTTTGCCATGCATACTGACGGTGCCGTCTTGCAAGGCTTCGAAGCCACAAATGGCTCTGAGAATGGTGGATTTACCACAACCCGAGGGGCCCAGTAAACACGCAATGCTGCCTCGGGCTAGACTGAGGGTTAAATCCCGAACAATCTGCACGCGCCCTGGACCGTCAAGACGCGGGTAACTGATTTCGACGTGATCGAGGGCAAGCAAAGGTGGTGGGGTATTCATCTTTATAATTTTCTCATTAATAGCAGTTTGATTCTAGAACCCTTTTTTATTTTGAGCCGAGCGCAACACGAATGAGTCGAGTCGTTGTCCTGATCGCAGTTTTGTTGTCTTTGCCGCTGCTGGGCCTGTTTATTCCTTTTTTTACTGAGGGCAATGGTGAGGCCGCACAGGAGCTCAGCCGCCAAGGCACTCTGCGACATCTTTGGCAGCACGTATTAGGAGAGTATGTCACGTCCACACTCTTGTTGCTGATCGGGGTGGGGTTTGGGGTGTTTGTCCTTGGGGTCGGCAATGCTTGGCTGGTCGCCAACTACCAGTTTCCCGGCAAAAAGATCTTCGAATGGGCGCTTATTTTGCCCCTTGCGATTCCGACGTATGTAATGGCCTATCTGTTTGTCGATATTTTGCAGTTTTCGGGTCCGATTCAAACAATGTTGCGGAACGTCCTGAGCCTCGAGCAACTATGGTTCTTTCCCGATCCGCGCTCTCTGGGCGGCGCGATGTGGGCGTTTTCTTTTTGTCTATTTCCTTATGTGTACTTGATCGCCCGGACCTCATTTCTGGATCGCAGTGCCCGTTTGTCCGAAGCGGCTGAAACACTGGGTTATAGCGGCTTTCAAGCGTTTTATCGCTTGGTGCTACCCATGTCGCGTCCTGCGATTTTTGCTGGGATGGCCCTCGCCTTAATGGAGGTCATGGCCGACTATGGTGCTGTGGCGTACTTTGGTGTGGAGACGTTTGCGACCGGTATTTTCAGGGCGTGGCTGTCCTTTAGTGACCGCTTGGCCGCTGTGCAGTTGTCACTGGGTTTACTGGTCTTTGTGCTGCTGATTTTTTATATCGAGCAGAGCAATCGCGCCCGCATGCGCTACGTGAGCTCCGGTGTTGTGCAACGCGTCTCGCCTCCTCGTCATTTAAAGGGCAAAAAAGCCTTTGGGGCCTTCGCCGCTTGCGGTTCGACCTTGGTCTGCGCGTTTCTTTTGCCAGTTGCCGCTTTGCTGAAACTGTTGTGGGAGCAGGGCTTGAGCCTCGATGCGCGCTACTTGGACTGGTTGCAAAACTCGTTTGGACTCTCTGCTCTCACGGCGTTGATCTCAGTCGCATGCGCATTGATTCTGGCCTATGGGGCCAGACTGAGTAAAAGCGCCACCATGCATTGGGTCAATCGGCTGCTGGGGTTAGGGTACGCCTTGCCCGGAGCCGTGTTGGCCGTGGGTATTTTGTCCGTTTTAGGCTTGTTTCAAATAGCTTGGATCATGTCTGCAACGGTGTCAGTGCTGATTTATGCGTATTTGATTAGGTTTTTGTCCTCGAGTTTGCAAAGTGTGGAAGCGGGACTTTCACGAATTACGCCCTCGATGGACGGCAGTGCGGCCTTGTTGGGCGCGACCCCTTGGCAAACAATGCGCGCCATTCATTTTCCACTCCTCAAACGGAGTGTCCTGACAGCGGGCTTGTTTGTTTTTGTCGATGTGATGAAAGAGTTGCCCGCAACGCTGTTGCTGCGTCCTTTTAATTTTGACACCCTGGCGGTGGCCACCTATCAGCTCGCCACAGATGAGCGTTTGTCAGAGTTAGCCCTGCCTTCTTTGACGATTGTGGCTGCTGGGTTGATTCCGGTCATCATTCTTTCTCGTGCAATGTCTAAGGCCAATCGGTATTGATAATGATTCGCATTTAGTGTTATGATGAGTGTTCTGACTCTTCGTGCTTTTACGGATCATTCTTCGATGAACAAGCAATACGTTTTCAAAACTTTCGCCGTCGGCCTACTGTCGATCGCTGCTGTTGGGGGAGCTCTCGCTCAGACGAGTAAGCCCGCTCAAGAGCTCAATATCTACTCCGCGCGTCACTATCAGACCGATGAGCTTCTATACAGTGGCTTTACCAAGGCGACAGGGATCAAGATCAATCGTATCGAGGCGAGCGACAACGCCCTGATAGAGCGTTTGAAAAGCGAGGGCGCTAAAAGTCCCGCAGATGTGATTTTGCTGGTGGATGCTGCCCGCTTGTGGCGCGCTGAAAAGGATGGCATGTTTCAGTCCTTCCAGTCAGCCTTGATTGACGAGCGTATTCCGCAAAACTTGAGAGCGAAAGCCGAGGGCGGGGGCAGCACCTGGGTAGGTTACTCCACCCGCGCACGCGTCATCGTCTACAACAAGGCCCGCGTCAAACCTGAGGATGTAAACACCTACGAAAAACTAGCAGATCCTGTGAACAAAGGAAAGGTTTGCACGCGGTCTGGTTCGCACCCCTATATGTTGTCCCTTGTGGGGGCGATGATTGACCGTAGCGGAGAGACCGCGACCGAGGCGTGGGCTAAGGGCATGGTGGCCAACCAAGCACGCGCGCCACGTGGTGGAGATACGGATCAGATCAAAGCCGTCGCCGCAGGCGAATGTGGCGTGGCGCTCACAAACTCCTATTATTTTGTACGGATGTTGCGCTCTACCAAGCCCGAGGATCAAGCCCTCATGGCCAAGGTGGGCTTCTTGTGGCCCAATCAAGCGACCAGCGGTACGCATATCAATATCGCAGGGGGTGGGATCGCCAAAAATGCACCACACCCAGAGGCCGCCAAGAAGTTTCTTGAGTACCTCGCAACCGATGCCGCGCAGGTTTATTTTGCAGATGGTAATAATGAGTGGCCCGCAGTCGCCTCGGTTGAGATTGAAAATCCAGGCTTAAAACAGCTCGGATCTTTCAAGGTAGAGGACGTTTCCGTCGCCGCGATGGGTCGCAACCAAATCGCGGCTCAGAAAATTCTGGATCGTGCACGCTTTAAATAAGTTTGAAGTGAAGAAGAAGTGAAGAAGTGAAGAAGAAGTGAAAAAATCCCGCGAACTTTTAAATTCGCGGGATTTTTTATTTGAGTTTCTTAAATTTTAGAAACTTAAGCACCCCAGGGACGGATCGCAGCTTTGAGTTTCTTGTAGCCATCGATATAACGTGGGCGATTGCCCGCGTAGATTTTGTCGAAGGTCGCAAGTTGCTCGTCCAGCCACTTGGCCAACTCTTTGTTGTCTGGGTTCGCGGCTTTGTAGGCCTCGTTGATCAGAACAAAGTGGATACGTGGATCATAGGGCTGCTTTTCGCCGCCGACTGTTTCGTCGCCGTCCAGCAAACGCAACAACATGGCATCTGCTGAGCCAAGTGTCTGTTCGTAAATGGGGGCGCCATGCACGCGATACATCACGCTAGTCATGTCTTTGCCGTTGGTCATGGTGAAACCCATGTCCACCCATAATTTCTTCATGTCGACTTTGGCACCAACTTTATCTAGTACGATCTGGCCCCAATCACGCAAGACGTCAGGCGCGTCGGCCATCAAGTCGGTCAGACGATCGCCGTCCAAGTCTGTGGCGTAAACGATGCAAGGACGCTGACGAATCATGTCATGCAACAACAAACCGAAGTTGGTGTCGGAAATGTGTTCGTAAATGTCGCCTGTCCAGTTTTCCATGCCAGCTTTGAAGTCCTTGGGGAGCAAGGCGACGATGGCATCGACACTAGCGCGGTGCTCTTCGTAGGCGTCCACGGTGTACTGACGCTTGAGCTTGAACTTAGTGCCCTGCATTAACCAACGCATGATGCCTGCGTTGATTGCGTCTTCTTGAGCCTGTGTGGGCTTGGTTGCCACGCGGCCGATTTGACCCGTCTCGTGCACCATTTTCAAGAACAGACGCGCAGCATAGGCCATGCGAATGCCGGGAGTGTTCATTTCGGAGTGAATCACGCCAGTGGCATGATCGATATTGAATTTCTTTTTGTCCTGCGAGTAAGGCAGACCTGGCATAAAGCGGATGCTGGTGATGCCACCATATGGGCGCACGTTGCAATACACGCCTGCCGCGGTCCGCAAGGGAGCGTTTGCGGACTTGCCGTTCACGACGACTTTTTTGCCGCCTTCGTTGACCATAAAGTCACCGGCTGTCGACCATTTCAGTGCGGTGTAGTCCAGCTTGCCGAACCACTCGAGTGACTGGAGTTTGCTGTCGTGACGGAACTGGGCCATCATCGGGACGCCGAGGAAAGGCAGACCCAGCACGTCGAGTGCCATCAGCGTACCGTTCAAAGCGAACATGTCCGTAAAAGCGTGGGCAACGGGCTTGACGCCACCTTTTGCGTTGCCGCCTTCCCAGATGATTGCGTCAGGGCAACCAACGGGTTTGGCCGATGAGCGTTTGTAAATGCCATCGAGCATTTTAAAAAGATCGCCGTTCTGTTCTTCTTGGGCGATTTTTAGCAAATCCAATTCTTGTGCCATGAGCGTAAAGCCTCAAATTTTGAAGTGAGTAAAAGACATTTGTACAACTAGGGATTATCGCACTAGTGGCGGATGTCACCAAATTACTTAAATAAAAATATATTGATCGATATATTATTTTGACTTGATTTAACTTACGGTCTTATCTCGTGGCCTGAAACTTAAAGCCTCGATAGTTGTCTTTGATGACATCCTCGCAAATATCGCGATAGTGACTTAAACCGCCCGCGTAAGGCATGAACACTTGTGGTTTGCCCGGAACGTTTGCGCCGAGATACCAAGAGTGTTTAACCTTGGGGAGTAGGGTGGCATTGGCCGCCGCATCGACCTGTGCTTGCCAGAGATCCCCCGATTGTTCGGGAACCTCGATGCAATCCAGACCCTTGTC
>CAMBLP010000147.1 GCA_945868195.1 Bordetella parapertussis
ATGCGTGGCGAGTACGCCGAGTTCAACCCTTGGCAGGTGCCCATGAGCAAAGCAACGCAGGCTTCGATGGAGTTGATGGGCATCAAGGTCTATCGCGCTGAGCGTGCCGATGAGGTCGAGGATGTTGTCGGAGCCGCACTGGACTTTGCTTTTGAGGGCGGAGAGCCCGTTGCCGTGCTGTTGTCACAGCGCTTGATCGGCCGCAAAAAGTGGTTGCGTCACTAATTCATCAGATAGGAATTTCAATGAGTCAAGTTCAGTCTTCTAATAGCGTCATTGATCGTCGCGAATTTGTCAGTGCGTTGATTGCCAAGTGTCCAGAGTCCTTGATTGTGACGGGTTTGGGTTCTGCCACCTATGACGTGTTCGCCGCAGGCGATCGCGATAAAAACTTTTACCTCTGGGGCGCGATGGGTGGTGCCGCGGCCATGGGCTTAGGCCTCGCCTTGGCGCAGCCAGACAAGTCCGTATTAGTGATTACCGGTGATGGAGAGCAGTTGATGGGAATCGGTTCTTTGGCAACGATCAGTGCTCAAAAGCCCGCTAACCTCACCATCGTTGTGCTCGATAACGGCCACTTTGGCGAAACAGGGATGCAGTTTAGTCACTCGAGCCTCGGTACTAACATGTCCGCTGTGGCCCTGGCTTGCGGGATTGCCAACGCCTATCAGGTCAAGGATATGGCGGGCTTGAAACAGGTGGAGCAAAACGTTCATGCGCGTCAAGGCGTGACGTTCGCACAGATTATGGTCAAAGCCGATGATCTGCCGCGTGCTTTACCTTCGCGTGACGGGGTGTTTGTCAAAAACCGCTTCCGTGCTGCTTTGGGCCTCGCACCATTCTGAGTGACGATCAACAGCGCGCAGTGAAAACGACTCGTTTTCCTGCGCGTTATTTTTTTGCGGGATAAAGATGACACGCCACATCACCTTGTGCGTCGCGCAAGAGGTGTGGGTGCTCCACGGAACATTCCGGCCGACGTTGCTGGCAGCGTGGGTGAAAGGAGCAGCCTGAGGGCGGATGTAACGGGTCTGGAAACGAAAGACCCAGTCCCATATCAGGGATTCCCAAACCAGGCTCGGGCGTCAGGACAGAGGCCAACAAAGCCTGTGTGTAGGGATGCCGAGGATGTTTGAACAGTTCGGCGGTTTGAGTGAGCTCGACAACACGCCCCAAATACATCACCGCAACTTGGGTGGCAATGTGTTCCACGACAGCCAAGTTATGGCTGATGAATACATAAGTCAGATTGAACTCTTTGCGTAAGTCCAACAATAAATTCAAAATCTGAGCTTGGACAGACACGTCGAGTGCAGAAGTCGGCTCGTCGCAAATCACAATCTCAGGATTGATCACGAGTGCCCGTGCGATCGCGACGCGCTGACGTTGGCCGCCAGAAAGTTGTCCGGGTGTATTGTCCGCATAGCGTGCGGGCAAGCCCACGCGATCCAGCATCTCGATGGCTTTTTTGCGACGTTCGCTCTTTGTTCCTACGCCAAGTACATCCAGCGGAAAGGACACAATAGAGGAAATCGTCCGACGCGGATTAAGAGAAGAATACGGATCTTGGAAAATAGGCTGCACGCGACGCGCCAGATCGCGACGATCGATTTTGCTGATATCTTGCCCATCAATCAGGACGCTTCCGCGCGAAGGGGGTGTCAGACCCAATAACATGCGGGCTAGCGTTGATTTGCCACAGCCCGATTCGCCTACGATACCCAGCACATCTTTGCGTTGCACCGAGAGGTCGACACCATTGACGGCATGCAGTGTCTGGCGAGGTTTAAACAAGCCAGCGCTGACTAAAAAGGTGCGCTGCAGATCTTTTGTTTCAATCAGGGCAGTCATTGGCCTGCTCCGCTCTGTTGTGTTTCATTCATGATGCAGCGCCATTGTTGACCCTGGCGCGTCTGATGCAAGGGGATGGTCTCGCTACAACGCGCTTGGGCGAATTCGCAACGATCTTTAAAAGCACAGCCCTTCATCTCGCCGATCAGCGATGGGACAACGCCTGGGATGGTGCCAA
The DNA here is from genome assembly GCA_945868195.1 of Bordetella parapertussis. GTDB lineage: Bacteria > Pseudomonadota > Gammaproteobacteria > Burkholderiales > Burkholderiaceae_B > Zwartia. The sequence continues at coordinate 2,030 of CAMBLP010000147.1, forward strand.
GCTTGCCGCCAGGAACTGTTTTGCCTGGAATAGGGATGCAACTGATCAAGCCGCGCGTGTAGGGATGTTGCGGTGCTGCGAAAATATCCTCGGCTGTACCCTCTTCGACGATTTGTCCAGCGTACATCACGGCGACTCGATCGGCGATCCGAGCAACCACGCCTAGATCGTGGGTGATGAGCACCATGGCGATACCAAGCTCTTTCTGCAAATCGGCTAACAAGCGCAAAATCTGCGCTTGAATCGTGACGTCCAGCGCCGTGCTGGGTTCGTCTGCGATCAGTAACTCTGGACCACACATCAGTGCCATGGCGATCATGACGCGCTGACGCAAGCCACCAGAGAGTTGATGCGGATACTGCCCGAGTCGCTCGGCTGCGGAGGCGATGCCCACCTTTTCCAAAAGCTCGACAGCACGCAAGCGTGCGTCTTCAGCCGAGGCCTTGAGATGGTGGCGATAGTGCTCGGTAAGCTGATCTCCGATGGTATAGGCGGGATTGAGGGCCGTCATCGGTTCTTGAAAAATCATCGCCATACGATTGCCACGCAAATCGTTGATGCGGCTTTTGCTCGCGCTCGCAAGATCCTCGCCAAGAAACTCAAACACACGACTGCTGCGCGACGCGGTTTTAGGCAACAAACCCATCAAGGAGAGCGAAGTGATGGACTTGCCGCACCCCGACTCGCCCACGATACAGAGCGTTTCGCCGCGTTTGACCTGTAAGGAAATATCGCGCACGACATGCAGGGTGCCACGTGGGGTAGAGATATCCACGGTCAGGTTTTGCACATTCAGAACAATTTCGTCAGTCACCATGATTAAGCTCTCTCGCCCGGTGTCAGGAGCTGATGGAGACCATCACCCGCCAGATTGATGGAGAAAATCAATAAAGCCAAGGCTGTACCGGGAATCGCAATCAGCCAAAAGGAGAAGAACATGTAGGACTTTGCCTCGGAAATCATGAGACCCCAAGAGGGCAATGGGGGTTGGACGCCAAGCCCCAAGAAGGAGAGTGCAGCCTCAAGCAAAATCGCGCTGGCCGCCTCGAGGGTCGCGATCACGATCAAGTGCGGGAGTACGTTGGGCAGCACCTCAGTGAGCATAATCCTCAAGGTCGAGGCGCCTGCAGATTGCGCGGCAGAGACATATTCCATCGAGCGCACTTGCTGCGTGGCACTGCGCATCACGACAGCGAAGCGATCCCATTTCAATAAACCTAGCACCAAGATGACGACCCACAAGGAGCCGCCGACCAAAGCAACCGTCGCGAGTGCCACCAAAATCACAGGCAACGATAGTCGTGTCGTCACCATGAACGACACAATCATATCGATGCGGCCACCAAAGTAGCCTGCGAGCATCCCCATCGTCGTACCGATGAGACCTGAGATCACCGCAACACTCAGACCAATAAGCAGAGAAATCCGCGCACCGTAAATCAAGCGCGACAAATAGTCCCTGCCAAGTTGATCGGTTCCAAGCGGGTGCACCCAGCTCCCTTTTTCATACCAGAAAGGCGGAACTGTGCGATTGGTCAAATCCTGGGCATAAGGATCATGGGGTGAGATCAAGGGTGCGAAGATTGCACAAAGAACGATGAAAAGGAGTAGGCCACAACCCACATAAAGCGCTGCATTTTTTTTCATCTCAAGCAACCCGGATGCGAGGGTCAAGCCAGGCGTTGGCAACGTCAGAGGCCAGTGTCAGCAAAATATAGATGACTGATAGCAGCAGGACGATCACTTGCGTGACGGGGAAGTCTTTTTGAATAATGCTTTGGTAGGCGAGATAGCCCAAACCATCCAAGGCAAAAATAGTTTCGATCACGACGGAGCCACCCAGCAAAAAGCCGAGTTGAACAGCGGCGAGAGCCACGACGGGGACAATGGCATTGCGCAGTGCATGCTTAAGGACCACGCTGCTAGTGGGTAGCCCCTTGGCGCGCGCGGTACGAATATAGTCGGCGCTGAGCACTTCGATCATGCCAGCACGGATGAGGCGCATAAAGGCGGGCGCCGCGTAGTAGCCGAGGGCAATCGAGGGCATGACAAAATGTTGCCAGGTGCCGCTACCAGATACCGGCAACATCCGCCAGCTAATCGAGAACAACATAATCAAGATCAAAGCGAAAAAGAAATTAGGCATGGCCTGACCCACGACGGCAACGCCTAAGCACAGACGATCGATCCAGCTGTTTTTGTAGATCGCGGCCAAGACACCCAGAGGCACTGAAATAATGAGCGCAAACAGCAGTGAGTAAACGGCGAGCAACATGGTGGTTTTAAGCTTAGTAAAAATCAGCGTACCCACTTCGGTTTTGAAATAGATCGACTGACCAAGATCGCCTTGGACGATCTTGAACAGCCAGTTACCAAATTGCACAATGATCGGTTGATCAAAACCGTAGGTTTTACGCACCATGTCGATATCGACTTGGCGCGCGCCCTCTCCGGCGATGGCTAATGCCGGATCGCCCGAGAGGTAAAGCAACATAAAGGCAAGAATAGAGACGGTCAGCGCGACCAGGACGGCGAGTCCCAGTCGCTTCGTAATATATGCCAGCATGATGCCTTACCTGAGATGCGAATAATTAAAAGTTATAAAGAAAGGATTACTTCCAGCTCATTTCCCAGAAACGCACTAACTCGTCGTGGTAGGGCTTGAAGTTCACTTCTTTATTGGCAACATAATAGACAGGTAAGGTCCAGAGTGGCACGGCGTAAGCTTGATCCGCAATGATGGATAACGCCTTTTGATAAATCTCTTGACGCTTTTTCAGATCAACCGTGCTGTCACCTTCTTTGAGTAGCTTGATGACTTCAGGGTTACGACTGACGTCATCCGCCCCGCCACCAAAGTACACAGGCGTGGAGGCTGACAGGTCATTGACCAAGTTAGAGCCCCAAGTCTGGTGCGTAATGGAGGTCTTGTTGCCGCGCGCCAGATCCCGCATCGCTGCGTATTGCATAAAGCTCAGCTTGGGCTTGATACCGACAGCGCTCAGGTAGTTGATCATGGCTTCCGTTTGTGGACGCTCACGATAGGCCATCAGATCCACTTCAAAACCATTTGGAAAGCCGGCCTCTGCCAAAAGCTTTTTGGCTAAGGCAGGGTCATAGTTGTAGACCTTGACGCCTTTGCTGGTGCAACCGACCTGTGAAGGTGTGCAAATAGAGTTGAGGATTTCACCGCCACCTACGATGTTCTTCAAAATCGCCTGGCGGTCAATGGCGTGGGCAATCGCTTGACGCACGCGAATGTCCTTTAGCTGAGGGGCTGGCGAGCCATCACGGGTACTCATCTGCAG
>CAMBLP010000148.1 GCA_945868195.1 Bordetella parapertussis
GTGTTACTGGGGTCCTGGACTGCCTGCCAACCAGTCCGGTCCGCAAACTCCTGGGCGATCGCGACCAGCTCTGCTCGTTCAATGTCCAGCCAGGGACGCAAGAGTCGCATCCCTTGGCGCACCACATCGTCTTGCATCGCACTCAGCCCCAGCACCCCTGCCCCACGCAGCAAACGCAGCAACACGGTTTCAGCTTGGTCTTGCTGATGATGGGCAAGCAAAAGCGCGGCCACTTGGTGTTCGTCTGCGAGCGCAGTTAAAGCTTGATAACGCGCTTCGCGCGCCGAGGCTTCGGTGCCCAACCCCTGCGCCAGATCGACCTGGACATGACGCACAACCAAGGGCACAGCAAGCGCACGCGCAAGCACGGCCACGTGCTCGGCCCAGGCATTAGCCTCAGGCATCAGGCCGTGGTGGATGTGGAAAAAATAAAGGGCTTGACCGCGTTGCACGCACACCTGCGCAGCCACCAAGGCGAGCGCGACTGAGTCCGTGCCGCCGCTCAGTGCAACTGCGACGGCTTGATCCGCGGGGATGTTTGCCAGCGTCTGCTGGAGTGCCCGCACGGGAGCGTCGGGCCAGGCGTTGTGCATCAAGAGGCGCCAGCAAGCGCGTAAGAGGGCACCTGAGGTACCGCCCTTAGGCGCGCACCTCTTGGAAACTTCCATAGGACAACAAACGCTCGAGCCTGTGATCGATCAGTTGTTGAGGTGTCATGCCAGACAACGATCGCAAGGCATCGGCCAACGAACGACGCAGCAAGCGCGCCATCACGCGAGGATCGCGATGCGCACCGCCAACGGGCTCGTTAACGACTTTGTCGATCAAACCGAAGTCTTTGAGACGATCTGCGGTGATGGCGAGTGCGGCCGCGGCCTCGGAAGCTTTGTCCGGGCTGCGCCATAAGATCGACGCGCAACCCTCGGGCGAAATCACCGAGTAAGTCGAGTACTGCAACATCAAGACAACGTTACCAACCGCGATCGCTAAAGCACCGCCTGAACCGCCCTCACCGATGATGGTCGAGATGATCGGCACCTTGAGCTCGGCCATGGCGAAGAGGTTGTGACCGATGGCTTCGGACTGGCCGCGCTCTTCGGCACCGATGCCAGGATAGGCGCCGGGCGTGTCCACAAAGGTAAAAACGGGTAGATTGAATTTTTCTGCGAGACGCATTAAACGCATCGCTTTGCGATAGCCCTCGGGACGCGGCATGCCGAAGTTACGCGCGGCGCGCTCTTTGGTATCGCGGCCTTTTTGATGCCCAATCACCATGCAAGGCGTGCCATTAAAACGCGCCATGCCACCGACAATCGACAAGTCGTCCGCAAACATACGATCTCCATGCAACTCATGGAAATCAGTAAAGATTTCGCGCACGTAATCGAGCGTATAAGGACGCTGTGGATGACGGGCAACCATCGAGGTCTGCCACGGCGTGAGCTTGGAGTAAATATCTTTGGCGAGATTTTGGCTTTTTTGTTGAAGTCGACTGATTTCATCTGAAATATCGACGGCCGAATCCGCCTGCACATAGCGCAGTTGTTCGATCTTGCCCTCGAGCTCGCCGAGGGGTTGTTCAAATTCAAGAAAAGTATTGCGCATGTCTATGTGAGCTCATTTAATCCTAGGCGCACTTAGTATTCCACCGGAGTGGGGTCCAAGCATCGCCATAAATACCAAGTCGCAACCGTGCACCACGGCTGCCATCCTTGGGCCACTTCTCGGGCTTCAAAGCGGGAGACAGGCTCACCGCTGAAATAGTGTAACGAGATTGCTTTTAATAGTCCCGCATCATCAAGCGGCAAGATGTTGGGCCGCTGGAGATTAAAAATCAAAAACATTTCCGCTGTCCAGCGGCCTATACCCCGAATGTTCGTCAACTCGACAATCACTTCTTCGTCTTCCATACTGGCCCACTTTTGTGGGCGCACCAGCTTGTCGATAAAATGTGTTGATAGATCAAGGACGTACTCGCACTTTCTCCCGGAAAGTCCAGCTGCACGAAGGCGATCCACGCCCGCGGCCTGGACACTTGAAGGTGTGGGGCGTTTACCGCATTCGAGCAAAAACTTTTGCCAAACTGATTCTGCTGCTTTGACAGAAATTTGTTGACCGATGATCGAGCGGGCAAGTGTCACAAAAGGATTGCCGCGTGAGGTCAGAAAAATATCCGGGTACTTAGGAATAATTTTTTTCATGATCCGGTCACGCCGCATCAATTGCGCGATCGCCGAATCCCAGTAATCGGGTTTACCTTGAGCAATATCAGAAGTAGGCATGGAATAGACCTTAGGCACGGCGCCACTGAGTCAGGCCACCGGGCTTGTCATCAAGCTCGACTCCTGCGTTTTTCAGTGTCGCACGAATCTGGTCGGCTTCGTCGAAGTTTTTTGCTGCTTTAGCCTCTGCCCGGGCCGCGATCAACGCCTCGATCTCTGACTCTGAAAGCGTGGCAGCGGGGCTTGCGTCCTCACTCGCAGCACCCTGTTCGATCGCGCGACGGGTGTAGCGTGTCGGGCTCTGAAAATAAACCATGGGGTCTTTTTGCAGGAGTCCCAGCAGCTCGGCGAGTGATTTAAGCTGCGCCGATAAAGCGGCGCTTTTATTGCGATTGACCTCGCTGGCCAGCTCGAATAAGGCCGCTACAGCGCCCGCGCTATTAAAGTCGTCGTTCATCGCCTCGCGAAAGGCCACTGCCTGCGGTGCCTGCCAGTCAATGTCGACCGCGCCAGTTGCAGGCGGGCAATTTTGTAGCGTCTGATAGAGGCGATCAAGTGACAGCTGCGCATCGATCAAATTGTCCGGTGCGTAGTTTTGTGCGCTGCGATAGTGATTGCGCACGATAAAGAAACGCAGCATTTCGGCTTCGCGCGGGTTGACCTCGTATGCCGCCGACTCGGTGACAGCGGGCTGCCCTTGCTTGAAAGCCTCGTCCAGCATGCCAATGGTTTGGCGAATCGTACGAAAATTGCCCAACGACTTGGACATTTTTTCTGCATCGACCATTAACGGACCGCAATGCATCCAATTGTTGGCCAGCGTGCCGCCAAAAGCGCCCTCAGTCTGAGCGATTTCGTTTTCATGATGCGGGAACTTGAGATCCGGACCACCGCCATGAATATCCAGGGGCAAACCCAGCAGTGCTTTACTCATCGCCGAGCATTCAATGTGCCAGCCGGGTCGGCCCCAGCCATAGGGCGAGTCCCAACGCGTGTCATCAGGTTCATGCTCCTTGGCGGATTTCCACAAGACAAAGTCAAGCGGGTCGCGCTTAGAAGAGGCCACAGCCACACGCTCACCGGCACGCAAGTCGTCAAGCGACTTGCCCGACAACTTGCCGTACTCCGGAAACTCGCGGACGGCGAAATTTACATCGCCATCGACCGCATGATAAGCCAGGCCTTTTTGTTCGAGCTTGCCGATGATGTCAAGCATATCGCCGACATACTCGGTCGCGCAGGGCTGCGCGTCGGGGGACTGCACGGACAAAGCGCGCTCGTCGGCATGCATCGCATCGATGTAATAAGAGGTCACCTCGCCCAAACGGCGGTTGGTCTCAACCGCGCGTCTGATGATTTTGTCATCGATATCAGTAATATTACGCACATATTGAACCTGATAACCCGAGGCGCGCAGCCAACGCTGGACGACGTCAAAGCTGACCAACATCCTGGCATGCCCTAGATGGCAGTAGTCGTATACCGTCATTCCACACACATAAAGCCCTACTTTGCCGGGCTGTACCGGGCGAAATGGGCGTTTGGAGCGGGACAATGAGTCGTAGATCTGTAGCATGCGTGTGGTCAGTCAAAAGCAGGGCTAAAATGCAGTTCTACAAGTATAGCAATTGAGGGTTCCACGACTTGAAGCTGGCGAAAAGTACGCGTTCGATCACAAGCATGACGGCATGGTTCGCCATAGCTGTGGCATTGTGCCTGTCGGTGTCGATCCCAAGGGCTGCACTCGCCCAACTCAATTTGGGCGGGAGCACACCTACCACGCTCAATCCTTTGGCAAGTGACCCGACCGACGCTGGCAATCAAACCCTTAGGGACTCCTTGCCTTCAGCAGTCACTACAAATCCCAATGCAATTTTGGGCGACAAGGTCTCCGATGGCGGTTGGGAAGGCCTAGCCAAGCTCCTCGAGGCGCTCGCGCCTTCCGTAGATACGCGCATTCCCCTAACACCGACCGAGATTTCCAACCGGATCAACGGTTTGATCAATGCGGGTCGACTCAAAGAAGCGCTCCAAACGGTTGAGGCGCGCCAGGCTATCGAAGCCATGACCCATACGCCCGGCACTGACGTTCAGCTGATGTTTTTACATGCCCGCGTGCTGGCAGAAATGAATCGTACTCCCCAAGCCGAGGCCATCTATCTCCAGATGACGACCCGTTTTCCCGAGCTGCCAGAGCCCTGGAACAACCTCGCCGCGCTTTACGTCAAGCGCAACGAACTCGAACAAGCCAGACGCGCGCTTGAGATGGCCGTCATGATCAATCCAAAATACGCCACTGCACAGGCCAATCTTGGCGATGTTCAGCTCAATCTTGCGCTGCGCGCCTACCAAAAAGCATCGCAGGCTGGCGTCCAAGGCTTGGCACCAAAAATCAAACGCTTAAAAGACCTACTTGAGGGCACATTGAAATGACGATTTTCTCTTATGGGTTGCGTTTTATGCGCGGCCTCGCACTGGTCGGTATGATTCCGCTGGTGTCTTTATCGGCCCAAGCGGCTTCTCCTTCCAACTCGACTCAAAAACAAGGCGTTACTTCCATGAGCACAGCACCCCGCGTCAAAATGTCCACAAATCAGGGCGACTTCATTATTTCTCTCAACGCTGAAAAAGCCCCAAAGACTGTGGCGAACTTTCTTGCCTATGTCAAAGACGGTTTTTTTGACGGTACGATTTTCCATCGCGTGATCGATGGCTTCATGATCCAGGGTGGTGGTTTCGAGCCAGGCCTTAAGCAAAAGCCCACCAAGGCCACCGTGGAAAACGAGGCCAACAATGGTCTAAAAAACAACAAGTACACACTTGCCATGGCGCGCACCAGCGATCCTCACTCAGCGACTGCACAGTTTTTTATTAACGTCGCGAACAACGACTTCCTGAACCACACTGCGCCAACGGCTCAGGGCTGGGGCTATGCCGTGTTTGGCGAGGTTGTCGAAGGGCAGGACGTGATCGACAAAATGAAAGGCGTACCAACGGCTAACAGCGGCTTTCATCAAAATGTACCGACCAACGATATCGTGATTACAAAGGCAGTTGTCCTTGAATAAGATCGAACTCGACGGGCCGGTCTGGCTCGCCTCGGATGTTC